>QHUT01000015.1 GCA_003222055.1 Gemmatimonadota bacterium
TGGCCGCGGTGGCGTGGCTCAAGTTCGGGGAGCCCTTCGGCACGGCGCCGATCCGCGTCCGCGTGGAGGAGCAGGAGTCGAGCGTTCGCGCCTCCTATCAGCTCGAACGGCCTGAGCTCGGGTGGCACCTCACGATGGCGGGCTCGCGCGCCACCCACGTCCCCCCGCCGGACAGCCCGGCGCACTACCTCAAGGAGCGCGTGCTGGCGTGTCGCGTGCGCCGCGACGGCGGGCTCGGCGTGTTTCGCGTCGAGCACCCGCCCTGGGCCGTCCGCGAGGTGACCGCGGTCGACTACCGGGTGGATTTCGGCTTCCTCTACGGAGCGGACTGGCGCTTCCTCAACGACGCGAGGCCCGTGTCGGCGATCTTCTGCCCGGGATCCGATGTGACGGTGTACCAGCCGGTCAGAGCCCCTTGATCACTCCCGCGATCAGCCGCTCCAGCTGACCCGCCACCTGCCGGCCGGCCTCGAGCACCTCGAGGTGCGACAACTTCTGCGCCGAAAGCCCTGCAGCCACGTTCGTGACGCTCGAGAACCCGAGGCAGCGCATCCCCCGCGCGCGGGCGGCGATCACTTCAGGCACGGTGGACATCCCCACGGCGTCGGCGCCGAGCCGCTCGAGCATACGGATCTCCGCCGGCGTTTCGAACGAGGGGCCGAGCAGGGCGGCGTACACGCCTTCCTCCAGCGGGATACCCGCGGCGCGCGCCACGGCGCGCGCGCTCGCGCGCAGACCGGAATCGTAGGGATCGCTCATGTCGGGGAAACGCTCCTCGCCTTCGACCACCGGGCCTACCAGCGGATTGCGGAACATGAGGTTGATATGGTCGGCGATCAGCATCAGGGTGGGCGGTCGGAACGTGTGGCGGATCCCGCCCGCAGCGTTGGTGACGATGAGCGTCTCCACGCCGAGCCGCGCGAAGACGCGCGTGGGCAGCGCGGCGACCTCGGCGGCATGACCTTCATACAAATGAAAGCGGCCACTCTGCACCACGAGCGGCACACCCGCAAGCGTGCCGCCGACCAGCTCTCCTTTGTGGCCCGGCGCCGCGGGCTCGGGGAAGCCCGGAATTGCGGATTGCGGAATGCGGATTGCGGATTGCACCGCGTCGGCGACCGAACCCAGCCCTGAGCCCAAAACGAGTGCGACACGCGGGCGAAGACTTCCAAGCCGCGCGGCGACTGCGTCCGTAGCCCGGTCGATCAACTCGAGAGCTCGCGCATCCATTCCGCAATCCGCATTCCGCATTCCGCAATCATAGGAGGATCCCCGCCAGCGTCGCCGACAAGAAGTTGGCCAGCGTCCCCGCGATCATCGCCCGGAACCCCAGCCGGGCGAGGTCGTGCTTGCGGTCCGGTACCAGTGCGCCGATGCCTCCGATCTGGATCCCGACCGAGCTGATGTTCGCGAAGCCGCACAGCGCGAACGTGGCGATGGTGAACGACACGGGGTCGAGCTGTCCCCGGAGCGGCCCCAGTTGGGCGTAGGCGATGAACTCGTTCAGCACCATGCGCGTCCCGAGCAGGCCACCGATGGTGCCCGCGTCGTGCCACGGCACCCCCATGACCCAGGCGATGGGTCTGAAGATCCACCCCAGCACGGTCTGGATGTCCTGCGGGAACCAGGCGAGCGAGCCGTGCACCCAGGCGAACGCGCCATTTGCCAGGGCGACGAGCGCGATGAACGACACCAGCATGGCGATCACGTTCAGCATCAGGTACAGCCCGTCGGTGGTGCCGCGCGCGGCGGCGTCGACCACGTTCACGTCGGTGCGCGGAATGTCCACCTTGATGCCGCCCAGCGTCTGCGGCGTGCCGGTCTCGGGCTCGAGGATTTTGGCCATCATGATGGTGCCCGGGGCGGTCATGATCACGGCGGTGAGCAGATGGCGCGCCTCGATGCCGAACGCGATGTAGGCGGCCATGATGGAGCCGGACACGTGCGCCATGCCGGCCGTCATCACCGTCATGAGCTCGGATTGGGTCATCCCGGCCAGGAACGGCCGGACGGTGAGCGGCGCCTCGGTCTGCCCCATGAAGATCGACGCGGCCACGTTGAGGCTCTCCGCCCCGCTCGCTCCCATCACCTTGTTCATCACGATGGCGAAGGCCTTCACCACCAGCTGCATCACGCCCAGATAATAGAGGATCGCGAACAACGCCGACACGAAGATGATGGCGGGAAGGACCTGGAACGCGAATATGATGCCGAGACTGGAGTGCTGCTTGCCGATCTCTCCGAAGACGAACTCCGACCCCACGTAGGAGAAGCTCAGGATCTTCTTCACAGCCTCGCCCAACGCGGCGAACAGGGTCTGTCCGAACGGCACCCGCAGCACGAAAATCGCGAATACGAGCTGGAGCCCGAGGCCCCACGCGACCACGCGACGGCTGATCGCTCGCCGGTTGCGGGACAAGGCGGCCCCGAGACCCAGGATGAAGACGATCCCCAAGATGCCCGTGAGACGCTGGCCGGCGCTGCGCGGCGCCGCGGGAGCGGGCGTCGGTGCGGGCGAGGTGGCCTGGGCCGGGGCCGCTGGCGCGGCGGGCTGCTGACGCCCCGCCGCCTGGATCGTGTTCCAGGCAAAGTGCGGCAGCGTGAACACGGCGAGCGCACACACGAATGTGACGGCGAAGGCCACGACCGTACGGCGCAACGTCATCTAGAGAGCCTCCAGTTCGCTCTGCACGCGGGACACCAACGCCACCTTCTCGAACTCCGGAAGAAACGCGCTCTCGCAGGCGTTCAGCACCACCCGGGCGAGGTCTTCCTGGGCCAGGCCGCCGACCGTGTGGGCGAGGAAATACTCGTCGGTGAGCGAGACCCCGTCCACCAGCCGGCCGTCGGTATTCAGGGTCACAACGACGCCCCGGTCGAGATAGCGCTTAAACGGATGCTCGGCGAGCGACGGGACGGTATGGGTGTGGAGGTTCGACGTGAGGCACATCTCGAGCGGGATGCGATGCTCGACCACGAACTCGAGCAGGGCCGCGTCCTCGCCGAGACGCGTCCCGTGCCCGATCCGCCGGGCGCCGCACGCCTGCAGGGCCTGATGGATGGAGTCGGGGCCGTCGCCTTCGCCCGCGTGACAGGTGCACGCCAGGCCGTGCCGCGTGGCGTACGCGAACGCCCCCGCGTGGTCGCGCGCGGGGAAGCCGCGCTCGGCACCGGCGAGGTCGAACGCCACCACGCCCGCCGTGCGGTACTCCGCCGCGGCGCGCGCCAGCTCGAGCGACTCGGCCGGAGAGCGCGTGCGGATACCGCACACGATCACCCCGACCTTGGTGCCGGTTTCCGCCTCACCGCGCTTGATCCCGGCGAGCGGCGCCTCGATCGCCTGACCCAGCGTCAGCGCGGGCCGGTGCAACAACGGCGAATACCGCACCTCGACGTAGCGCACCCCGTCCGCGGCCGCATCGAGCACGAATTCGTGGGCGACGCGCTCCAGCGCCGCGGCCGTCTGCATCACCGACAGCGTGATCTCGTACTTCGTCAGGTACTCCTCGAGACTCTTCGCGTGCTTCACCGACAGCGCCTGCGCCAGCCCCTCGGGCGTGTCCGCCGGCAGTCGGATTCCCTGGGCGCGCGCCAGCTCGAGCATGGTCTGAGGCCGGAGGCAGCCGTCCAGGTGCACGTGCAGCTCGGCCTTGGGCCAGCGCCGCAGCAGCTCCTTCGAGAGGAGCGGCGGGCCCTGGCGCGCGCTGACCACCACGCGGAAGATCGCCCCGCCCTCCCCCACCGGATCGCCCGCGTCCACCGGCCGGCCCACGCCATCGGTCACGTATGCCGCCCCGCGGCCGACCAGCGCCGCGAGATCGTGGTCCAGCTGCTCTACGGCATCGCGCACGCGTGCGCCCGGCGCCACGCTCACGGGTCGCTCGTTCACGAACACGCGGATCAGGGCGACTCCTCTTGTTGAGCGACGGCGACGAGCGCCAGGAGCAGGTACATGGTGCGCTGAAAATTGCGAAGCGCGAGTGGGTTGCGCTACCTTGCAGCGCTGTGAGCAAGCCCGCGAGCCACCGCATCCTCGTCGTGGACGACGAGCCCGACATCACCGCGCTCGTCGCGTATCACCTGGCGAAGGAGGGCTATCGGGTCACGACGGCCGCGAGCGGGCGCGACGCGCTGCGCGCGGCGCACGAGGAGCGACCCGATCTCGTGGTGCTGGACCTGATGCTCCCGGGAGCGTCGGGGTACGACGTGCTCGCGGAGCTGCGGCGCCGCGAGGAGACGAAAGAGCTCGGCGTGATCGTGCTCACCGCCCGCAAGGACGAGTCCGATCGCATCAAGGGCCTGTCCCTCGGCGCCGACGACTACCTCCCCAAGCCGTTCTCGCCCCAGGAGCTGGTGCTGCGCGTCGCGGCGGTGCTGCGCCGGCTCGCCGCACCGGCCGTCGCCCCCGGAGGGCTGGTCACCGCCGGGCCGATCGCGGTCGACCGCCACGCCCACCGGGTCACGGTGAACGGCGCGGAGGTCGAGCTCACGGCGACCGAGTTCAAGCTGCTCACGACGTTGATCGAGCGGGAAGGACGCGTGCAGAGCCGCGCCCAGCTGCTCGAGACGGTGTGGCAGGCCCAGCCCGACATTCAGACCCGCACGGTGGACATGCACGTGCAGCGACTGCGCCAGAAGCTCGGGAAAGGGGGCGATCACATCGAGACTGTCCGCGGGGCCGGCTATCGCTTCCGGCGCCCCGACTCGGGGCCTCGCCGCCGCGCGTGAGGCTCGCCACCCGGCTGTTCGTCACGACCAGCCTGCTGGCCGCGCTCGCCGTGGCGGGCCTGGCCGTCGCCGCCGACCGGCTGCTGCGGCGCTATCTCGAGGACGAAATCGCCCACGGGCTCGAGCGGGAGGCCCTGCTCATCGCCGCCCTGCTGCCCGCGGATTCGCTGCGCTGGCCCGACTTTGCGCGCCAGCTGGGCGCGAGCGTCGCGCACCGCATCACGCTGATCGACCCCACGGGGAGGGTGCGCGGCGACACCGAGTTCGACCGCGCTTCGCTGGGAGGGCTGGAGAACCATCTCACGCGCCCCGAGGTCCAGCAGGCGCTGGCGAGCGGCGAGGGACGCGGGACACGCTTGAGCACGTCGACCAACGAGCGCCGCATGTACGTGGCGTTGCGCGGTGGGCCGCCGGGGCTCGCGATCGTGCGCGTCTCGACGACCCTGGCGGCGGTAGACGCGCAGGTGGGCGCCGTGCAGGGCGCCATGGCGCTCGCGGGAATCGCGGCCATGCTCGGCGCGGGCGCGCTCGCCTGGATCGTCTCGCGCGAGGTCGCCCGGCCCCTCGTGCAGCTCGGGGCCGCCGCCCGCGCCATCGCCGACGGACGGCGGCCCGAGTTCCCGGACGCGCGCGTCCCCGAGGTCGCCCAGCACGTCGTCGCCCTGCGCGCCATGCACGAGCAGCTCGACGAGCGCTTCGCCGAGCTGGTCCGCGAGCGTGAGGAGACGGCCGCGCTGATCGAAACCATGACCGACGGCGTGCTCGCGGCGGACGCGCGCGGCACGATCGTCACGCTCAACCGCGCCGCCCGACGGCTGCTGGGCTACGGGTCGGACGATCCCCTCCCCGCCCTGGCCGGCCTGTTCCACGAAAAGGCGGCGCGCGACCTGGTCCAAGCGCTGCTCGCCGGCGGCGACGCCGAGCCGCACGAGGTCGAGCGGGGCGCGCGCGCGCTGCTCGTGACCGGTCGAGCCCTGCCGAACGGCGGCGCGCTGCTCGTGATCCGCGACGTCACCGAACTGCGGCGGCTGGAAGCCGTGCGCCGGGACTTCGTCGCCAACGTGTCTCACGAGCTCAAGACGCCTCTCACCTCCATCGCCGGGTACGCCGAAACCCTCGCCACGGAAGACGCGGGCAAGGAAACCGAGCCGTTCGCCCGCACCATCCTGAACAACGCGCACCGCATGCAGCGCCTGGTGGACGACCTGCTGGACCTGTCGCGCATCGAGTCGGGACGCTGGCAACCGACCCCCGAAGACGCCGACGTCGCGGCGATCGCGGCCGAGGCATGGACCGCCTTCGCCGACCGCGGCCGCGATCGCAAGGTCGAATTCACGGTCGCGGCCAGCGCCGCCCGTGGCGTGAGCGCCGATCCCGATGCGCTGCGCCAGATTTTCACGAACCTGTTCGACAACGCCCTGCGGCACACCCCCGCAGGCGGCCGCATCAAGGTGTCGGTGGACCGCGCCCCGGGGGGCGTGAGCGTGGCCGTGGCCGACACGGGCTCAGGGATAGCCCCCGAGCACCTGCCTCGCATCTTCGAGCGCTTCTACCGCGCCGACCCCGGCCGCTCGCGCGAGGAGGGGGGCACCGGGCTCGGCCTCGCGATCGTCAAGCACCTCGTCGAGGCGCATGGCGGGCGCGTCGAGGCCCGCAGCACCGTCGCCAAGGGCACTACCGTGAGCATCTTCTTCCCGGACCGAACTGGGGCATCGTAGGCACCCTTCCCTCGTCCCCCGTCCCTCGTCCCTCAATGCGGCAGCAGGGCCGGTCCCAGCGAAACGACGATGGAGATGGTGAACAGCACGATGATGATCCACTCCAGCATCTCCAGGCGGCGGGTGGCGGCGCGATCGGCCATCCGGCTGTAGATGCTGTCGATCGTCTGCAGCTTGCGGGTGATGCTGACGTCCCAGTCCGCCAAATGGAACCGCCGCGAGGCGAGGCCATACACGCGCGTGAGGTACTGCTCGCCGATCAGCTTCAGGGCGTTCGTCACCTGCTCGAACAGAATGGCCGCGTCGAGCTGCAGCTGCGCCAGCTCGCGCAGATCGGAGCCGTACAGGCTCGGCACCCGCAGCGCCGACCAGCGCCGCTGCGACAGCAGGCCGTAGGCCCGCTCCAGCGCGTCGTCGAGCTGCTGGTCGAGGTAGCGCATTTCCAAGAGCTGGGTGTTGGCGAACTCGATCACGGCGCGCACGTCCTCGCCCTCCGGATCGAACAGCAGGGTCACGTCGGTGTCGATGAACGTGGCGTCGTCGGGACCGAACGACAGTCGGGACGAGGTCGCATCGGCGATCTCCTGCTGCGACAGCCGGTGCGGCTCGGCGCGCAGGATCTGCGCGATCGTGTGGGCGTGCTGCGCCGCGAGCGTAGCGGCATCGCACGCCGGCGTGAAGCGCTCGACCTCGAAGATCGCGTAGTCCTCGACGAAATCCACGATCTGGGGGCGCACGGCCGCCGGTCCGAGCGTCTGTACGAGCCGCTCGACGTGGCCGCGCGAATCCGCGAGGAGCCGCTCGTTGCCCCACAGCTCGTTCGAGAGCGATGCCAGCGCCGCGAGTGGGCCTTCGATCGGGACCGCGTAGCTCAGCGAAACCGCGCCGAAATCATAGAGCAAGACCTCCACGGTCGGCCCGGTGCTGAAAGAACCGAGGGAGAGAGGCTGGGCGGGCAGCGACACCCGCAAGGGTGCCGGCCGATACTCGAAGAACGCCGGCGCGCGACGCTTCTGTTTGACGGTCTGCCGCTCGGTCCCCGCGAGGATGCGCCGCTCGGCACCGTCCAGGTCGATCGCCTGCGCGATGTCGTAGGCGAACAGGGGATAGCAGGTCCCCTTGACGACGGCGAGCTCCGGCAGTTCGGTAGGCACGAGGGCTGTACGCTAGGAAGGCGTACCAGAGGCGGCAAGGCGCGCCGCCCTGCCCCGTTACGAACCTGTTACATCCCACGCGCTGGTCCGTGACGGGCCGGGGCTTCGTTATCCCCCAATGTCGCACGCACACCACAAACCATTCCCGCAGGAGGAGAGACCCTCAATGCCGTCCTTTATCCGTCGAGCGCTCGGCGTGGCCGTCGTGGCCGCCGCGGCGGGCGCGGCTCCGCTCGCAGCGCAGGCCCCCCCGCCGCCGCAGCTGACGGTCGGTGGTCTGGTCTACACGCAGTACCTCTATCAGCTGAAGGACACCGTCAACCACCTCAACAGCTTCGATGTCACGCGCGCGTACGTGAACCTCCTGGGCCGCTTCTCGGGTGGCGTCGCCACGCGGGTCACCGCGGACATTTACCGCAACGCCGACGGCTCGCTCAGCTACCGGCTGAAGTACGCCTTCGCCACGTACACGCCGCAGGGCAGCCCCCTCACCTTCAAGCTGGGTCAGATCCACACGCCCTGGCTCGACTGGGAAGAGGCGCTGTGGGATTACCGGATGCAGGGACA
>QHUT01000089.1 GCA_003222055.1 Gemmatimonadota bacterium
GGCCGTGCTGGTTTTCGGGATGCCGGCCTCGCTCGCCGGCATGAGCTTCCTGTACGGCGTCGGGTTCGGCGTGCTGAAGATCGCATGGATCGTGCTCGCGGCCGTCTATCTGTACGACATCTCGGTATTCACCGGCCAGTTCGAGATCATGAAGGAATCGGTGGCGGGCATCACGGCCGACCGCCGGTTGCAGCTGCTGCTCGTCGCGTTCTGCTTCGGCGCGTTCATCGAAGGGGCGGCGGGATTCGGGGCCCCGGTGGCGATCGCGGGCGCGTTCATGATCGGTCTGGGGTTCAAGCCGTTCCACGCCGCCGCACTCAATCTGATCGCCAACACGTCGCCCGTGGCATGGGGAGCGATCGGCACGCCGGTGCATACGCTGGCCGCCGTGTCGGGTCTACCGGAGTCGGACTTGAGCGCGATGATCGGTCGCATCTTGCCTATCACGGGCATCATCGTGCCGTTCTGGTTGGTGCGCGCGATGGTGGGCTGGGGTGAGACCCTCGAGGTACTGCCCGCCATTCTCGTGGTCGGAGCGTCGTTCAGCCTGACGCAGTACTTCTGGTCCAACCACGTGGACTCGAACCTGGTCGACATCGCCGGCGGCGTCGTGTCGCTCGCCGCGACTGTGATCTTCCTCCGGTTCTGGCGCCCCAAGCGCGTATGGCGCTTCGCGGACGAGCAGGCGTCGGGCGTCAATCCGGCGACGGCGCATCGGCATTCCGCTGGTCAGATCGTCAAGGCGTGGATGCCGTTCGCGATCCTGTCGCTGACCGTGCTGGTGTGGGGCCTGCCGGCGGTCAAGGGCGCGATCAACCGCGCGACCACCCACGTGTGGGACGTGCCGCTGCTGCACAACGCGGTCAGCCGTGCCGCCCCGGTCGTGACCAAAGTGACCCCGGAGGTGGCGCGCTACGACTTCAACTGGCTCTCGGCCACCGGCACCGGATGCTTCATCGCCGCCATCCTGGCCGGCCTGGTGCTCGGCCTGGGGCCGGTGCAGCTGGCGAAGATCTTCTGGCACACCCTCAAGCGGATGAAGCTGGCGGTCATCGCGATCTCGTTCATGCTCGGCTTGGGGTACACCACGCGCTACTCGGGGCTCGACGCCGTGCTGGGCCTGGCGTTCACGCGCAGCGGATGGTTCTACCCGTTCTTCGGCACGTTCCTGGGGTGGCTGGGCGTGGCCCTGACCGGTAGCGACACGTCGTCCAACGCGCTGTTCGGCAGCCTGCAGCGGATCACGTCACAACAGCTCGGGCTCGATCCCGTCTTGATGTGCGCGGCCAACTCGGCGGGCGGCGTGATGGGCAAGATGGTGGACGCGCAGTCCATCACCGTTGCGACGTCGGCCACGAATCAGGTGGGGAACGAAGGCACCATTTTCCGGCACGTGTTCTGGCATTCCATTGCGCTGGGCGCGATCGTCGGGGTGATCGTGTTGTTGTACGCCTACGTCTTCCCGGGCGGGGTGCCGCACGGCCTGACGATCGTGAAGTGATGCGAGGGTGTGAAAAAACCGTAGGGGCGCAGCAGGCTGCGCCCCTACGGTTTTCTGCGCGCCTGATGTTTTCAGCCCCGCGCGCCTGCCCTTACCTCTGCCGGTTGCCAGATGCTGATCTTCCGCGTCTCCGGCATCAGGAACAGGCTCAGCAGGAAGGCGACCGCCGGGACCGTGATGGGATAGACCAGCGCGTGTCCCAGGCTCTGGGACATGGATAGCCCGGCGGTCTGCGCGGACACGTACGCCGCGGTCGTGATGACGGGTACGAGTCCGCCGCCCCAGCCGTTCCCGATGTGATATGGCACCGACACGGACGAGTACCGGATGCGGGCCGGGAAGTACTCGGCGAGGAATGCGCCGATCGGGCCGTACACCATGCCGACATACGAGACCATGATCGCGACGATCAAGATCGCCAGCGGGTAGTTCACGTTGGCGGGGTTGGCGGCGTTCCCGAGTGCGGTGTACAGCGGGTAGTACGTGACGGCCGCCAGGAAGAACCCGGCCAGGATGATCGGCTTCCGGCCGATGCGATCCGAGAGCCAGCCGAATAAGATGAGCGACGGGGTCGCGATGAGCAGCGCCGCGCCCGTGATGATGGCCGGGTGCAGGACGTCGGGCTTCTGCACCTGCTGGATGAAATACAACGCCCAGAACTGGCCGCTGTACCACACGACCCCCTCACCGATCACGACGACGCTGGCGATCAGCACGTATCGGATGTTCTCGCTCCAGAAAGCCTCGCGCCACGGATTGGCGGACGTCTGTCCTCTCGCCTTGATGGCCTGGAAGATCGGCGTCTCCTGCAGCTGCAGCCGGATGTAGATGGCGATCGCGACCATGAGCAGCGAGAGCAGGAACGGGATCCGCCAGCCCCACGCGTTGAAGGCCTCCGTCCCCATAATCTCGCGCGTCACGATGATGACGACCAGCGAGACCACGATCCCGAGCGTCGGCGACGTCTGGAGCCAGCCGGTGTAGTAGCCCCGCTTGTCGTCTGGGGCATGCTCGGCCACGTACGTGATGGCGCCGCCATACTCGCCCCCGAGGCACAGGCCCTGGATGAGGCGGAGCAACAGCAACAGAATCCCGGCCGTCGCGCCGATCTTGGCGTAACTCGGCACGAGGCCGATCAGAGCCGTCGATAGGCCCATGCCGCTCAGCGTGATGAGGAAAGTGTACTTCCGGCCGACGATGTCGCCCACGCGGCCGAACACGAAGGCTCCGAACGGGCGGATCAAGAACCCGGCGGTGAACGTCCCGACCGTCTTGATGAGGGCGCTCCCGGAGGCGCCTGCGGCGAAGAACTTCACCGACAGGAGCGCGGCCAGACTGCCGAAGATGTAGAAGTCGTACCACTCGATCACGTTCCCGACGGCTGCGGCGATCACGACGCGCCGCAGATCCTTCACGGCGAGCGCAGGAGCGGTCATAACTCCCTCTGGTCGGTGGTGGAGGTTCCAGTGTCCCGCCGAAATGGCACCTTGTCAAGGTGCCGCTCGGCCTAACGGCCGTGGGCGTATTTGAGGGCCGCCTCGGTGCGGTTCTTGACCCCGAGCTTCGAGAACAGATGCTGCACGTGGAACTTCACCGTGTTGTCCGAGAGGCCGAGTCGCTCGGCGATCTGCGGGTTGGTGAGTCCGCCGGCGACGAGCGTCCAGACCTCGCGTTCCCGGGGGGTCAAGTCGCCGGGCGCCCCGGCCGCTCGTCCCTCGATCCAGCGGCGCGCGGCCTGGGGGAAGACGAGCTGACCCGCGTGTACCTGGCGGATCGCCGTCAGCGTCTGTTGGGGCGATTCCGTCTTGAGGGCCAGGCCGTCCGCGCCGGCGTCGAGGGCCGAGCGGAGCGATTCGCCGTCGTTGTACGCGGTCAGCACGAGCACCTTGGGGGGCGTGGGGCGGTCGCGGAGGGCGGCGAGCACTTCGGTGCCCTTGATCGTCGTGAGCTCGAGATCGAGCACGACGACATCGGGCTTGTGCTGCTGCACCAGCTTCACGACCTCGGTGCCGTCGGTGGTCCAGCCGGCGACCGTGATGTCGGGCTCCCCGTCGAGCAGGGCGCGCAGGCCCTCGAGTACGATGGCGTGGTCGTCCGCCAGCAGGACGCGGATCATCGAAGGGCTCTCATTCCGCCGGCAGCGTGACGGTGAGCGATGTGCCCTGCCCGGGCGCGCTCTCGAGCGCGAACGTGCCCCCCAGCATCTCCACGCGGTCCTGGATGCCGCGCAGGCCGAAATGTCCGCCCTCCACGCCCACATCCTCCTCCCGCGCCAGCACGCGCGCCGGATTGAAGCCGCGGCCCCGGTCCGACACGGTGAGGGCGAGCGACCCGCCCTGCCGCTCGACGATCACGCGCTGCTCGGAGGCGCCCGAGTGGCGGTGGCCGTTGGCGAGCGCCTCCTGCAGGATCCGGTAGATCGCGATCTTAGTCGGCAGCGCGCAGTCGCCGAGGTCGTCGGGGAGGTCGAGCTCCACGCCCTGTTCGGTGAGCGTCTCGTGCTGGACCGCGAGGCCCTCGATGATCTCGCCCAGCGCGCGACGCTCGAACCCCGGCGGTCGGAACGCGCCGATGAAGTTCCGGATCTCGCTCAGCGCACGCTCGAGCAGACGCACGGCCTGTCGCGAGCGCTGTTGGGACGATGGGTCCCCGGCGAGCGCACGCTCGAGCACCTGAAGCTGGGACAACGCGGCGAAGATGTCCTGTACCGGGCCGTCGTGCATGTCGAGCACGATGCGCTGCAACTCCCGCTCGCTGGTCGCGAGCAGGCGCCGCGAGGCGGCCCGGGCTTCGGCGTCCCGCAGCTCGGTCACAAACGTCGGGACGCCACGAGCGACGGGATCCGCTCCGCGGCGACGCCGAGCACCGCCCCGACCGCGAGAGCGATCGCCACGCGGACGCCTCCCTGCACGCTGACGGCCCGGAGCCCCATC
The DNA here is from genome assembly GCA_003222055.1 of Gemmatimonadota bacterium. Classification (GTDB taxonomy): domain Bacteria; phylum Gemmatimonadota; class Gemmatimonadetes; order Gemmatimonadales; family GWC2-71-9; genus AG41. Next base: position 4,435 of record QHUT01000089.1, read on the forward strand.
GCGACGCCCGCCCCGGCGAACGCGCCGGCCGTGTAGGACAGGAGCGGAACCCGCGCCTGCAGCACCATCCCGAACGCTGCGGCGCCGGCCACCAGTGCCTGGACGAGGTCCTGACCGCCCAACGCCCGGGAGACGGCGTGCGCGACGAGCGCCCAGACGACGCCCGAAATCGTGCCGGCGAGCGTGCGCTGCAGGCCGGGAATCCCGCCGCCCGCGGCCAGCGAGCATCCCAGCGCCACGATCGCGGGCCACAACGACAGGGGTACCCTCGCCATCTCGGAAATCGCGGTCCACGCAGCCACCACCACCGCCAGACTCAACGCTCGCATGGTCATCGGGTTCATGGCTCGGCCTCCTCCGGTGTGACGATTCGGTAGGCCTCCATCGCGAAGTACTCGGGCAGCCCCAGCCGGTCGGCGCACGCCGCGGTTTCCAGGTTGCGGGTTTCCACCCGTTGCCAAAACTCGCGGTCGTCGTGCGCGCCCGGGAACGGCGCGGTGTCCTTCTGCGACTGGTGCTTGAAGATCGCGAACACCTTGGCCCGCAACTCGTCCTGGGAGAGCGGGACCAGGACGTCCGCTTCCGTGAGGGGCCACTCCTGCCACGCCCCCCGGTACAGCCACACGTCGGGGCGGGCCCCGTCGTAGCCGGCGAGCGCCTGGGTGACCGCCGCCTTGCACATGCGGTGTGTCCCGTGCGGATCGGACATGTCTCCCGCGACGAAGACGAGATCGGGGTGCACTTCGTCGAGCAGCGCGCGCACGATCGCGACATCCTCGGGGCCGATCGGGCGCTTCCGCACTTCACCCGTCCGGTAGAAGGGGAGGTTGAGGAAGCGGGCCGCGGTCGGCGGCAGGCCGACCGACTCGAGCGCCGCGATGGCCTCCGACTCCCGGATCATGCGCTTCAGGTCCTGGACCACCGGCAGGTCTACGTCGCCCGGCGTCTTGCGCTCGAAGCTCCCCTCCACCTGGCCGCGCACGCGCTGCACGGCCGCCCGATCGAGTCCCAGCGTCTCCGCGGCGCGGCTCACGAAGTCGAGGTGGCGCCGCACGTCGTGATCGAACACGGCGATGTTTCCGCTGGTCATGTAGGCCACGACGATCGCGTTCTCGTTCTCCCACAGCTTGCGCAGCACGCCGCCCATCGAGATCACGTCGTCGTCGGGGTGCGGGGAGAAGACCAGCACCGGCTTGCGGGACGGCAGCCGCCGGCGGCCGCGGATCTTGTCCCGCAGGCGGTTGAACACGAGCCCGTTGATCGGTCCCGGAGCCCCGTGCTTCGCGAGCAGCGGGCTCAGGTGGTGCTCCGCGTAGTCGCGCGCCGTGAGCTTGAGCAGGGCCTTGCCCGTCTGCTCCGCCAGCCAGACCGCCGCGCGCTCCGTCAGCTCCGGCGTCCACTCGACGCTCGAGAGCACCCACGGCGTCTTGATCCGGGTCAACTCGGCCGCGGCCGCCAGGTCCAGATACGCCGTCGCGTTGTCGTGCCGCTGCAGGAACGTGCCGGCCACGTCCGGTGACACCTCGCCCTCCACCGCCCGAGCCACGATCTCCGCCTTGTGCTCTCCCGTCGCGATGAGGGCGATCTCGCGCGCCCCGAGGATGGTGGCGACGCCCATGGTGATGGCTTCGCGCGGCACGTTGTCTTCGCCGAAAAAGTCGGCGGCCGCGTCCTTCCGGGTCACCGTGTCGAGGGTCACGAGCCCGGTGCGCGAGTCCTGGGAGGAGCCGGGCTCGTTGAAGCCGATGTGCCCGCTCTTGCCGATGCCCAGAAGCTGCAGGTCGATCCCGCCCGCCTCGGCGATGGCACGCTCGTAAGCGGCGCAGTGCTCGGCGACGCGCTCCCGCGGCACGCTGCCGTCGGGGATGTGCACGCGCTCCGGCCGGATATTCACGTGGGCGAACAGGTTTTCCCACATGTAGCGCCGGTAGCTGTGCGGGCTGTCCGCCGCCATCGGGTAGTATTCGTCGAGGTTGAAGGTGATCACGCGCGCGAAGTCCACCTCGCCCGCTTGATGGCGGCGGATCAGCTCGCGATAGATCCCCAGCGGGGTGCTCCCCGTGGCCAGGCCGAGCACGCAGCGGCCGCTCGCCGCCGTGGTGCGCGCGATCACGTCGACGACGCGATCCGCGAGCAGCACGGCGAGATCGTCGTGGTCGGGAACCACGACCGTAGGAATGCGCTCGCGGTCGCGCGGGCCCTCGATCTCGCGCGGCGGGGCGGGCCGCGCCGGGCTGGGCGGTCTGGGAGGGCGCGCGATCCGGGCGTCGTCGGGCGTCATGTGGGGTTCTCGCTCCTTGGGGGACAACGTAGCATAAAAGGAAAGAATATGTCCGGTCGGGACCGCGGGCAAAGTCAGACGGCGCGGTTACTTGACTGGCCGTGCAGTTTATCACATATGTAAGGTGCGCCCCCACGACTGAGCGAATCCTTCTTGTGAGCGGTGGCCGTGCGTGCGGCGGGCCGCCAGGGACGGGGTGTGCGGGTGGGAGCCTCCGTGACGCAACGGGAGCCGTTCGTCGAAGGTCGACGCGAGATCCTGCGCCAGGCGAGCGTCGCCGTCGGGGGCCGCCCCGTCACCGTGTGGGAAGTCTCGGCTCGCGCCGAGCTCGAGCCCCAAGCGTCGAGCGACCCCGCCCCCACGCACCACGCCACCAAGCTGGACGTCGACGCCACGCTGCGCCGCTGGAACATCGCCATCGTGCAGGGCAGCCGGTGGGTCGGATGCATGACCGGCGCGAACGGCTTCTGGGTGGTCGCCCCGGTCCGGACCAAGCCCCCCGCGCCGCCTCCCGAGGGGCGGGAGCGGCGCAGCCGCGAGCGCCTGACGCTCGAGCTCGCCGGCCTCTGCCTCGGCCTGCTGGACCGGCGCGAGCCCGCGCCCGGCCATGCGCCGGCACGGCCCGACCCGCTCCACGACATCACCACGCTCCCGGGCATCATCGCGCACGAGCTGTCGAACCCGCTCACGGCGGCCCGCGCCGGGCTGCAGCTCGCCATGGAATCGCTGGGCCGCTGGACCGAGGTTGCGGCCGGCCGCCGCCTCGAGCTGCTCGACGAGCTGGGTCAGGTGGTCGAGGACATCGACCGGTCGGTCAGCTTCCTGCGCGCCGTGAAGGACCGGGCGCGCGGCGCCCTGGCGCGCTCCGAGCGCTTCGACGCCGTACGCGTGGTCCGCTCCTGTTGCACGCTCGAGAGCCGGGTCTTGAAGGAGAAGAAGATCCCGCTCGAGTTCGACTCCACGCTCGAGACCGTGTATCTCAAGGGCGACCCCAACGCCCTGTACGACCTGCTCGTGAATCTGATCCGCAACGCCGCCGACGCAAGCGCGGCACAGCCCGCGCCCATCCGCGTGGGGCTGGTCCAGGAGGCCAGCTCGCTGCGCCTGACGGTGGAGGACCGCGGCGTCGGCATCCGCCCGCAGGACCTGGAGCGCATTTTCGAGCCCGGCTACACTACGAAGGAATTCGGTGAAGGGAGCGGTATGGGGTTGGTGGTCGTACAGAGCGTGATCCGCAACATGTTCGCCGGCAGTATCGCGGTCAATTCGAAAGTCGGTGCCGGAACGACCGTCACCGTCACGCTGCCGATCCCGCCGCAGCGGTCGCTCGATCCGCAACCATGAGCCGCTCCTTCATCATGGCGGCGGCCGCCTGCGCGGCCCTCTTCGCCCATCCCGCTCCCGCCCCGGGGCAAGACCTCGCCGTCGACACCACGGGAGCGGCGGCGTTGGTCGATCAAGCGCTGAGCCATTCCGCCGTGATGGGGAACCTCCAGTACCTGACGGACGTCATCGGCCCGCGCCTCACCGGCTCGCCCGCCGCGCGCCGCGCCAACGAATGGACGCTCGAGCGCTTCCAAGCATACGGCCTGGACGGGCACCTCGAGCCATGGAAGTTCGGGGGCACATGGACGCGGGGGTCGATCCGCGTGCGCCTGACGGCGCCCCGGTCGCACGACGTCACGGCGGCGAGCTGGGCGTGGGCGCCGGGCACGGGCGGCGCCACCGTCACGGGACCGGTCGTCCGCATCGATGCGAGCACGCCGGACAGCTTCGTGCTCTACCGTCACCGCGTGAAGGGCGCGTGGGTCATGACCCGCGTGCCATCGCTCGTGTGGAACAACGACGGCCCGCCCATGACCGCCGCCGATTCGGCGCGCCAACGCGATTTCTTCCGCACCGTGTTTACTCCGTTCCGTGACGCGGATTCGTCGACTCGGGCCCGCATGCAGCAGTTCGCGAACGACGTCCCCTACCTGCTGCACCGCGCGGGCGCGCTCGGCATTCTGGTGGACGCCGGCAAGGAGCACGGGCTGCTGAACATGAGCGGCTCCCCCAACCGGCCCCTGCCTCTGCCCCAGCTCGCCGTGGCGCACGAGGACTTCGCGCTGTTCGACCGGTTGCTCGGGACGGGGACGACGCCGCGCCTCGCCGTGGCCATCGCGAACACGCTGACGCGCGACTCGGTCACGCAGTGGAACACGGTCGCCGAGATTCCCGGCCGCGAGCATCCGGGCGAGGTCGTGATCGTCGGCGCGCACCTCGACTCGTGGGACCTGGGCGCGGGCGCGACCGACAACGGCACCGGCGCGATGTGCACGCTCGAGACGGCGCGTATCATCGCGCAGTCGGGCCTCAAGCCGAAGCGCACGATCCGCTTCGTGCTGTTCACCGGGGAGGAGCAGGGACTCATCGGGTCCCGCAAGTACGCCGAAGCCCACGCCGGCGAAGCGGACTCGATCCAGGCCGTGATTGTGCTCGACAACGGCACCGGTGCGATCACCGGCCAGGCGCTCCAGGGCCGTACCGACCTCGAGGCGTTGTGGCGCGCCATCCTCGCCCCCGTCGCCAATCTCGGCGCCGACTCCGTGGTGAATCGCACCAAGGGCGGGACCGACCATCTCTCGTTCCTGCCGTACGGCGTGCCCGGCTTCAACTTCAATCAGCTGGAGCGCGGCTACAACCACACCCACCACTCTCAGTCCGATACGTACGACATGGCGATCCCGGCGGACCTGATGCAGGCAACGGCGGTCATGGCGGTATCGGCATTCGAGCTCGCGAATCTCCCCGGCATGATTCCGCGAGGCGAGCGCTCCACGCCGACGCCGGTGCAGGCGGTGAAGGTCAGCGACAGCTTGCTCGTCAAAGGGAGGGGACCGAACTAGAACCGGGATGCGAGATGCGCGATACGGGATGCGAGGACTCACCGACCCATCCCGCATCCCGTTTCAGTCGCCTTCGGCCAGCAGTTTCTCGAGATCGAGCGGCTTCGTATGCATCGCCAGCTTCCCGTCGGCCGCTCGAGGCCATTCCGGCTCCGGCCGGTCTCGATACAGCTCGACGCCGTTCCCGTCTGGGTCGCGCAGATAAATCGCCTCGCTCACGCCGTGATCGGCCGCCCCCTCGAGCGGGACGCCCGCCTCGAGCAGGCGGCGCACGGCCACGGCGAGCGCCTTCCGGTGCGGATAGAGAATCGCGAAGTGGTAGAGGCCAGTCGTGCCGGGGGCCGGTGGCGGGGCGCCGCGCCCTGCCCAGGTGTTGAGCCCGATGTGGTGGTGGTAGCCCCCAGCCGAGAGGAAGACGGCGTCCGACCCGTAGCGCGTACTCACGTCGAAGCCCAGCACGTCCCGGTAAAATCGCACCGAGCGGTCCAGGTCGGCCACGGTCAGATGCACATGCCCGATGCGGGTGTCTGGATGGATCGTCATAATTGACCTATCAACGTCGGCCGGTTCCCGCTGTATTTTTCACTCATGAACTCCATCCCGAAAATCCCGCTCCCCTCGAATGAGCCCGTCCTGAGCTACGCGCCCTCCGCGCCGGAGCGGGTCGAGCTCAAGAAGGCCATCAAGGACCTGTCGACGCGGCAGGCCGACATTCCGCTGGTCGTCGGCGGCAAGGACGTCCGCACCGGCTCGACCGTTGACGTCGTCATGCCCCACTGCCATCACCACGTCCTCGCGAAGGTGCAGCAGGCGGGGTCCGGTGAAGTGCAGGCGGCGATCGCCGCGGCGCGCGATGCCTGGCGCGACTGGTCGGCGTGGGGATTCGAGCGGCGGGCAGCCGTGTTTCTCAAGGCCGCGGATCTGCTCGCGACACGTCACCGTCCGATCGTCAACGCCGCCACCATGCTGGGCCAATCGAAGACGGCCCACCAGGCGGAGATCGACGCCGCCTGCGAGCTGATCGACTTCTTCCGCTTCAACGTGCACTTTGCCGAGCGCATCTATGCCGAGCAGCCCCTCTCCGCGCCGGGCACCTGGAACTACCTCGATCACCGTCCGCTCGAGGGGTTCGTCTACGCCATCACGCCGTTCAACTTCACGTCGATCGGCGGCAACCTGCCGACCGCTCCCGCCATCATGGGGAACACCGTCGTGTGGAAGCCCGCGGCCACCGCGGTGCTCTCGAACTACTTCATCCTGAGGCTGCTCGAGGAGGCGGGGCTCCCGCCGGGCGTGATCAACTTCATCCCCGGGCCGTCGGCGCAGGTGTCGGAGCGCGTCCTCGCCGATCGCGCGTTCGCCGGGATCCATTTCACGGGCTCGACCGAGGTGTTCCAGACGCTGTGGAGGCAGGCCGCGGCGAACCTCACGTCGTACGCGGCCTACCCCCGCCTGGTCGGCGAGACCGGCGGCAAGGACTTCATCCTGGCGCACGCGAGCGCGGACGTGGACGCGCTGGCGACCGGCATGGTACGGGGCGCGTTCGAGTACCAGGGGCAAAAGTGCAGCGCGGCCTCGCGCGCGTACGTGCCCGCTTCCCTCTGGCCCAAGGTCCGGGATCGCATGCTCGAAATGCTCGCCGATGTGAAGGTGGGCGACCCGGCCGACTTCCGGAACTTCATGGGGGCGGTGATCGACCGGAAGGCGTTCGACAAGATCAAGGCGTACATCGATGCCGCGACGCAGGCGCCGGGGGTCAAGGTGGTGTTCGGCGGCGGCGCCCGCGACGCCGACGGCTACTTCATCGAGCCCACGCTGCTGCAGGTGGACGACCCGGGATACCGCACGATGTGCGAGGAGATCTTCGGGCCGGTCCTGTCGGTCCATGTGTACCCCGACGCGCGTTGGACGGAGACGCTGCGCACCGTCGACCAGACGTCTCCGTACGCGCTCACGGGAGGGGTGTTCGCCCAGGATCGGCGGGCCGTGGACCAGGCACACCAGGCGCTCCGCTACGCGGCCGGCAACTTCTATGTGAACGACAAGCCGACCGGCGCCGTGGTCGGCCAGCAGCCGTTCGGAGGAGCCCGCGCCAGCGGCACTAACGACAAGGCCGGGAGCTTGCTCAACCTCGTGCGCTGGGTCAGCCCGCGGGCCGTGAAAGAGAACTTCCTGCCGCCCCGGAGCTTTACCTACCCCTTCATGGCCGAGTCGTGATCGCCGGGGGCGCCCGCCCGCCCATCCTCGTGCTGGCGATGGGGGGCGCCTTCGTGTTGCTCGTGATCGCCCTCCTGATCGGCTCCGTCACGCGGCCGGAGTTCCCGCCGTACGCGCTCACGGCGCCGCACGCCGCCAGCGTGGGCGACTCGCTGGTCGGACCGGCGACTTACACCCTGGATGCCGGGGCCACCGATCGCTGGCGTCGCTTCGACTTCGGGCGCAACGCCGCCGTGGACTCCGGCCCCTGGGACATCGCTTTCCGCCGGTTCCACGTGATCGCCGCACCCGGGGGCGGCGTCGTCGACCTCGGTGCTGTGCCGTTCGACTCCGTGCGTGAGCTGCCCGTCGCCGGCTACGTCGAGAACACCGCGATGCCGGACACCACAAATCCCGGGGTGGGGAAGTGGTACGCCTACAGCATGCTCACTCACCTGCTGATGTCGAAGCAGCACGTGTATGGTGTGCGCACGGCGGGCGGGAGATACGCCAAGCTCGAGCTGCTCGCCTACTACTGTCGCGTGGTCGGCACGGCGTGCATCACCTTCCGCTATGCCTTCCAAGGCGACGGTACGCGACGCGTCGCCCCCTAGCGAAGAGCCCCCGGTCGCGCTCGGCCGGGGGCTCGCCTTGTCGGTTGTCTGGGAAAGACTACTTGGGCGGCAGGATCTTGAACATCCCCGTACCACACACCGGACACACGCCCTTCAGGGCCGGCCTGCCGTTGGCCATCTTCACCTGTTGGGCGTTGGAGATCTTCCGCTTGGCCTTGCATTTCACACAGTAGCCCTCATCCGCAGCCATCGGGGCCTTTCCAGCCTTCGCCATTGCGTTCCTCCGTTCGGGGGCAGGGGCAGGGGGATGGGGTGCATGGGGTGGGGGTCAGAGGAGGCTCCCCCGGGTCACCCCCCCGGGACGGTGACAACATAATACGCTGTGCTCAAATCGTGGGAGCGGAGGTCGGTGGGGGGGCGTCAGAGAAGCCGTTCCGTTTGTGAGTTCCATCACAAAACGGCTTTGTCGCGGAGCCGCCACATCGGCACAGCACAACGACTTCCGCCGGTTTGCCGTCCTTGCGGGGGGGCACGGCCAGCTCTCGGCCGTCGGGGGTCACGATGCGCACCGGGCCCTGGACCACCAGGGGTCCATTGGCCTTGGGGGTGATGGTGGGAGTCTCGGCCACCCCGAATTATAGCCCCTCCGCCGGCGTGAACGAAACGCCACCTTGCGGCGTATCAATCGAGGCGTTTAACGTAACTGCTCAAACTGCACGATTCGCGGCCTGGTAAGGACCGTCGCGTGAGAGGGAGGGACCGCACGCCCGAACTCCGCCGGCGGCGCCCCCAGGCCGTTTTTCTTGCGTGGGAACGGCGCTACACCGCGCAGGGTATCTCAAGCGCCCTAGCATGGGAACCTCGAAGACCTTCCTCGTGGCGCTGCTCGCCGCGGGCTGCGTGTCGGAGCACGGACCGCTCACGAACCGCATGGCCCAGTCGACGACGCCCTATCTCGCCCGGGCCGCGCATCAGCCGGTGAGCTGGCAGCAATGGGGACGTGATGCGTTCGCGCTCGCGGCGCGGCTCAACCGGCCGATCCTGCTGTACGTCGGTGCCGACGATTGTCGCTGGTGCGGTGTGATGGACCTCGAGGTGTATGGCGACGCGGTTCTGGGCGCGATGATCGATTCCCTAGTCGTGCCCGTGCGGGTGGATCGCGACGAGCGACCGGATGTGGCACAGCGCTACGCGAAGGCCGTGCAGCTGCTGGCCGGCCTGCGCGGCTATCCCCTCACCGTCTTCCTGACCCCCGACGGATCGGCGTTTTTCGGCGGAACGTATTTCCCGCTCGACGATCCGGTCACGGGCCGTGGTCTGAAGCAGCTGCTCCCCGAGGTCGCGCGCAGCTACCGCGAGCAGCGCTCGTCCATCCTGCGGCGCGCGGCGCTGGTGCAGCGTCTCGCCGTAGGGCGGTCGGCGCCGGGTCGCGGGGCGCTCAAGGCCGCCGGGCTCGAGCGCGAGGTCGAAGCGGTGCGCGGCACAGTGGCGGCGGCCGTCCGGGCGCAGGCGAGCGTCGCGAGCTTTCGCTACGCCCAGGCGGCGGACTTGCTGCTCGCCGTCTTCGCCCGCACGCGCGACTCGACGTACTTGAGACCGGCGCTGGCCGTGGTCGACTACATGGTCGATTCGGGCGACGCCGCGGTGGCGGTCGGTGCCCGGGACGATCCGCCTGAGCTCGTGCGGGCCGGACTGCTGCGCGATCTGGGCGCGGCGTGGTCGGCCTCGAACGACCCGCGCTACGGCGACGCCGCGCGCGCGCTCGCGCAACGGCTCGCGGGCGACGTGGGCCGTGCGAGCGACCGCACCGTCTTCGCCGATCGCGACGCCTACGTGATCGGCTCCATCCTCGACGAGGGCGCGACGATGGAGGATCAGGCGGCGGTCGGGCGCGGACAGGCGGCGCTCGACAGCCTGCTGCGGCGTGTCTATGCCCCGCGCCGCCCCGTGCGGCACGTCGCGGGGCCGAGCTCCGCGCCGCGGGCCTTGCTGCAGGACCAGGTCCAGGTCGTGTGGGCCTGCCTCGCGGCGCATCGCGCCACCGGCGAAGCGCGCTACCTCGCGGTGGCCCAAGACCTGGCCGCGGTGCTGCAGCGCGACTTCGCGGACTCGGGCGCGGCGGGCTACTTCGACGCGGCCGCGACCGATGCGGCCGCGCCCGCTCTCGCGGAGCGCGCCAAGCCCGTGCTCGACGACCTGATGCCGGGAGCGAACGCTTCCGCCGCGCGCGCGTTGCTGCGGCTTGCCCGGGTGACCGGGGATGCGCAATACCGCCGGCGCGCCGAGGCCACTCTCGCGACGTTCGCGGGCGCGGTGGCGGGGGAAGGGCTGCAAGCGTCCACCTATCTCGCGGCGGTGCAAGACTACCTGCGGGACCGCTGATCCGGTTCCCTTCCGCAACGCTCCAAGTCTTTTCCCGCCGCTGGCGCTTGACCCGGCGCCGGTGCTAGCGTGACGCCCTGATCTCCATGCAGGTCATATGGATGTAACGGGGGCCTCCTCCGATGCGGAGGTGGTGGCTCGTGTGCTCGGCGGCGACCGCGAGGCGTTCGGACTCGTGGTGCGTCGCTACGAGGCCGGCTTGCTGCGGTTCGCCGCCCGCATGTTGGGCAGCCGGGACGCCGCCGCCGATGCCGTGGCGGAGAGCTTCGTGCGGGCCTATCGCCACCTCGCGAGTTGTCGTGAGCCGGCGCGGCTGCGCACCTGGTTGTATCGCATCGTGGCGAACCGGTGCAAGAGCCATCTGGCGCGGCGCACGATCGCCGATGTGTCGCTGGACGAAGCGCCGCCCGTGGCGGATCCGTCGGACACCGAGGCCACGCTCGAGCGCGCCGAGCAGCTCGCCCTGGTGCGACGCGCCTTGGTGCGGCTGTCGCCCGAGAAGCGCGAGGCGTTCCTGTTGAAGCACGTGGAGGGGCTGAGCTACGAGGAGATGGCGGCGGTGACGGGGGAGCGGATTCCAACGCTCAAGATGCGCGTGCACCGCGCTCGGGAGGCGCTGCTGCAGGTGCTGGAGGAGCACGAATGAACATGATCGATCCGAGGATACATCAGGTGCTCGACGGGGAGCTGGCCCCGGGGGCTCTGTCGGCCGAACTGCGTCGGTCGGTGGAGCGGCTCGTGACGGCCGTCGCCCTGCTCGGCGCGCCGCTGCCGCTCCCCAGCCTCGAATCGCGGGTGATGGCGCTCATCCGCCGCCCCGTACCCTCGCGCGCGCGCCGGCTGCTGCGCTGGCTGGCGACGCCGCGCGCGCTCACGTTCCGGGTCCGCCCCGTGTGGAGCCTGGCGTTCGCGGCCGTGGTGGCTCTGTTGACGCTGGTCCCCATCGGGCACGAGGGTCCCGATATCGGCGAGCACGAAGGCATCGCCCAGTTCGTGGCCCGCTTCCCCGGGGCGCAGTCGGTGCACGTGGTCGGCTCTTTCAATGACTGGCGTCCCGGCTCGATCGCGCTCGAGGACGTCGACCAGGACGGGGTGTGGCGCGCGACCGTCGTGCTTCCCGCCGGCGCGTACGAGTACATGTTCGTCGTGGACGGCGAGCGCTGGGTGCCGGACCACCTCGCCGAGCGCCTGGTGGCGGACGAATTCGGGCGCGAGAACTCCATCGTCATCGTGCGGCCGGCGCGCCGATGAAACTCTGGATCGGCCTGGCGCTGCTCGCCGGGCCGCTCGCCGCTCAATCGGCTCGGGCGCGGCTCGAAGGCCGGGTTCCAGGCGCGGCGGTTCCCGTGCTCGACTCCCTGGTCCAGCGGGCGGTCGCGGAAGGGCTGCCGACCGAGCCGCTGATACAGAAAGCCCTGGAGGGCGGGGCGAAGCAGGTCACGGCGTCCCGCATTGTCGCGGCCGTGCAGCTCAGCCTGGGCCAGCTGCGCGCTGCGCGCGACCTCTTGATCCGGGCCGGCGACGAGCCGCCGGTGACGCCCGGGGAGGTGACGACCGTGGCGTGGGCACTGCGGCGCGACCTGCCCGACCCGGTGGTGCAGCGCGTGGTCGCGGCGCTGCCGCGCCCACCGCGGGCGTCCGCGATGCACGCCGTCGCCGATCTTGCCGCGCATCAGTTCGACCCGGACTCGGCCGCCGACTTGATCATCGCGGCCATCGGTCAGGGGCTGGTGCGCGAGCGGCTGCTCGATGTGTCCGCCGCAGCGGCGCACGAGCTGCAGCGCGGACATACGCATGCCGAAGCGCTCGCGCTGGTGCGCCAGCAGCTCCCAAACGTGCCCCCGTCCCCGAAACCCACGCGCAGCGCGGTGGCTCGGGCCCGCCGGCCGGCGGCCCCGCCGCCTCCGTAGCCCGGCGCAGCCGTTCCACACTGGAACGTTCTCACTCGCCGCGGCGCCGCGCCTTGCGCCGCGTGACGCGCCGCACCAGTCGTGGGTCTCACCCGTGAAGCGGGCCAGGGTGGCTCGCCCCATACCTCCGGAGGTATCGCAACATGATTCGTCGCACGCTCCTCGCGCTGGCGCTCCTCGCCGCTCCCGCAATCGTGGTGGCGCAGCAGCCGTCCCCGATGCAGGGGCAGGCGCCGGCGGCCGACACAGCGAAGGCCAAGCCGGCCAAGAAGTCCACTAAGAAGGGCGCCAAGAAGCACGCCGCGAAGCCGGCAGCCAAGCCCGCGGCCAAGGACACCACCAAGACCAAGATGTAGGCAGTCGGCGCTACGAGGTGTAATCAGCGTTGATCCGGACGTATTCCGGCGTCAAGTCGCACGTCCACACCACCGCCTCCGCCCGACCGAGTCCGAGGTCGACGCGGAGGCGGATCGTTTTCTGCTGGAAGATCGCGCGGGCGGCGCCTGTGTCGGCGTGCGCCACGGCTCCCCCGCTGGCGAGCGTCAGCCACTCGCCATCCGCGGCCGCCTGGAGCGAGAGGCGCTCGGTGGCGAGCGTCACGCCGGCCGTCCCTGCGGCGGCGAGGATCCGGCCCCAGTTCGGATCGGCCCCGTAGATCGCGGTCTTTACCAGCACGGAGCGTGCAATGGCGCGCCCGACCTCTCGGGCGGCCGTCTCGCTCGGCGCGCCCACGACCTGGATCTCGACGAGCTTCGAGGCACCCTCGCCATCAGCCACGATGGCGAGCGCGAGCGTGCGCGCCACGTGCTGCACCGCGTCCTCGAAGGCCTTCCACACCGCGCCGTCGCGCGCGGGGTCCACGCCGGACGCCCCTCCAGCGAGCAGGAGTACCGTGTCGTTGGTGCTGGTGTCGCCGTCCACCGAGATGGCGTTGAAGCTGCGATCGGCGACGCGACGCAGCAGCGGCTGGAGCGCCGCCGGCTCGCCCGCTGCGTCCGTCGTCAGCACCGCGAGCAGGGTCGCCATGTCGGGATGGATCATGCCCGCCCCTTTGGCGATCCCCCCGACCGTGATCATGCCGGCGGGGGTCTCGAAGCGTACGGCACAATGCTTGGGCCGGGTGTCGGTGGTCATGATGGCGCGCGCGGCGTCGGGGCCGCCCTCGGTGGTGAGATGCGCGGCGGCCGCCTGGAGGCCGCTGGTGATCTGCTCGAGCGGCAGCGGCACGCCGATCACGCCCGTGGAGAGCACGAGCGCCGTGCGGGCGGGGAGGCCCGCCGCCTGCTCGGCCGCGTGGGCCATCGCGCCTGCGGCCGCGAGCCCCGGGGCGCCGGTGCAGGCGTTCGCGACCCGCGCGTTCATGGCGACGGCGCGGATGCGGCCCGGGCGCTCCCCCAGCAGGTCGGCGTCGTACGTCACCGGCGCGGCGCGCAGCACGTTCTTGGTGAACACGCCCGCCGCGGCGCAGCTCGTGGCGCTCACCAGCAGCGCGACGTCGGGCGCACCATCGGCCTTCAGTCCCGCGTGCGCCGCCGCGGCGCTGAAGCCGCGCGGCGACGTGACGGAGCCGTTCGGGATCTCGGTGAAACCGGCGGACATCGGCGGGAAGATAGCCCGTGCCCGCCGCTTGTGTAACCGCCCGGCCCGTCATATCATAGCGCAACCTTCCCGGGAGGGCCCGTTCGATGTCGGAACCGTTCTTGAGCTCCGACGACTACGACGAACGCGCGCATCAGCTGTACAACGACGGACAATACGACCACGCCATCGAGACCCTGCGAGAGGGGTTGGGCCTCTACCCCCACGCCGTCGAGCTGCACGTCGGTATGGGCTACGCCCGGCTTGCCCGAGAGGAGTATGTCTGGGCGCGCCGCGCGTTCGAGGAAGCGGTGGGTCTCGACCCCGAGCACGAAGACGCCTTGGCGGGGCTGGGGGAGGTGCTGCTCAAGTTCGGTGAGCGGAGCGGCGCCGTCGCCTGTTTCGACCGCATCCTCGCGCTGGGTTTCAGGGACGACCACGACCTCATGCTGCAGGTCGGGCGCGCGCTGTTCCGTGAAGCCGCTCTGGACCAGGCGCGGCGCTTCTTCGAGGTCGCCATCACGGGGCATCCCGATTCGGCCGAGGCGGCGGCGTGCGTAGGCTACGCGGCGCACCGGCTCACGGACGAGGGGGGCGCGCTCTACTGGCTGCGCCGAGCCCTGGAATTGGACGCGGGACACGCCGAGGCGCGCATCTATCTCGCCAACCTGCTGTACGACCGGGGGGAGTACGAGGCGGCGCTGTTTCACCTCGAGCGCACGCAGCCGGCGGACCATTTCGACGGGCTCGCCCTCTGGCGACTGATCGAGCTGAAGAAGAGCGTGTACCGCCTCCCGGACGACGACCCGGAGCTGGTGCCCTGGCATCACCGCCTCGACGAGCTCGCGGGGGACGCCGCGCCCGAAGACCTGCTGCTCGCGGAGATCGAGGCGATGGGGCCCGACGGCCAGCTGCGCGACCCGCGGCAGCTCGAGCTATTCGGGACGCTGCTCACGGAGCTGCAGGGCATGAAAGCGCGGTCCGGGCCGGGCGACGTCCACCGCGTGAGCACGCTCGGGGGCGCGACCTACGTCGGCACGTGGGAGGAGATCGTGCGCCAGATGAAGGACGACGCGGCGGAGTGGGCGCGCGGCTCGCTCGAGCAGTACATGGCGGCGGCCGCGCACCGGGGGCGTAAAGAGACCGGGGTCGCGATTCCCACTACGGATCCGGAGAGCTTCATCCGGGGGAGCGCGGACGCGGGATTGTTGAGAATCCTCCACTGAGCTGCGGACGGCCAGGGTCTCCCTGCGCGACAAGAATACGCAGTCGCTCCGGGAGGCCCTGGCCGTCCGCTCCTCAGGTGCCGCTGTGCTTCAGTTTCACGGCAATCGAGAGCGGCCCATCCCCCAGCGCCACGAGCGTGATGGCGCCGGCGAGGAGCAGTCCTTCGAGCTCGATGTTCCCGCCGTGCGGCACCTTCACGGCGAAGATGGCGACCAGCATCTCGATGGTCATGCAGATCGACCAGGCCCGCGTGAAGATGCCGAGCAGCACGCACAGCGCGCCCACCGTTTCCACCGCGATGAGGATCACCGCCCAGATCGTCGCAAAGGGGAATCCGATCCCGTGGAGAAACCCGGCGACGGCCGGGATGCCGTTGTGGAATTTCGTCAAGCCGTGTTGCAGAAAGACGCCGCCGACGGCGAGCCGCATGAAAAACGCGGCGTACGGCGTGAGTTGGTTCATGAGCTCTCCGGAAGGATGGCGTTGGTCACCGGCCCGCGCCGGCGCGAGTCGACGCGCACTTCGCGCGCGCCGAACCGTTTGATGATCACGTCGAGACCGCGCTGCGGCCGCGCGCCCCCGATCCCCGCCACGTCGGCGAAGCAGAGCCCCGCATCCGGCTCGCCGTGCAACGCGACGTGCCCGCCATTGCACACCAGCGCGGCCGACAGGCCGCGTGGCCCGAGCGTCACGACCGGCGGGCTGGCGGGGTTCAGGCCCGCCGCGTTGGCGGCGGCGAGGAGCAGCCCGGCAATGGCTTGCGCGTCCGTGAGGCGGTTCGCCGGAACGCCGCCCAGGTCCGCGAAGACGTGGTCGAACGTCACCCCGAGCAGTTGTCCAAGCGCGTGCGCAGCGGCGCGACGAACGTCCCGCGAATGACTTCCAGCCCGAGCGAGTCGCTGTACAGGTCGGTGCGCTGCGCGTTGAACAGGTAGCGGCCACTGATCACGGCGCCACCGGTCACGGGCGCGAATTGCGTGATCGTAATGCTGCCGGCCACCGAGTCGACGTCCGTGCCGTGCGAAAAGGCGAAGATGCTGAACAGCGGCGTGACGTTGTGCGTGCTGCGCCAGAAAGCCCAGGGCCGGCGCGGGGCGCAGAAGGCGTCGAGCGGCCCGAATCGGGAGGGCGAGGCCTCCTGCGGATTGATCGAGTCGATTTCGAACGTCGTATCCCCTCTGATCACCGAGTCCTTCAACGTCACCACCATCTGGTCGAGCAGCGTGCTGTCAGTCGAAAGCGCCGAGTCGACCAGTTGGAATGCCAATGTCCCGTTCAGCCTGGGGTAGCTGATGCCGACGGCCTTCCCCCCCTCGTGACGGATCGCCGTGCCGAACGCCGTCTGGAAGAAGTATCCCGGCGAGTTCGTGTCGGCCAGGGCGAGGACGACCACGCCGCCGGTGTCCGACACCGTGTCCGCACCGCCGCTGGTCAGGTGGACGACGTACGGCACCGCGCCGCCCGACGTCACGGCGGTCACCAGCCCCGTCGCCGTGTTGATCGTCACCCGCGGGCTCGAGGAGGGGTCGAACCAGACGGTATCCGTGGCGAGCGCGTCCTTCTTCTTGACCGCGTAGGGGATGGTGAACGTGTCCTGCTGCATCAGCACGACCGTGTCCGTGAGCAGGGTGAGGTCGAGCGGCCGCGAGACGGCCACGAGGGCGATTCCCGTCGCCTGCCCGCCGGACGCGGTGAGCGTCGCGATGCCCTTGCCGACCCCGTGGATGACGCCGGTCGTGGCGTTGATCGTGGCCACCGACGTCGGACCGACGGCCCACGTGAGGGGACCGGGGTTCGCGCGTTGGCCGTCGCTGTTGTAATAGGCGAAGTCGCGCGCCGTGAGCGAGTCCCCCACGAACAACGAATCGAGGATCGGGCTCAGGATCAAGACGGGCGGCAGGGGGCTCGACACATCGAAGCACGCGGCGGCCGCGACGATGGTGAGGGCCAACGAGTATCGTCTCATGGTGCCTAAGTGTAAGAGGGCTCGGCCGGGGGTGGCCAGGGTTGCCGGTAGCGTTATGGAACCCCGTTCTCGGGGGATTGCTCCCGACGGCACTAGAACATCGACATCGCGAGCAACGAGCGAAGGTTATCGTTCGTCACCCGCAGCCGCGCGCACAGCAGCCGCACCACCGACCACAGCACCTTGTAGGCGATGTCGCGGTTGAAGTCGAGCAGCAGTTCGAAGTCGGAGCGCGCGATGGTGATGAGGGTGCAGGTGGTGTTGGCGATGGCGTCGGTGGAGCGCTCCGAGCGGTCGAAGATGGCCATCTCGCCGAAGCAGGCACCGGGCTTGAGCACGGCGAGGGCCTCTTCTCCCGAGCCGGGGATGGTCCGGGAGATGCGCACCTCTCCTTCGGAAATAATGAACAACCGGTTGCCGGGCTCGCCTTCCTTGAAGACGTGCTGGCCCACGGCGAACTTCTGCTCGCGGCACACTTCGGCCATGCGGGCGAGCTCGCCGTCGTCCAGGTCTTGGAAGACCGCCGCCTGCTTCAGCAGATTCAGGTTCACGCGGACGAAGCTATGGGGCGCCGGAGGGAGGGGCAAGTGAAACCGTGGGTGACGTGGGCGGATCTGCTGACCGCGCTGCGACTCCCGCTGGCGGCCGCGTTTCCGTTCGTCCACCGGCCGGCCGCGCAACTGGGGATCGTGGCCGCGGCCGCGGCGTCCGACTTTTTCGACGGCATGCTGGCGCGCCGCCTCGGCGAGTCGCGCGCCGGCGCCGTGCTCGATCCCACGGCCGACAAGATTTTCATGGCCGTCGCCCTCGTCACCGTCGCCCGAGCCGACCTGCTGCATCCCCTCGAGATCGCGGGCGTGCTGGGTCGGGACATCGTGGCTACGCTGGGGTACGTCGGAGCGTGGCTGCTGCGGCACCCGATGACGCTGCCCGCGCGCGCCGGCGGCAAAGCGGTCACGGTGCTGCAGCTGTTGACGCTGGTGGCCTGCATCGTCGCCTCGCCTCACGTGCGCTCGATCGCGTGGGCGACGACGGCCGTGGGCCTGTATGCGATCTGGGACTACGGCCGGGCAGCCGCCCGGGTGAACGCACAGCGCTGACAGGGGGACGTGATGCGGAGCGTGTGGCTGGCGTTGCTGTTCGCGGGGGTAGGACTCGGGGTCGGAGGCGTGGTCGGCACCGTGGCGCTCGCGGCGCAGGAGTTCCATCCCCCGCCCGTGCGCTCGGCCGGGGAGCGCGGCACGCGGCTGGGGTTGCTCGGGTTCGGGGTGCGCGGTGGGATCGACCTCTCCGGCAACACGCAGCTGGTGTTCGGGGTGGCGCTCGACGCCGGCAATCTCGTCACCAGTCGCTTCCGACTCCGTCCGTCGGGCGAGATCGGCGTGTTCAATGGCGTCAACAGCTACGTCGGCAGCCTGGAAGGGCTCTACCGGTTCACCGGCGAGGGACAGGCCGCCACGCCGTACGCCGGCGGCGGCTTCAGCCTGGTGGGGCACGACCGCTGCGGTACCGATCCCGATTGTCCGGACGTGTGGCTCAACGTGGTCGTGGGCGTGGAGCTGCATTATCGATCCACCTTCAACTGGCTGCTCGAATACCACGGCATGGGTGGGTTCCGCCACAACCGCCTCTACGCGGGACTCACGACGCGGCGGGGGAACTGACGTGGCGGCGAACGTCGCGGAGATCACCATGCGCTGGCGCGAGGCCCTGGAGTTCGACGCGGGGGCGCCCGGACGCCCGCCGGTCGTGGTCGATGGCAACAGCGCCGTCGCCGCGTCACCGGTGGAACTGTTGCTCGTCGCCGCTGCAACCTGCACCGCGTCCGACGTGGTGCTGATCCTCCAGAAGCAACGCGTTGCGCTGCGGGGGCTCGAGGTGCTGGTGCAGGGCACACGTCGGGCGGAGCAGCCGCGTCGCTTCATCGCGCTGCATTTCGTGTTCACCGTCACGGGGGACGGGGCCGACGAAGGCAGGGCGCGCCGCGCGATCGACCTTTCCCTCGAGAAGTATTGCTCCGTGGTCGCGTCGCTCGCCTCCGACATCCACATCACCTACGACGTCGCGCTTCGCTAGAAGGCTCGCGGGTGCCGCCGCCCTCGCCGCCGGCGCGGCTCTCGGGGCCACTCCGGCGGGTGCGCAAGCCCTCAGCGCGACTGAAGCAGGCGTCGGTGCGACGGTCGTGCTGGCGCACCGCTCCTTTTGGGGTCCCGAGCTCGTCATCGCCCGGCGCCCCGGAGGGCAGGGCCGCTTCTCCGTCACGCTGGCGGGCGGGGACTATCGGGGCACGGCCGGCGTGCGCGTGGCCGCGGACGCACAGCTGCTGCTCCGCCCGGGCGACCGCTCGAGCCCCGGGCCATACGGAGGATTGGGATTGGCCTTCTTCGGGGCCGAGGGGGAGCGCGGCGCCGGCTACCTCACGGCGCTGGTGGGCGTGGAGGCGGCACCGGGGCGCCGCCGGGGGTGGTATGCGGAGCTCGGTTTGGGCGGCGGTGTGCGGCTGTCCCTGGGCCGGCGCTTCCGCCGGTTTCCGCCCTGGTGGTAGAGCGGCGCGACCTCAGACGCTCGCGGCCACGATCGCGCTGCGCGCCACCACGGGCCGGCAGTAGCGCTCTCCCAGGACGCGCAGCTCGGTGAGCTGCGGCTCGTCCAGGCCGTCGTAGCGGTCGGCGAGATAGAGCATGGTGTCGTCGAACCACTCTTTCTGGTGTTCCGCGCTGGCTTCCAATACGCCGCAGCGGAGAATGTGGGAGAACAACTCGTCACGGGCCTGCTCGAAGGGGGTGGGAGTGGACATTCTTCGCGGTTCCGCACGTTTCTTGGCCATGCCTCTGGGTGCTCCTCTCTATGTCAGGACCGGGAAGGGGGGGGCGCGGGACGGCTGGGTCGCTCAATGTAATAGAGCGCGTGAGACGGCGCAAAGGGCGGACGTCCGGGCCCGGCGCATGGTATTATCATGAACGGGAAGGCCGTGCGGGGCTGGACGCGGGGACCCGACATCTCACGCAAGGCAGGCACATGAGCGATCACTCGGACGAAGTATACGGCCCGGACCGGGCGGAGCGCCTGCTCGCGATGTTGCGCGCCCTCGCCGAGCGCATTCGAGCACTCGACCGGGCCGGGCAGCTCCTCGAGCGGGTACCGGAGCTGCAGAAGCTGATGGGAAACACGCGCAGCGAGCTGTTTCACTATGAAGTGCGTCTGACCTATGATACGCCCGAGGTCGCCGAGAGCCGCCGCATCGTGGACGAGGCGGAGCGAGAGGCGCGCGAGGCGCGGGCGGGATTCGACGACGACGAGGACGACGAACCGTGGAGGAGGGTGCCGGGCGAATGAAGGGGTTCTACCTGTTACTGGTGGGGGTGGCGGTGATCGGGGGCGGAGTCTTGTGGTACGGCTCGCAGCGCACGCCGGCGCCGGTGCCGAGTGAACCCGTTCCGGTCGCGGCGGCGGACGGGTTCCGGGGATACACGCTGGGGTCGGACTCGGCTCCGATCGAGATCACGGAGTATTCGGACTTCGAGTGCCCGTTCTGCGCGTCGTTCGCGACGGTGCAGATGCCCGTGATCCGCGAGCAGCTGATCGCCACGGGCAGGGTGCGATGGCGCTACCGCGATTTTCCCCTCCCCACGCACGCGTACTCCCGCTATGCCGCGCTGGCGGCCCAGTGCGCCGGGGAGCAGGGCAAGTTCTGGGAGATGCACGACCAGCTGTTCACCAATCACCAGTGGGCTCAGACGGCGAAGAACCCGCGCGGCCTGTTCCGCGAGTTCGCGCGCGGCCTCGGTCTCGACCTCGACAAGTACGACGCCTGCATGGACGGGCAGCGCTACGCCGGTCGAGTCCAGGCCAGCGTGCAGGAGGGTGAGGCGCGCGGCGTGAAGGGCACGCCCAGCTTCTACGTGAACGGACGCCCCTACCAGGGGCGCTCCGCATCGGACGACTTCAAGGCACTCGTCGACAGTCTGACCAAGAAGCACAAGTGATCCGCCGTCAGGCGATCGTGCTCCTCGCGCTCGTGGGGCTGCTGGTCGCGACGTATCTCTGGCTGTACAAGCTCGGCGTGCTGGGGGAGCTCCAGTGCGGGACCGGCAGCTGTGAGTACGTCCAGACGAGCCGTTACGCGGACCTCCTCGGTCTCCCCGTCGCGCTGTACGGCGTGGCCGGATACGCGACACTCCTGGCCCTGGGGCTCGCGGGCCTGCAACCCCGGTTCGCGTCGGATCGGCGCGTGAGCGTGCTGCTCGCGGCACTCGCCACGGCGGGGTTCGCGTTCACGATCTATCTCACCGCGATCGAGCTGTTCGTGCTGCACGCGATCTGCCGGTGGTGCCTCGCCTCCGCGGCGATCATGACCGCCATCTGGCTGCTGTCCCTCGCCGACCTGCGCCGCGCACCAGCGGCGACGCCGTGATGCCCTCGTCGGAGCCTCGGGCCGCCCCGCGCGGCCGCTATCTGGCTACGCTCGCGCTCGCGGCGCTGGGCGTGGTGTACGGGGACATCGGTACGAGCCCGCTGTACGCGATTCGCTATTCGTTCTCCGGGACCCACGGCATCCCCGTCACACCGGGCAACGTGCTCGGCGTACTCTCGCTCGTGTTCTGGTCCCTGCTGATCGTCGTCACGATCAAGTACCACGTCGTCATCATCCGGGCGGACAACAAGGGCGAAGGGGGCGTGCTCGCCTTGATGGCGCTCGTGAACGGCAGCCGGGTGGCGCGAGGCCTGTCGCCGCGCCGCCTCATGATCGTGCTCGGCATTTTCGGGTCGGCGCTGCTGTACGCGGACGGCGGC
>QHUT01000164.1 GCA_003222055.1 Gemmatimonadota bacterium
ACGGCCGCCGCCGGCTCTCCGCCGTCGCCTCGGCGCTGCCAGGGTTGCGGCGCCGCATCTTCGAGCACGTCTTCCTCGACCAGCGCAGCCACATCGAAGCCTATGAGCTGATCCACGGAGAGGCACCCACGCTCTCCTTCAAGGGGTTTCTCGCCGAGCTGCGGGCCACCTACCTCGCCGTCACCGACGGAAAGCGGGGCCATGTGCTCGGAGAGCTGGGGGCGCCCATGCCTCCCGAAGTCGTCGATGAGAACGTACCACCCGAAGACGCAGGGGACGCGCGCCGCCTGCTCGAGCACGCGTTGGGCTCGCTCACCCCGCAGGACCGCGTGGTGTTGGAGTTGTACATCGTGGATGAGCTGCCGGCCTCGGACGTCGCGAGGGTCCTCGGCCTCCCGAACGGGAAGGCGGTCCACAACCGCGCCTACCGGGCGCTCGCGACCGTACGGGCGCGGCTTGCTCAGGTCGGGATCCATCGCGGCGACCTGTGAGCAGTCGTCCGGGTCCCGACCGTCTCATATCGCCGACCAGCGTGAACGGCGCCACGAGAGGGGCATTGACCCGGTGACCGATCCCGATCCGCTCGATCTGCTACGGCATCGGTTCGAGTCTCCCGCACGGGAGACGCCCGACTGCCTCGACGACAGCACACTCGCCGCGCTCGCCGATGGCACGCTCGATCCGGCGGCGCGGGAAGCGGTGCTGCCGCACCTGGCCACCTGCCTGCGCTGCCGCGGGATCCTGGCCTCGGTCGCCAGAAGCCTCGCCGACCCTGCCGTGACGCGCGCGCAGGCGGCGCTCGAGGGTCGCGATCGGCGCCGCTTGTGGCTGATCGGGCTGCCCGCCGCCGCCGCGGCGATTCTTCTCGTCCTCGCGTTGCCGCGTTGGGTGGACGACGTCCCCGGGCGACACCGCGGGGCTTCGGCGCCGGCTGCGCAGCCCGTCCCGTTGTCGCCTGTCGGCACAGTGGCGCAGGCGGGCGCATTGCGCTGGTCGTCGCTGGCCGGCGCCGACCGCTACCGCGTCGTCTTGTTCGACGCCGGCGGGCGAGTGCTGTACGAGGCGCAGGTCGCGGACACGAGCGCCCCCCTCCCCGATTCGGTCACGCTCGTGCCCGGGCGACCCTACCTGTGGAAGGTCGAGGCACGTACCGGGGTAGCGCGGTGGTCGGCGTCCGACCTGGTCCGGTTCTCCATCGCCCCCGGCGCCCGGCGATGACCGCCGTGCTCGGACCATCGCTGCTGCTCGCCGCCCTCGTTACCCAGTCACCGGGCGCGGACTCGTTGCGCCTCCTCGCCCTCCGCATCCCCGAGTCTCAGCTCGTCCTCGAGCTCCGCTCCCATCCGCTCGCGGTGCGGGAGGCTATCACCCAGGTCCTGGCCCGCGGCGACCTGCCGGCAGCGCAAGGCCTGGCCGCCGCCTACGCCACGGCATGGAGCGATTCGTTCCTGGTGCGGGAAGTCGCACGCTTCGTCGCGTGGCCGCCGGACCGGCGGGCGGCGAAGGTCTGGGCCGACAGCCTGCGGCGCGCCGGCGTCGCGGCCTATGGCCGCGCGGGTCCCGGGGCCGCGATGGCGATCTGGCGCCGTGCGCTCTCCCGGGCCGTGGGAATCAGCGACACGGCCGGTATCGCGGCAGTGCTCGGCAACCTCGGCGCGGGCTTCCTCCGGGAGGGTCGGCTCGACAGCGCGACCGTCTATCTCGAGCGATCGCGCGCCCTGGCTGCCGCGGTCGGGGACATTCGCGTGGAGGCCAATGCCGTGGGGACGCTGGCAGGTGCCCGCGCCGATCGGGGCGACCTCGCCGCCGCGCGCGACGGGTACGCGCGGGCCCTCAGCCTGCGCGAGCGGATCGGTGATTCACGGGGCGTCGCCGCCGATCACAACAACCTCGGCCTGCTGGCGCAGACCACCGGAGATGCGGACGAAGCGCGCCGCCAGTTCGAGGCGGCGCTCGACCTCAACCGGCGTGACGGGCGTGACGAGGTCGCCGCGACCAATCTCGTGAACCTCGCCGCGCTCGCGGCCGCGACCGGCGATTTCGCGCACGCGGAGGCGTTGTACCGCGACGCCTTGGCGACGTGGCGCGTCCGCGAGCAATGGGCCGACGCCGCGGACGCGGTGCGCGGTCTCGGCGAGCTCGAGCTGCGACGCGGCGACTATCCCGCCGCGCGGACCGCCCTGCAGGAGGCGGTGGCCATCTATGGGCGAACCGGGCCACTGGCCGACGCGCTCGCGGTGCGGCGCGAGCTCGCCGGCGCGCTCGCAGCGGCAGGCGAGCTCCAGGCGGCGCTGGACCAGCTGCGCCGTGCCCAACGCCTCGCGGACTCAGCGCGCGCGCCGCCCGGCGTACAGGCGGGCATCGCGCTCGCGCGGGCCGACCTGGCCGCCCAGCTGAACACCGTCGCCGAGGGCGACCGGCTGTACAGCCAGGCGGAGCTGCTGTACCGGCGGGCCGGCGATCCAGCGGGCGAGGCCGAGGCGCGCCAGGGGCGCGGCCTGCTGTTTCTGGCGCGCGACGACTACGCGCGGGCCGGGACGATGCTCGAGGGGGCGTTGCGTGCCGAGGTCGCCTCCGGGAACCAGCGCGCCGCCGCGCTCACGCGCGTGTCGCTCGGTCAGCTCGCCGCCATACGTGGGGACACGGCCCTCGCCCGACGCCTGCTGGCCCAGGCGACCGCCGACCTCGAGCGCCTGGGCGATCCCGTCGGCGCCGCGGCCGCGCTCGGCGAGCGAGCAGATCTGGACGCCGGAGCGGGCCTCCCCGTCATTGCCGAGTCGCTGTACCGGGCGGGGCTCGACCGGCTCGGTGAGCACGTCGCACCGGAGATCGCCTGGCGGCTGCACGCGGGACTGGGGCGAGCATGGCATGCGCGGGGCCTCGATGACCAAGCCGCGCGTGAGCTGCGGGCCGCCCTCGCGGACATCGAGCGGCCCGGCGGATCGCTCGCCCTGCCGGAGCGCCGCTCGGCGTTTCTCGCCGATAAATGGGACGTGTACGCCCAGCTCGCCGTCGTCGAGCGCTCCCGTGCGCTGCCGGCGGCCGCGTTTGAGGCGAGCGAGCGGCTGCGCGCGCGCGAAATGCTCGAGCTGTTGCAGCGCGGCCGGGTGGCGTCCCCCACCGATACGGCCGGCGATTTGGTCGTCCGGGAGCAGGATCTGCGACGCCACATCGCCGAGTTGACGCACGATCTCGACGCTGCGGACGCAGCGGCGCTGCGCGACCCTGGCGCCGTGACGACCGGTACGGCCACCCGCGAAGCGCTGGCTCGCAATCAGGAGGCGTACGCCGAGTTGCTGCTCGAGATCCGGGAGCGCAGCTCGCGGCACGCCATGCTCGTCGCGTCTCCGACGGCCGCCTGGCGCGACGTGGCCCGGCGCCTCGCGCCCGACGCCGCGTTCGTCGAGTACCTGGTCGGCGACTCCGGCTCCCTGGCCTTCGTCATCACTCGCGACACCGTCGCGGCCGTGGACCTGGGCGTCAGGCGCCATCACCTCGCTCGTTTGGTCGAGTTCGCGCGGGGCACATTGCTGCCTCACCGCCTCGTCCCCCCTCTCCGCGTAGCGGAGAGGGGGACAGAGGGTGAGGACTCGCTGTGGCGCGCTCCGCTGCGGCAGCTGTACCAGTATCTCGTCGCCCCGCTCGAAGAGACCGGTCTCCTCGCGGACAAGACACGACTGATCCTCGTTCCCCATGCGGAGCTGCACTACCTGCCGTTCGCCGCGCTCGTGAGCGGTGCCGGTCGGGGACGGTTTCTGATCGAGCGGTACGACGTCGCGCTGACGCCATCCGCGTCGGTGTGGCTCGCGCTGGGCGATCGACGCACGGGAGGCGCCGCCGGCGTGCTCGCCCTCGCGCCGAGAACCGACGCGTTGCCCGCCTCGCGGCGGGAGGTGGCGGCGGTGGGGCGGCTGGGTGGCGCGGATCCGCAGGTCCTGATCGGCCAGGCCGCGACCGAGGCCGCGTTCCGGCGCGACGCACCGGGACGGCGCATCCTCCACCTCGCGACCTACGGGGTCCTCAACAAGCAGAATCCCCTGTTCTCGTACATGGACCTGGCTGCCGGAGGCGAGCAGGACGGGCGGCTCGAGGTGCACGAAGTGTTCGGGCTGCGCCTCGTGGCCGATCTCGTCGTGCTCTCGGCGTGCCAGACGGGGCTCGGCTCCGGCGCCCTGGCGGACGTGCCCGCGGGCGACGATTGGGTCGGGCTGACCCGCGCGTTCCTCCACGCTGGAGCCGCGCGCGTGGTGGCGACGCTGTGGCCGGTGGACGACTGGGCGAGCGCGGCGTTGATGGAGCGGTTCTATGAGGGCTACCAGGCGCAGGATGATGCCGCGCGTGCGCTGGCGCTCGCGCAACGAGCCCTCCTCGCGGCACCCGCGACGGCACATCCTTTCTATTGGGCGGGGTTCGTGAGCGTCGGTGGGGCGAGCGCGGAGCGGACGCCGTGAGCCAGCGGCGGCAGCCCGTCCTGCTCGGTCTGCTCGGCCTGCTGTTCGGGTGCGGCGGCGACCAGGGTTTCATAGGGCCCGTCTCCACGCCACGGTTGATCCTGTCCAACCCGATGCCCTCCCCCACGGCAAGCGCCCGGCGTCAAACGACCGCCTCCGTCGCCGCCGCCAGCGCGGCCGGCGCAGACACGGTCGTGTACGCCTCACTGCTTCCGGGAACAGCGCCCGGAGGCGTGACGGCTACCGTGCGCGCTCTCCAGTCGAGCGCGGCCGTGACGACAGACGTGCAGGACGGTGGCTTCGACCCGGTGGCGGTCACGGCTCGCGTCGGAGACACCGTGGACATCGTCGTCCGTGACGGGGCAGGCAGTGTCGTGCACATGGAGCAAGCCGTGGTCCCGATCATCCGGCGATTGGTCGTGATCCGCACCGATCCCGGTCCGGGCAAGCGCGACCAGCCGCTGAACGCGAGCGTGGTGGTCGTGTTCAGCGAGCCGATCAATGGCGCGACGCTCACCACGTCTTCCGTGCAGCTCCACCAGGCCTCGACCGCCGTCGCGGGCACTGTCGGCCTTGTCCAGGGGAGCGGCACGGTCGCGGCGTTCACAGCGGCCGCCCCGCTCCAGCCGAACACCGACTACGTCTTCGGCGTCACTGGAGACGTGAGGGGCATTGACGGCGAGGCCCTCGAAGCGGGGGTGACCGTGCCGTTCACGACCGGCCAGTCCTCCACCGGCACGCCCGCGTTGATCACCGTGTCACCTGATTCGGTCTACATGATCGGCGGGACATATCAGATGGCGGCGACGGTACACGATGCGGCGGGCACCGTGTTGATCGGCCAGCCCCTCACGTGGTCCAGCAGCGATCCCAACGGCCTCACTGTCTCGTCCACGGGGCTGGTGGCGGCGCTGGCCACGGGCTCGTACACAGTCACGGCGAGGTTGAACGAGTTGACGGGGGCGGCGTTGGTCGTGGTCGTAACCGGGCCGCCTGCATCGGTAGACATCTCCCCCAAGCCAGCGACCGTCGGCGCTGCGGGCGACACGATCATCCTGACGGCGACCGTGCGCGACGCTCGGGGACGAGTGATTCGATATCCGTCGATCACCTGGACCAGTAGCGCTCCCGGCGTCGCCACCGTCGCGCCCTACAGCACCGGGGATGTTGCGCCGGGACTCGCGACGCTGACGGGCGTGACCCTGGGAGACGCGAGGATTTCCGCCACCAGCGGGACCGCGAGCGACACGGTTTCCGTCACAGTGGTTGCCCCACCGCCGGTGGCGTCCCTGACGGTCTCCCCTGCCTCGGTGAGCCTGCTCGTCCACATGACGAAGCGACTCTCCGCGGCAGCACGCGATGCGAACGGAAAGGTGCTCCCGGGGCGCGCGATCACCTGGACGAGCGACGACCCGGCCGCGGCGACGGTGGACGGGACCGGACTGGTGACGGCAGTCGGTGGCGGCTCGGCCGCCGTGATCGCGACCAGCGAAGGGATGAGCGATACCGCGGCCGTCACGGTCACGGTCTTGACGCTGGCGTCAATCACCGCCGGCGACCTTCACAGTTGCGCCGTCACGACAAACGGCGCGGCGTATTGCTGGGGACACAACGAGTATGGGCAGCTGGGCGACGGCTCGCTCGTCTCCCGGGCGATCCCGACGGCGGTGGCTGGCGGGCTCACGTTCGCTTCGGTGGCGACCTGGGAGTTTCACAGCTGCGGCGTCACAACCGCGGGGGCGGCCTACTGCTGGGGCGACAACGTCAACGGCAAGCTCGGTGACGGCTCGACCACCTCCAGCACCGTCCCCGTAGCCGTGACGGGCGGGCTCACATTCTCCGCGGTAGCCACGGGCTGGGCTCACACATGCGGTTTGACCGTCAGCGGGGCGGCGTACTGCTGGGGTGATAACGCGGACGGCGAGCTCGGCGACGGGTCGACCACCTCCAGGTTGGTCCCTGTGGCCGTGACCGGTGGGCTCACCTTCTCGGCCGTGACCACCTGGGGCATCCATACCTGTGGCCTCACCACAACCGGGGCAGCCTACTGCTGGGGATCTAACTTCGCAGGCCAGCTCGGCGATGGTTCGACCACCTCCAGCTCGGTCCCCGTCGTCGTGAGCGGTGGGTTCACCTTCACCGCGATCAGCGCGGGCCGCTTTCATACCTGCGGGGTCATCGCGACGGGGGCGGCGTACTGCTGGGGCGATAACGGGTCCAGCCAGCTCGGCGACGGGACCACGACGGTGCGGCCCACCCCCGTGGCCGTAAGCGGCGGGCTGACTTTCGTCGCGCTGGCTGGCGGCAACTATCACACCTGCGGCCTCACGGCGAGCGGGGCGGCGTACTGCTGGGGACGGAATTCGGAAAACGAGCTCGGCGACGGTGGCAGCGGCATCAGTCGTCGCCCCTCCCCCACCGGCGTCGCAGGCGGGCTCACATTCAGCGCGATCAGCGCCGGCGGCTTCCATACGTGCGCCCTCGGCACGGCGGGCACGGCGTACTGCTGGGGCTATAACGCCTTCGGAGAGCTCGGGAACGGGACCGGAACGGACAGCTCCGTGCCGGTGCGGGTCCTGGGCCAGCCGTAGCGTCATGACGATCTCCGATCGGCTTCGGCCTCCGCGGAGTAACCCGCAGGACTCGATCCGTCCAACTCCTCGGAAGGGGAGAGCAGGAACCGTGTCACGACGCGACCGGCTGGTGCGAGCGAAGCATCTCTTGTTGGTGTGTGGAGCAAGCGCCGTCGCCGCGTGCGGCACCGACTCCGCATCGCCACCCACGCCTGTCGCCTCTGTGGAGGTGACCGCGGCCGCACCCGGCGTCGTGATCGGCCACACCCTGCAGCTGACGGTAACCGTGAGAGACGGGGCCGGCCACGAGCTTGCGGACCGTCCCGTGACCTGGACGAGCAACGCGCCGACGCAGGCCCCAGTCTCCCCCGCCGGCTTGGTGACGGGCATGGCACTGTCGGACACGGTCGTCATCACGGCAACGAGCGAAGGTAAGAGTGGGAGCGCGAGGCTCGCGGTCGTGATCGACCTCGCGGGTGAGTGGAACTTCACCGAGCAGCTGAGCGGGAGGCATCAGCAGCGGGCGCTGACGTGCAGCGACA
The DNA here is from genome assembly GCA_003222055.1 of Gemmatimonadota bacterium. Classification (GTDB taxonomy): domain Bacteria; phylum Gemmatimonadota; class Gemmatimonadetes; order Gemmatimonadales; family GWC2-71-9; genus AG41. The sequence goes on from QHUT01000164.1 coordinate 7,567, forward strand.
CGGGGTCCTACCTGTTCACGCAAAGCGGCGCCGACATCGGCGGCACGACGGCGCAAATCGGCACCTGTGTCGGGTCGCTGACTGGCAGGGATAACACGCAGTGGCCCACTCCCCTTGCGGACGGACGACTCTCGAGTACGCGCGTGAGTTTCCGAAACGACCCCGGCTGTCTCTACGAGGGGGACGTCACAGGTCCACCGGCCGCCAGGCTGAGCGGCACCGTCTCGTGCGCGTCCTTCCAGGACACCACTTCAGGGACCTGGGAGGCAGTTCTCGGCGGCGCACCCGTCGCCTCGGTCACCGTGCGATGGGACGTGCA
>QHUT01000090.1 GCA_003222055.1 Gemmatimonadota bacterium
GCCTTCACCGCATACCCGCCGTTGCCGAACAGCGGCGCCACGGTCGCCTGGCGCATCGACGGCAGCACCGCCACCACGGCGTCGAGGCACTCGGCCGACGCGTTCACCTCCAGCATCACGCGCCGGCGGGCGACGAGGACCGAGTTCAAGAGCATTACGAGGTCGTCGATGCGACGACGTCGGGCAGGATCGGCGAGGGCGACGGGATTGGCGTAGAGCCGGGTGGACGAGGGCATCACTTCGTCCACGACGGCGAGGCCGTTCGCCTCGAGCGTCGCGCCCGTGGCCGTATTGTCGACGATCACGTCGGCGTCCTCAGGCGGAAACACCTCCGTCGCGCCGTAGGAGCGCACGAACTCGGCGGAAAGGCCGCGGGCCGCGATCCAGCGGCGCGCCAGCCGCTCGTATTCGGACGCCACCACGATCGGCCGCGCGGGCAGGCGGCCGTTTTCGAGCAGCTCCTCGGGGGCCGCGGCGACCACTTGTACCGGGTCGAGCCCCGTATCGAGCAGCTCCACCACGTTCGCCTCGAGCTCGGCCACCCAGTCGGCGCCCGCGAATCCCAGGTCCCGGCTGCCGAGCGAGAGCATCTCCACGATGTTCTGGGGTTTGAGGGTCTTGGCTTCGGTGTCCGGGAGCGACACCTCCGGTCGATAGCCCCGGGCGCTCGGCCGGATGCGGATGCCGGCGTCGCCCAGCAGGGTCAGGACGCCCTGCTCCATGCGCCCCTTGGGGAGGGCGAGTCGCAGGCAGGCGGCGGAAACAGTTTGTCGGTACATGTGCCAGGCTCCGATGTTGAGCACCCACAAAACACAACGCCGACTCCCAAGGGGAGCCGGCGTCGGCGAATGCATTCAAGGATCTACGAGCTACCCGTTACCTTGCGTGCGCCTCCGGCTGCCCCCCATGGAGCGGGTGGTGGTGATGATGCCGGTGGTGCGAACGGGCATGCTGCATAGTCGTGAATTAACCCGCTGGCGCAGCGCTGTCAACCACCCGATCGCGTGGTTGACAGGGCGAGAGTTGCCGGGTAAATACCGAACCATGATCGTACGCCACACCGGCCAGCACTGTTGTCCGTTCTGTTGCGGGATGTGTGCTCGCTCCTCGGGGAGCGGACGCGGTTGTGGCGCTGTGACTGCCGGGATGCAATGACGCTCGATTAGAGAACCGGCACGCGCGACTCGATCTCGGGCCCGCTTCCAACGGAAGCGGGCCTTTTCGTTTCTACCTCACCCCCTGGCCCCCTCTCCGCGTTGCGGAGAGGGGGGGACGAAAGGGAGAGAATGACGCAAGTCGAGCTGGCGACGAATCGATGCATCACGCAGGCGCGAGGCTTCACGTTGTGGCTCACCGGTCTGTCTGGGGCCGGCAAGTCCACCCTCGCCACCGCAGTGGCCCACGAGCTGCGCCGCGCCGGCGTCCGGGTCGAGACCCTGGACGGCGACGAGGTACGCCAGAACCTCTCCAAGGGGCTCGGCTTCTCGCGCGAGGACCGCGATACCAACATCCGCCGCATCGGCTACGTCGCGAAGCTGCTCACGCGCAACGGCGTGGTGGTGATCAGCGCGGCGATCTCCCCGTACCGCGCGGTGCGCGACGAAGTGCGTCGCGAGATCGGCGCGTTCGTCGAGGTGCACGTGAAGGCCTCGCTCGAGGCCTGCGTCCGCCGCGACACGAAGGGACTGTACGCGCGCGCCCTGACCGGCGAGATCGCCCAGTTCACGGGCGTCTCGGATCCCTACGAGGAGCCGCTCGCACCGGAGTTGGTGGTCGACACGGAGCGTGAAGACGTCGCCACGGGCGCCGCCCGGGTGATCGATCGCCTGGTCGAGCTGGGCTACCTGCGGAGCCCATCCGATGCTTAGTCCGGTCCAGGTGCGCGAGCGCGCCGCCGAGCTCTCCGGGGCGGATCCTGCGGCGACGCTCGCTTGGGCCGTGGAGACCTTTCCCCGCAAGGTCGCGCTCACGGTCAGCTTCGGCGGCGGCGGCGTGGTCCTGGCGCACCTGCTCAGCCGGATCGACCGCTCCGTGCCCGTGATCTTCCTGGACACGCGGTTCCACTTCCGCGAGACGTACGAGTTCAAGCGGCGCTTCGTCAGGCGGTATGGTCTCAATCTGGTGGAGCTCACGCCGCTCACCGATCCGGGTCCACTCTACAAGACCGACCCGGACCGCTGCTGCTTCATTCGAAAAGTCGAGCCGCTGGAGCGCGCCATCGTCGCATTCGACGCCTGGATCAGCGCCGTGCGACAGGACCAGTCCGACTCCCGTCGGGCCACCGAGCTGCTCGAGTACCACGAGGTCCGAGGCCGGCCGATCGTCAAGGTGTTTCCCCTGGCGAGGTGGAGCCGGGCCGACGTGTGGCGCTACATCCGCGAAAACGGCGTCCCGTACCACCCGCTGCTCGACCAGGGCTACTCGAGCATCGGCTGCTGGCCCTGCACCCGGCCCACGGCGCCCGGCGAAGCCGAGCGCGCGGGGCGGTGGAGCGGCAGCGGCAAGACTGAGTGCGGACTCCACACGTTCACTGCGAAACGGGAGGCGTGACTCGTGAGCGCTGAAACGACGACGATCGCGCCGCACGGCGGGACACTGGTGCAGCGCGTGCTCGAGGGCGAGGAGCGGCGCGCGGCCCTGTCGCGCGCGTCCCGGCTGCCGTCCCTCACGCTCGACCCCCGCGGCGTGGCGGACGTGGGCCTGCTCGCCACCGGGGCCTACAGCCCCCTCACGGGGTTCCTGTCGCGCGACGACTACCTGCGCGTGCTGCACGAGATGCGGCTGGCGAGTGGCCTGGCCTGGTCGCTCCCGATCACGCTGCGCGTGGCGGACGCCGCCGGGCTCCGCGGGACCGTGGCTCTCAAGGGACCGGATGGCGCCATCGTGGGCCTGGTCGAGGTGCGCGACGTGTTCACGCACTCCAAGGAAGAGGAGGCGCGGCTCGTGTACGGGACGGCCGACGCGCAGCACCCCGGAGTCGCGCAGCTGTACGCCCAGGGCGACCTGCTCGTGGGAGGCGATGTCCGGCTGCTCGAGCGCCCCACGCCGCTCTTTCCGGAGCTGGCGCTCGACCCTGCTGACACCCGGCGCGCGTTCGCCGAGCGCGGCTGGCGCACCGTGGTCGGATTTCAGACGCGGAATCCGGTGCATCGCGCGCACGAATACATCCAGAAGGCCGCGCTCGAGACGGTCGACGGGTTGCTGCTGCATCCGCTGCTCGGACCGACCAAGGACGACGACGTCCCCGCCGCCGTGCGCGTGTCGAGCTACCGCGTGCTGCTCGAGCGCTACTACCCGCGGGATCGCGTGCTGCTCGCCGGCTTCCCCGCCGCGATGCGCTACGCCGGTCCGCGCGAAGCGGTGTTCCATGCGCTGGTGCGCAAGAACTACGGCTGCACCCATTTCATTGTGGGCCGCGACCACGCCGGTGTCGGGAGCTACTACGGCTCCTACGACGCCCAGCACATCTTCGATCGCTTCGCGCCCGGCGAGCTGGGGATTCAGCCGGTCCGCTTCGAGCACACGTTCTTCTGCCGCCGCTGCGGCGGCATGGCGTCACCCAAGACCTGCCCGCACGAGGCGACGAGCCACGTCATCCTGTCCGGCAGCAAGGTCCGGGAAATGTTGCGGAGCGGCATGCTGCCGCCGCCCGAGTTCAGCCGTCCCGAAGTGGTGCAGGTGCTGGCGGACGGATTACGGGAGGACTCACCCCCTGTCCCCCTCGAGGCCTCACCCTCTGTTCCGCTCTCCGCAACGCGCAGAGGGGGGACGAAAGGGAGGTATGTATGACCTTAACGACCGTGCGCGCGACGTTGCGCCGCATCACTGACCTTTTGCGCAAGATCACGGCGCCGGTGCAGCCGTGGGACTGGGACGAGCTGCCGGTCAGGCACTGGTGGGACGTGTACGCGAAGTGAGGGACGGCGTGGCATGAGCGATCACAAGGCGCTGAGTCCGGTCGAGAAAGTGAAGGAGCTGAGCCGCGGGCTGCGGGGCGATCTCGCGGACGAGCTCGCGGCCGACACGACGCATTTCTCGAGCGCGGACGCCCAGTTGCTGAAGTTCCACGGGACGTATCAGCAGGAGGATCGCGACCAGCGCCGCGAGCGCAGGGGAACGGACGCCGAGGCCGCGCATCAGTTCATGGTCCGGTGCAAGATTCCGGGCGGCGTGCTCGATGGCGCGCAATACCTGGTGATCGACGAGCTGGCTGACCGCTACGGCAATGGCACCCTGCGCGTCACGACGCGACAGGGCAACCAGTTCCACGGCGTGTTGAAGGGCGACTTGAAGGCCACGGTTCGTGCCGTGAACGACGCGCTGGTCACGACGCTGGGCGCCTGCGGCGACGTGGTCCGCAACGTGGTGTCGTGCCCCGCACCCATGGCCGGCGGATTGCGAGAGCAGGTGCTCTCCGTCACCCGACGCTTGTCGGATCACTTGCTGCCCCGGACGCGGGCGTATCACGAGATCTGGCTCGACGGCGAGCACGTGGCCGGCGGCCCCCCCGCGGGGGAGGCCGAGCCGATCTACGGCACCCGCTATCTGCCGCGCAAGTTCAAGGTCGCGTTCGCGTTCCCCGACGACAATTGCTGCGACGTCCACTCCAATGATCTAGGGTTTCTCGTCGTCCAAGAAGGCAGGCGGCTCGTCGGCTTCAACGTGCTGGTGGGTGGGGGGATGGGGAAGACGCACGGCAAGGAAGACACGTATCCGCGGCTCGCCGATGCGCTGGGGTTTGCGACCATGGGGGAGGTCGTCGAGGTCGCGGAGGCGGTGGTGAAGGTGCAGCGCGATCACGGCAACCGCGGCGACCGGCGCCACGCGCGCTTGAAATACCTGATCGACGCTCAAGGGCTCGATTGGTTCCGCGGGGAAGTCGAGCGTCACCTCGGGCGTTCCCTCGCGCCCCCCGCACCGGTGGAGGTCACGGCCATCGAGGATCATCTCGGCTGGCACGCGCAGGACGACGGGCGCTCGTTTCTCGGTCTGTTCATCGAGAATGGCCGCCTGCAGGACAGCGACGATCGCCGGCTGCGGAGCGCGGTGCGCCGCATCGTCGAGACGGTGCACACGGGCGTCCGTTTCACGCCGCAGCAGAATCTCCTGCTGACCGACATCCCCGATCGGCGACAGGGACTTGTGGAGCGGATCCTGGCCGACCATGCAGTCGCCCGCCCCGGTCCCGGCACTCTCTCGACTGTACGGCGCTGGTCCATGGCGTGTCCCGCGCTCCCAACGTGCGGACTCGCATTGGCCGAAGCGGAGCGGGTCTTGCCCGACGTGATCACCGAGCTCGAGGGGGAGCTCGAGACCCTGGGCGTGGTGGACGCGGCGCTCACGGTTCGCATGACCGGCTGTCCCAACGGGTGCGCCCGGCCGTACACGGCCGACCTGGCGTTCGTGGGGCGCTCGCTCAACAAGTACGCCGTGTTCGTCGGCGGCAGCATGCTGGGCACGCGGCTCGGCACGCAGTACGCCGATCTCGTTCCCCGGGAGCGGCTCGTCGCCACGGTGCGACCGCTGTTCGAGCGCTATCGCGACGAGCGGCTCGCGGACGAGCGGTTCGGGGACTTTTGCGACCGCGTCGGGGTCGACGCGCTGCGCTCCGCCCTGCCGGTGATCCAATGAGCGCATTCTACCCTGTCTTTCTCGACCTGCGCGGCCGGCGCGCCGTGTTGATCGGCGGTGGCGCGGTGGCGGAGCAGAAGGTGCGTGGTCTGGTGGCGGCCGGCGCCCACGTGACGGTTGTGAGCCCGGATCTCTCGGCTGGCCTGACGGACCTCGCGCTGCGGGGCGCGATCGAGGTACGGCGCCGGCCCTATCGTGGTGGCGATCTCGCGGGCGCTTGGCTCGCGATTGCCGCAACCGACGATCGTGCGGTGAACGAGGCGGTCTATGCCGAGGCCGAGCGGCTGGGCATACCGCTCAACGCGGTGGACGATCTGGAGCATTGCAGCTTCATCGCGCCGGCGATTCATCACGAGGGCGACATCACCGTCGCCGTGTCGACCGGGGGCAAGAGCCCGGCGCTCGCGGTGCGGTTGCGCCAGCGTATCGCGCGGCTCGTCGGGCGCGCCGAGGCCAGGCTATGCGCGCTGTTGGGCGAGCTGCGGCCCGAGCTGGCCGAGCGGGTCCCCGACGCCCGTGCGCGCACGGCGCTGTGGTACGCGATCGTTGATTCGGACGTGATCGACTTCGCGCGACGGGGAGACAGCGAGGGGGCGCGGGGGAGGATAGACGACCTTGTTCGGCAGGCCCTCGCCGTTCCCAGGCTGAAGCCTGGGCCCGACAGTCCACTGCCCTTAAGGGCAGTGCACCACAGGGCCCACTCTTCAGAGTGGGAACGGGAGACCGGGGTGGTTTACCTCGTCGGCGCCGGCCCCGGCGACCCGGGATTGATCACGTCAAAGGGCCTCGAGCTGCTGCGCTCGGCCGACGTCGTCGTGTACGATCGGTTGGTATCTGCCGCGCTCGTCGCTGAAGCACCTGCGTCGGCGGAGCGCGTGTTCGTGGGGAAGCAGCCGCATGGGACTGGGATGCGGCAGCGGGACATCAACGCGCTGCTTGTGGACCGGGCGCGGCGGGGGCGCACCGTCGTACGCCTGAAGGGCGGCGACCCGTTCGTGTTCGGCCGGGGCGCGGAGGAGTGCGAGGCGCTGCGCGCGGCCGGCGTGCGGTTCCAGGTGATTCCCGGTGTGACGTCGGCGACCGCGGTACCCGCCGCCGCCGGCATCCCGGTGACGCACCGGCGCGTGGCATCAGCCTTCGCCGTGGTCGCGGGGCACGAGTGCGACGGCCGGTCGGATCTCGATTGGGAGGCGCTCGCACGGGTGCCCACGCTCGTCGTGCTCATGGGCCTGTCGGCGCTGCCGGACATCGTCGCGCGGCTGCGCGCGCAGGGGGCGGCGGCCGACACGCCGGCGGCCGTCATCGCGAGCGGCACGCTCCCGGAGCAGCGCACTGTGGTCGGCACCCTGGAAGACATTGCCGATCTCGCCGCGGCGGCGAGGCTCGAGCCGCCCGCCACGGTCGTGATCGGCGAGGTGGTGCGCGTGGGATTGACGCATCCCGTACGGGAGTTAGTATCCCGGGCATGAGCATCCGTCGTGGCAACCTGCCGATTACGCGAATCGCGATCCGACTCTCGCAGAGAGGCGGCGTGCTGGCATTCGGCTGACGGATTGTCGGACCCGATGATGCACGGCGCGGCCTCTCGCAACCCGAGAGGCCGTTCTGCTTTTGTGATCCACGAGGGGAGGCAAGGTTGTGAACCCGGTACTGTACGACACGACACTGCGCGACGGCACGCAGCGCGAGGGCCTGTCGCTCTCGGTCGACGACAAGCTTAAGATTGCGCGACGGCTCGACGAGCTGGGCATCCAGTACATCGAGGGCGGGTGGCCGGGATCGAATCCCAAAGACGCCGAGTTCTTCCGCCGGGTGCGCCAGGAGCCGCTGCGGCAGGCGAGAGTGGCCGCGTTCGGGATGACGCGCCGGGCCGGGCAGCGTTGCGAGGACGACGTCAGTCTCGCGGCCCTGCTCGAGGCCGAGACGCCGGTCGTCACGCTCGTAGGCAAAAGCTCGACGCTGCACGTTGAGCGCGTGCTCGAGACCAGCCGCGAAGAAAATCTTTGTATGATCGCGGAGAGCGTGGCTTTTTTCAGGGCCCACGGCAAAGAAGTCATCTACGACGGGGAGCACTTTTTCGACGGGTATCGTCTGGACCCGGGCTACGCCGTGGCGACGCTCTCCGCGGCGGCCCAGGCCGGCGCCCACTGCATCGTCCTGTGCGACACCAATGGGGGGGAGTTGCCCGACGTGGTGGAGCAGCGGGTGCGCGAGCTGCGTGCCCGGCTCGATACGCCCCTCGGGATCCATCCCCACAACGACAGCGCACTCGCCGTGGCGAACGCGCTCGCGGCGGTGCGCGCCGGGTGTGTGCATGTGCAGGGAACTATCAACGGCTACGGCGAGCGCTGCGGTAACCTGGACCTCATTCCGCTCGTGGCCACGCTGCAGCTCAAGCTCGGCTACGACGTGCTACCACCGGACCAGCTGCGTCGCCTGACCGAGGTGGCGCACTTTGTCGCCGCCGTCGCGAATCTAAACCCCGACGCCCATGCGCCGTACGTCGGCACGAGCGCATTCGCGCACAAGGGCGGGATTCACGTGGCCGCGGTGGCGAAGCTGCCGGAGAGCTACCAGCACATCGATCCCGCGGTCGTCGGGAACGAGATGCGCGTGGTAGTGAGCGAGCTGGCGGGGCGGCAAAATGTGCGGCTGCGCGCCGATGCGTTGGGCCTCGCGGCGGGCGCCGATGTGCTGCAGCAGGTCAAAGCACTGGAATACGCGGGCCACCAGTTCGAGGCGGCGGACGGCTCGTTCGAGATGCTGGTGCGGCGCTCCGCCCCGGACTATCGACCGCCCTTCGAGCTGCTCGGGTTCACCGTGATCGTCGAGGGGCGGAGCGGAGGCGGCACGACCGCGCAGGCGATGGTGCAGTTACGGGTGGACGGGGAGGTGATCCACACGGCGGCCGAGGGCGCGGGACCCGTGAACGCGCTCGATTGCGCGGTGCGCAAGGCGCTCCTGCCACGCTATCCGCAGCTCGCCGACGTGCGTCTCGCGGATTACAAGGTGCGCATCGTGGACGAGCACCTCGGCACCGCCGCCCGGCCCCGGGTGGTGGTCGAGTCGGCGCGCGGGGCGGAGCGGTGGAGCACCATGGGCTGCTCGGAGAACATCATCGAGGCGAGCTGGCAGGCGTTGCGGGACGGGCTGGAGCTACCGCTGCTCCGCCACCGCCCCTGAAGCTTCCTGCTCCGCGCGGCGTGTCAGCCCGATGATGAGCCAGAATACGTCGCGCACGTCCTCCTCCGGAAGGCCTGCCTCGCGCGCCAGCGTGGCGGCCCGCCGGATCACCGCCGCTTCCTGCGCAGGATCGAGCGTCGGCATACTGGCGGCGCGCTTCGCCGCGGCCGCCCGGCGGGCGGCGCGCACGCGCTCGCCGATCAGCCCCAGCAGCGCGCGGTCGAGCCGCTCGATCTCGCCGCGTAACCGGTCCAGGTCGCTCATGCCGCCGCCTCGCGCCCCACCGGCGGACTGGCGAGCGTCCGGCCGGCCGCTGTGGCGAACGGCGCGAGCCCACGCATCAGCTCCCTGAACCCCGCCAGCGAGAGCGACTGGTCGCCGTCCGACAGAGCGGTGGCCGGTCGCGGGTGCACCTCGACGATGAGCCCATCCGCACCCGCGGCAATCGCGGCATACGCCAGCGGAGCGACGAGGTCGGCGCGGCCGCCCGCGTGACTGGGATCGACGATCACGGGGAGGTGCGTCTCACCGCGCAGCACCGGGATCGCCGCGATGTCGAGGGTGTTGCGGGTGGCGGACTCGAACGTGCGGATGCCCCGTTCGCACAGGATCACGTCCGGGTTGCCGCGCGCCAGCACGTACTCGGCCGCGAGCAGCAGCTCCGTCACGGTCGCCGACAGGCCCCGCTTGAGCAGCACCGGGCGCCGGATGCGGCCCACCTCCGCCAGCAGCGGGAAGTTCTGCATGTTCCGGGCGCCCACCTGCAGCACATCGACGTGCTCCGCCACCAGCTCCACCTGGCGCGGATCGAGCGCTTCGGTGACCACGGGTAGCCCGGTCTCGCGACGCACCTCGGCGAGCCACCGCAGCGCGTCGAGCCCCAAACCCTGGAACGCGTAGGGCGAGGTACGCGGCTTGAACGCGCCACCGCGCAGCGCCCCGGCTCCCGCGCGGCCCACGCCGCGCGCGGTCTCGAGCAGCATCTCGCGTCCCTCGACCGAGCAGGGGCCGGCGATCACGGCCAGCGCCGGTCCTCCAACGCTCGCCCCGGCCCCGTCGCCTATTCGCACGACGGTTGTGGCGCCGTGCGAGGCGAGCTGGCGGCTGGCAAGCCGGTAAGGCGTGCGCCAGCGGGTGACCGATTCGACTGCCGGGAGCGTCGCGACGCTGCTCTCGGTGAGCGCGTCGGACTCGCCGAGGCAGGCGATGATCGTGCGGAAGCCGTCGCGGGCGACGTGGCTACGCACCCCGAACCTCTCGACGTGCTCCCGCACCCCGTCGATCTGTGGCAGTGACGCCCCCGCGCGCATCACGATGATCATGTCACCCCCAAAAAAAAGGGCGGCCTGTCGGTAACGGGCCGCTCGTGTGAACTGAGAGATCTTGAGGCTTACCTAGTCGTGCGCAGGTCTCCAGTCACGGCCCGTGTCACGGGACGCGAAGGTGAAAGGAGAGAAGTAGCAAAAGGCGCCTCGGCGCACCATGGTTGTCATGTTAGCTCGGCGTCTCGGGGACCGTCAAGGCACCCCCGCCGCTTCCTCCTCGGCGGCCGCCTTCGCCGCCACCGGCGCCGTGTAGGGAACGACCTTGCGGAACGTGTCGCGGTAGCGCTCCCACGAGTCGAGGATCATCCGGGCTCGCGTGCTGCCCGTCGCCCCGAAATGCTCCCGCACCAGCCCGAGCACCTGCGCCTCATCTGACGGCTCGAGCGCCCGCACCTGGACCATATCGCCGTTGCAGCGGGCCGTGAAGGTCCCCGCCTCGTCGAGCACGTAGGCCACGCCGTTCGACATCCCGGCGGCGAAGTTGCGCCCCACGGGCCCGAGCACGACCACGACGCCTGCCGTCATGTACTCGCAGCAGTGCGCCCCGGCTCCTTCGATCACCGCGATGGCTCCGGAGTTGCGTACGGCGAACCGGTCTCCCGCCCGTCCGGCCGCGAACAGCTTGCCTCCCGTGGCGCCGTACAGCACGGTGTTGCCCAGCAGCACCTGCTGATCGGCGACGCCCGCCAGCACGCTCTCCCGGAACGGCCGGATCACGATCTCGCCGCCCGAGAGCCCCTTGGCCACGTAATCGTTCGCCTCGCCCTCGAGCTCGAGCCGCATGCCCGGCAGCGCGAACGCCCCGAAGCTCTGGCCCGCGCTGCCGCGGAACCGGAGGCGAATCGAGCCCGGTGCCAGGCCGACGTTGCCGACCCGCTCGGCGATCCGCCCGGCGATGCGCGCCCCCACCGTCAGGTGATGGTTGCCGATGTCGTACACGCCGGCGAACGGGCGCCCGCCCTCGAGACGGGGCCCGAGCGTGGTGAGAATCTCCTCGTCCAGCGACTCCACTCCCGGCCGGTCGTTGCGCGCCACGGTGCGGCGGCGCGGGGCATCGTGCCCGGCCACCGGGTCGGCGAGGAGCACCGAGAGATCGAGCATCTGGGCCCGCGGCACCTCGGGATGGTCCACGCGCTCAAGCAGCTCGGCGCGGCCGATGATCTCGTCCAGAGTCTGGCATCCCAGCTCCGCCAGAATCCGGCGCACGTCCTCGGCGATCCAGGTGAAATACGCCACCACCTGCTCCGGCTTGCCCGTGAACTTCTTGCGCAGTTCGGGCCGCTGCGTCGCGATCCCCGTGGGACAGGTGTTCAAGTGACACTGCCGCGCCATGTCGCACCCGATGGCCACCAGCGCCGCGGTTCCGAACCCGTAGGTCTCCGCGCCGAGCAGCGCCGCGATCACCACGTCGCGCCCGGTCCGCAGGCCGCCATCGGTGCGCACCTCGATCCGGTGGCGCAGGCCGTTCTCCATCAGGATCGCCTGCGTCTCGGCGAGCCCCAGCTCCCACGGCGAGCCAGCGTGTTTAATCGACGACAAGGGCGACGCCCCCGTCCCCCCGTTGTGCCCGGAGATCAGTACGTAGTCGGCGTACGCCTTCGCCACGCCCGCCGCCACCCGGCCCACCCCCGCCTCCGCCACGAGCTTGACGCCCACCCGCGCGCGCGGGTTCACTTGCTTCAAGTCGTGAATCAGCTGCGCCAGGTCCTCGATCGAGTAGATGTCGTGGTGCGGCGGCGGCGAGATCAAGGGCACTCCCGCCACCGAGTGCCGCAGCCGCGCGATCAGAGCCGTCACCTTGTGGCCGGGCAGCTGGCCGCCCTCGCCCGGCTTTGAGCCCTGGGCCATCTTGATCTCGAGCTCGTCGGCACGCACCAGATAGTGCGTCGTCACGCCGAAGCGTCCCGACGCCACCTGCTTGATGCGGTTGTCCGCCCGGTCGCCGTTCTCGAGCGGGGCGTACGTATCGGGATCTTCGCCCCCCTCGCCCGAGTTGGAGCGGGCGCCCATCCGGTTCATGCCGATCGCGAGCGTCCGGTGCGCCTCCGGGGACAGCGCGCCGAGCGACATGGCCGTCGATATGAAGCGTCGCCTGATCGTCTCCGCGGGCTCGACGTGGTCGAGTGCGATCGCTGTGCCGGAACGGATGGCCAGTAGATCGCGTGGGCTCGCGGGCACGCGGGCGGCCACGCGGGCGCGGAAGGCGTCGTACGCCTGCGGCGTGTCCGTCTCCACGGCGTTTTGCATGGCCCGCACCAGCGGAGGCGACCAGCCGTGATCCTCGCCGTCGCGCCGATAGCGCACCCGGCCGTGATCGGGCAGCGCTTCGGCCGCCGTCGCGCTCTCCGCGTATGCAGACCGCTGCCGCGTCAGCACGTCCTCGGCGATCTCGGCGAACCCGATCCCGCCGATCGTGGACACTGTGCCCGTGAAGCAGCGGTCGATCACCTCGGCACCGAGACCCAACGCCTCGAAGATCTGCGCGCCGCAATACGACGACAGGGTTGAAATGCCCATCTTCGAGAGGATCTTGAGCAGTCCCTTCTCGGCCGCGGTGCGGAACTTGGCCGGGGCGTTTTCGGTCTCGACGTGGCGCCGTACCGATTCGAGCGCCAGCCACGGATGGACCGCCTCGGCGCCGAACCCGATGAGCGCGGCGAAGTGGTGCACATCCCAGGCGTCGCCCGCTTCGGCCACGAGGCTGATTCGTGTCCGCCGGCCCTTGCGGAGCAGGTGCTGGTGCACGGCGCCGACCGCCAGCAGCATGGGCAGCGGGGCGCGCTCGCGGTCTGTCGCGCGATCGCTGATCACGAGGATCTGGGCGCCCTCTTGCACCGCCCCGCCGGCCGAGCGGCACAGTGCGTCGAGCGCGGCGCAGAGCGACTCGGGGCCCCCCGCCGCCTGCCACGTCGCGTCCAGCTTCACCGCCTGCGCGCCGACGAGGGTCCCGAGCGCCGCCATCTCATTCTCCAGAAGCACGGGGTGCTCGTTCCGCACCAGCCGCAGCCCCGTGGGGCGGTCCGCGAAGAGCGAGCCGCGGCGGCCCAGGTGCATGCGCAGCGACATCACCAGCGTCTCGCGCAGCGGATCGATCGGCGGATTCGTGACCTGGGCGAACCGCTGGCGCAGGTACCCATACATGCCCGGAGGCACCCGGGCGAGCGGCGGGATCGGCGTGTCGTCGCCCATGCTCCATACGGCATCCTGTCCCTCGCCGCCCATCGGCTCGAGCACGTAACGCAGGTCTTCGAAGCTCCAACCGAAGGCGAGCTGGGGTGTGACGAGGTCGATCTCGGCACTCAGACCGGGGTCCGCCACGGCGGCAGTCGGCCGCAACGGCCGGATGCTCTTCGCCGCCCAGCGCGCATAGGGACGGCGGCGCGCCACCTCGCGCTTCGCCTCGGCGTTGTGGAGGACGGCCTTGCGCCGGGTGTCGACCACGAGCAGCTCGCCGGGGCCGAGCCGGCCGCTCTCGACCACGCTCGCGGGATCCAAGTCCACGAGCCCGACCTCGGAGCCCGCCACCACCAGCCCATCGCGGGTGACCTTGTAGCGGCAGGGGCGCAGCCCATTGCGGTCGAGCGCGGATCCGACCATCACGCCGTCCGAGAACGCGAGCGCGGCCGGTCCGTCCCACGGCTCCACCACGCACTCGTGGAACTCGTAGAAGCCCCGCAGCGCCGGCGGCATCTCGACCGCGCCCTCGTGCGCCTCGGGGACGAGCATCATGAGCGCGTGCACCGGATCGCGGCCTGAGCGCACCAGCAGCTCGAGCGCGTTGTCGAGGCTGGTCGAGTCGCTGCCCTCGGCCCAGATCACGGGTTTCAGCCGATCGACGTTCTCGCCCCAGAGCGGCGAGGCGAGGGCCGGCTCGCGCGCGCGCATCGCATTGCGGTTGCCCCACAGCGTGTTGATTTCGCCGTTGTGCGCCAGCAACCGGAACGGCTGGGCCAGCGGCCAGCTCGATGTCGTATTGGTCGAGTAGCGCTGGTGGAATACGGCCAACGCCGTCTGGAAGTCCGGCGACTCGAGGTCGGGGAAGAACGCGCCGAGCTGGGTGCCGGTGAGCAGCGCCTTATAGACGATGGTGCGCGCCGACAGGGAGCAGACGAAGAACGGCTCGAGCTCTGGTCCGCCGTCGGCTACTCGGGCGTCGATCGTCTTGCGCGCGAGGTAGAGGGCGCGTTCCCAGGCGGCGGTGTCGCCGCGGCGGTCGGCAGCCGGACCGATGAGCACCTGGCGGATCGTGGGGCAGGTGGCGCGCGCGCCGGCGCCCAGCACGTCGAGGCGCACCGGTACCTCGCGCCATCCCAGCACGCTCAGCCCGTCGCCCCGGAGGACGTCCGCGATGATGGCCGTGACGCGCGCCAGCGCCGCGGCCTCGCGGGGCAGGAAGAACATGCCGACGGCGAACGATTGGCCCGCCGCGAGCGGCAACCCGAGCCGCTCTGCCTCGCGATAGAACAGCGGCGCGGGGATCTGTGTGAGCACGCCGGCGCCGTCGCCCGAGCTGTCGGTGGCCGCGGCACCGCGGTGGGCGACACGCTTCAGCGCCTCGAGCGCGAGGCGCGCGACCTCGTGCGAGCGCTCGCCCGACGCGCGCGCCACGAACCCGACGCCGCAGGCGTCCTGCTCGCGCCACGGGTCCAGATCCGGAGCGCGGGCGTGCCTCCAGCGCGTGCGGTCCCCTCGAGCCATCGTGCATCCTCCTGACGTCTCGGTCAAAAAGAAGGCCCGCTCTTTGCGAGCGGGCCCGGGTTTCGCTTGGATCGTCTACACGCTAGGCCGTCCGCTCGCTCCCATCGGTGGGAGCCGGATTCAGATTGGCGACGGTCTTCGGCGAACAGTGCATCATCGATTCATGGCCACCCAAAGGGATTAACCCGATCCTACTAAATATTCACGGGACGGTATAAATATACCCGCGTGTTCGAATCGGTCAAGGGGTCCGCCCCACCAGCCGCTGCACCTCCCCGAACGGGATGAGCAGCTCCGTCATCGTGTCGTACGTACCCCGCTCCCGCAACTCTGTCGCCAGGCGTCGCACCAGCCCCAGCGTCGCCTGTACGAGGCGGGGTCCGAGGCTCGCCCGCCGCACCCCCAGCCGCTCGAGCTCCGGAAGGGGCGGGGCCGGCGGGCCGGCGATCACGTTCAAGGGCCCGGCGAGCTCGCGAGCCAGGCGCCCGATCGTCTCGCCGTCGCTCACGTGCGGCACGAACAGGCAGTCGGCCCCGGCGGCCAGGTAGCCGTTGGCGCGCCGCACCGCCGCCGTGAAGCGCTCCGCCGGGGACCAGGACTTCACCTCGAACGCGTCGGTGCGGGCGTTCACCACGAGCGGTACCCGCGCCGACGTCGCCGCCTCCCGCACCGCGCGGATGCGGTCCGCCTGGAGCTCGGGATCGAGCAACGAGCCCTCGTTCGTGCCGTCTTCGAGGTTGAGTCCGACGGCGCCGGCCGCGATCACGCCGCGAGCCGTCTCGGCTGCCGCCGCCACCGTGGCTCCGTAGCCCCCCTCCACGTCGGCCGTCACCGGCACGCGCAGGGCCGCGACGATACGGCGGATCGCGGCCAGCATCTCTCCCCGGCTGATGCGTTCGCCATCGGGGTACCCGAGCGCCCACGCAATGCCGGCGCTGGTGGTGGCGATGGCCGGGAAGCCGGCGTCCTCAAGGAGTCGGGCCGTCGCCACATCCCACGCGTTGGGCAAGACGAAGAGGCGTGGCCCCTGGTGCAGCGCTCGAAACGCCTCGGCCTTCTCCCGCGGAGTGAGCGACGGCATGGGGTCCTTCCCTTCCTGGGTCGGTGCGGACGGGTAAGTTTGGGACACTCAAACTTATCGGAACGATAGAGACTATGACTGGATTCAGCGTCCGCCGCCTCGTCGGCCTCTGTCTTCTCGTTCTGCCGGCTCCACGACTCGTCGCTCAAAGCGTGGAGGCTCCAGCGCTCGCGGTCCACACCATCTGGGGCTCCCGCGAGTTCGCGAGCGACCTGGTGGAGCTCTCCTGGATGAAGGACGGCAAGACCTACACGAACGTCGAGCAAGATGCCTCCGGCAACACGGATCTATATCGGGTCGACGCCGTCACAGGGGCAAGGCAGCTGTTGGTGCACGGCGCCGACCTGGTGCCGCCCGGCAGTCGTCGCCCCGTCGCCATCGAAGAGTACCGCTTCTCGGACGACGGCGCGAAGCTCCTCGTGTTCACCAATTCGGTCCGCGTATGGCGCCAGAATACCAAGGGGACGTTTTTCGTGTGGGACCTGACCGCCCGGCGACTGCTGCCGGTGAGTGCGAAGCCCGGCTACCAGCAGTTCGCCAAGTTCTCGCCCGACGGCCGGCGCGTGGCGTTCGTGCGCGACAACAACATCTACGTGACCGACCTCGCGAACGGCGCCGAGACCGCGCTCACCACGGACGGCGGCGAAAACGTGATCAACGGGACCTCCGACTGGGTGTACGAGGAGGAGCTCGACTTGCGCGACGCGTTCCGCTGGAGCCCGGACGGCAGCCGCATCGCCTTCTGGCGGCTGGACCAGAGCCCCATCCAGCCCTTCTACCTGGAAGATTTCGACTCGCTGTACGCCCAGCTCGAGCCGGTGCATTACCCGAAGACCGGCACGGCCAACTCCGAGGTGAAGATCGGTGTCGTGGAGCTCGGCACCAGGCGCACGTCGTGGATCGACCTCGGGCCGGACAAAGACATTTACGTCGCCGCCATGGACTTCGCGGGCTCCCCCGACGAGGTCTGGCTCACCCGACTCAACCGTCACCAGAGCCGGCTCGACCTGCTGCTCGCGGACGCCAAGAGCGGCGCGGCGCGTGTGATCATGACCGACAGCGACTCGGCGTGGGTCGACGCCAATCAGCCCCACTGGATCGCCGGGGGCAAACAATTCCTGTTCGTCTCGGAGCGGGACGGCTACGACCAGGTCTATCTGTTCAATCGCAACGGATCGCTGGTCCGGCGGGTCACGCCGGGCGGGTGGGACGTGTTCCAGCTGGTCGGCGTGGACGAGCAGGCCAAGGTGCTGTATTGCACCGGCGCCATCGACGGTCCGCTCACCCGGCCGCTCCTCCGGGTCGGTCTCGACGGAAAGGGACTGGCACGGATTTCGACCGAGCCGGGGACGCACGCCGTCGAGTTCGCCCCGACGTTCGCGCTCTACGTCGACACCTATTCGCGGGCCGGTGTCCCCCCTGTTCAGACGCTGCGGCGGGCGAACGGCACCCTGGTGCGCACCGTCGCCGACAACGCGAAGCTCGCGGCCAAGGTGACGGCGCTGGGGCTCCACCGGCCCGAGTTCCTCACGGTCCCGACGGCCGATGGCGTGCAGCTCAATGCCTGGATCATCAAGCCGAACGGATTCGATGCATCCCGGCGCTATCCCCTGCTCATGAACGTGTACGGCGGGCCGGGCTCGCAGACGGTCACCGACTCCTGGGGCGGGGCCAACTACCTGTGGCACCAGCTGCTCGCGCGGGACGGCTATCTGGTCGCGAGCGTGGACAATCGGGGCACCGGGGGCCGCGGGGCCCGGTTCATGAAGATGACCTACCTCCATCTCGGGCGGTACGAGTCGGCCGACCAGATCGCCGCGGCGCGCTGGTTCGCCACGCAGGGCTACGTGGATCCCGATCGCATCGGCATCTGGGGCTGGAGCTACGGGGGCTACATGGCGTCGCGCAGCATGTTTCTCGGCGCGGGCGTGTTCAAGGCCGCGCTGGTGGTGGCGCCCGTGACCGACTGGCGCTTGTACGACACGATCTACACCGAGCGCTACATGCGCACGCCCGCGGAGAACGCGTCGGGTTATGACGAAAGCTCCTCGCTCGCGTACGCGGACAGCCTGAAGGGCAGCCTGCTCCTGGTGCACGGTACGGGCGACGACAACGTCCATTTTCAGAACAGCGTGCGGCTGGTCGAACGGCTCGAGGGCGCCAACAAGCAGTTCGACATGCGCATCTATCCCAACAAGACACACGCGATCGCGGGCGGAAACACGCGGGAGAACCTGTACGGCCTGTTTACGGCGTGGCTGAAGAGCCACCTCTAGCCCGGGCCGTCGTCGCGCGCGGCGCGGCGCTCGCCGTCCTCACCGGGATCAACCTGCTCAATTATCTGGATCGGTGGATCGTCGCCGCGCTCGCCGAAAGCATGAAACACTCCGAGCTGCGGCTCTCGGACGCTCAGCTCGGATCCTTGATGACGGGGTTCCTCGTCGTGTACATGGCCACCGCGCCACTGTTCGGCTCGCTCGGCGACACGCGGTCGCGGCCGCGGCTGCTCGGCATGGCCGTGGCGATCTGGAGCGTCGCCACGGGCCTGGCGGGCTTGGCGCGCAACTTCGCCACGCTGTTCGTCGCCCGGGCCGCCGTGGGGATCGGAGAAGCCGTCTACGGCACGATCTCGCCCGCCCTGCTCGCCGACTACTTCCCACGCGAGCGGCGTGGGCGGGTGTTCGCGGTGTTCTTCGCCGCCATCCCCGTGGGCAGCGCGCTCGGGTACGTCGTCGGAGGACTGGTCGACCGCTATTTCGGCTGGCGGCAGGCCTTCCTGGTCGCCGGTGTCCCCGGGCTGGCGCTCGCGGCTCTGGCGTTGCGCCTGTACGATCCGCCGCGCGGCGCGCAGGACCCCGACACGGGCCCGGCACCGGGCACGCGCTCCGCGGCGGTGGGCGGCGCCGCCCGTGCCGCCTATGCCGCCCTGCTCCGCAACCGGCCCTACGTGCTCACGGTGCTGGGCTACGCCGCGTACACCTTCGCCATCGGCGCGCTGGCGTTCTGGACTCCCGCGTTCCTGGAGCGCACGCGCGGCATCTCGAAGGCTCAGGCGACGGTGCAGTTCGGCGCCGTGGTCGTCGCGACCGGGTTCCTCGGCACGTACGCAGGCGGGTGGCTGGGCGACTGGTGGCTGCCGCGCTCGCGGCAGGCGTACCTCTGGCTGTCGGGAGTGGCCACGCTCGTCGCCGCGCCCCTCACGCTCGTCGCCCTGACGGCGCTGACCCCGGCGGTGTATTGGAGCGCCATCGTCGCCGCCGAGCTCTGCCTGTTCGCTTCCACCGGTCCGATCAATTCGACGATCGTCAACGTCGTGGATCCGGGAATGCGGGCCACGGCGGTGGCGTTGAGCATTTTCACGATTCACGTGTTGGGTGACGTGCCCTCGCCGTCGCTGGTCGGTATCGTCTCCGACGCCCGCACGTTGGGCGAGGCCATGTTGATAATACCGGCTGCCGTGCTCGCGGGTGGTGTCATCTGGACGTACGCCGCGTGGCACGGCAGCCGCTACGACCCTACTTCCACGTCTTGATCTGATCCTCGAACCTGCGCGCCAGTGCGCCGAGATCCACGCGGCTGCTGCGCTCCAGTGCGAGCCCGAGGTTGTTCCGGAACGCCGGCGTCGTCGAATCGATCTCGACCGCGCGCGCCAGCGGCCCCAGCGCCTCGTCGTACTTGCCCTGGCCGATGTACAGCTTCGCCAGGTTGTTCATCGACCACACGTCACGCTCGTCGAGCACGATCGCCCGTTGGTAGGCGGCGATCGCCCCTTCGGAGTCGCCCAGCTCGCGCTTCACGCGTCCCAGCAGACGGACGCTCTCGCTCGACGTGGAGTCGATGGCGAGCGCCGCCTCGACGTGGGGCAGGGCATCCTGCGCCCGCCCCTGCTCGATCAGCACGCGGCTCAGGTTGACGTGGCTCTTCACATGAGTCGAGTCCTTCTCGAGGGCCAGTGTGAACGCGTTCACCGCCGCGTCCCGATCGCCGGCCTTCCAGGCCGAGAGGCCCAGCATGTAGTAGCCCCACACGTTGTCGGGCTTGTCGCTCGTGTAGGCGGTGAACAACCGCACGGCGTCGCCGTACCGCTTCTCGGCGAACGCCGTCTGTCCTTCGTCGAACGAGACCGGTCCGGTCACCACGGACGCGGGCGGCGTCGCCACGCTCGACTCGGGACGGGTGGTGGACACTTCCGCTGCACTCGCTTCAGACGACTGCGACGTCTTGTGACCGCACGCCGCGACGAGGGTCGCCGCGACGAGGGTGAGGAACATGTTGCGCATACGGACCTCCTGGTTGGGGTGAACGTCCACCCCTAAAGCAGGACGGAGGCCAGTCCCGCGTCGTTGGTTATCAGTCGTCGGGACAACGGTTTGAGATCGGGAAGTCAGAGCCCTCGTGTTCGCGCGGACACGAGATTCGAGCCGTTCATGTGGGCGAGTGGACACGAGGCGCCCCGCCGCCCAGTCAGCCCTCACCCCCTGTCCCCTCTCCCTTCGGGAGAGGGGGAACGACGGACGGGCTGAGTTTCCCCTCTCCCGAAGGGAGAGGGGATCAAAGGGGTGAGGACTAGGGAGGCGCGTCCCGGCTGATGTCGTGGCGACGCATGATTTTCAGGAGACTCGCGTGGTCGGCGAGGCCGAGTGCGCGGGCAGTGCGCGTGATATGCCAGTCGTTCCGCTCCAGCGCGGCGACGATGATCTGGCGCTCGGCCTCCGCCTTGAGGGCCTGGAAGCTGGTGGGCGCCGGGCCCGGCGGCCCCTCCCCGGGCGCCGCCGCATCGCGGACATCGGCGGGTACGTCGTCGAGCCGGATCATGTCGCCGTCGGCGGCGATGATCATGCGCTCGACGGCGTTGCGCAGCTCGCGCACGTTGTTTCGTCGCCACTCGTATGCCATGAGACACTCGAGTGCGGCGGGGTCGAGCCGTTTGGGCCGCATCCCGAAGCGGGCGCAGGTGGAGCCGAGCAGGTGGTCGACCAGGGCCGGGATGTCGGAACGGCGCTCGCGCAGCGGCGGGACGGACACCAGGTGCACGTTGAGTCGATAGTAGAGATCTTGGCGGAACTTCCCCGCGGCGATCTCGGCATCGAGGTCGCGGTTGGTGGCGGCCACGACCCGCGCGTCCACGGCGATGGTGCGGTTGCCGCCGAGCCGAGTCACCTGACGCTGCTCGATCACCCGCAGCAGCTTGGCCTGCGCGGCGAGCGGCAGCTCGCCGATCTCGTCGAGGAACAGCGTTCCACCCGAAGCGGCTTCGAACGCCCCCTTGCGCAGCGCGTTGGCCCCCGTGAACGCTCCGCGCTCGTGTCCGAACAGCTCGTCCTCGACCAGGTTTTCGGGGAGGGCGCCGGCATTGAGGGCGACGAACGGGCCGGCGGGGTTCGCCCCGAGCCGGTGGAGCTCGCGGGCGACCAGCTCCTTGCCGGACCCGCTCTCGCCGGTGATCAGCACGGGGCTCGGGATCTTGGCGACGCGCGCGATGGCGTCCGCGAGCTGCCGCATGGGAGCGCTCGCGCCCACGAGCGCCGCCTCGGTGCCGAGCCGCCGCTCGAGCGCCGCGACCTGCCCCGTGAGTCGCGCCCGCTCCAGCGCGCTGTGGACTTCACGCACCACGCGCTCCATCGGCTCTGCCTTGTCGATGAAGCCGTGGGCGCCGAGCCGGATCGCCTGGACGCAGCGGTCGTAGTTCCCCGTGCCCGTATAGACGATCACCGGCGGGCGGGCGTCGCGGCGCGCCATGCCGCGCAGCACCTCGAAGCCGTCCATGCCGGGCATCTCGAGGTCGAGCAGCACGCAATCGACCGCTTCGCGCTCGAGCAAGTCGAGCGCTTCGCGGCCGCTCGCGGCGATCAGGGTCTCGTAGCCGCCGACGCGCTTCAGGTCGTAGGCGTACTGGTCCGCCATGGCGGACACGTCGTCGACCACGAGCACGACGGTCATGCCGGGGCTCCCGGCAAGTCCACGATGAAGCGGCTCCCCGCGCCCGGTTGCGTCTCCACCCGCAGCACGCCGTTCGCGTCCAGCACCAGCCGGCGCACGATCGACAGGCCGAGCCCCGTGCCGCCGGGCTTGGTGGAATAGAAGTCGTCGAAGGCGCGATCCAGCTCGGCCTGCGTCATCCCCTTTCCCGTGTCCGCGACGGTGATGCGCACGGTGGTCCGGCCGTTATTGGGCGCGCCCGCCACGGCCGAGATCGTCACCGTGCCGGCGCGCGCCTCGAGGCTGTCCACCGCGTTGCCGACGAGATTCTCGAGGATCCTCCGCAGCACCAGCTGATCGGTACAGACGAGGGGGAGGTTGTCCGCCAGGTCCGCCCGCAGCTCGGCGGCTCCGACCGCGCCCACGCGCCCGATTGTTTCCCGGATCACCTGGCTCACGTCGCACGCCTCGCGCGCCGGCGCCGGATAGAGGCGGGCGTAGTTGCCGGCGAGGTTTTCGAGATACGAGATGCTCGCCTCGACCGTGCCCTGGCGCTCCCGAAACACGGCGGTGAGTCGGTCGGGCTCGGTCGTGGCGGTCTCCGTGAAATGCCGGAACACATTGCGGATGGGCGTGAGGGCGTTCTTGATGTCGTGATTCACCTGACGGGCGAGGTCGCCCATGGCGATCCGCCGCTCCGCCTCCCGCAGCTTCGTGGCTCCCGCGCGGAGCCGCTCGGTCATCGAGCCGAGCAGCCGGGTGAGCGCCCCGATCTCGTCGGCGCGCTCGCTATCGAAGGCCACGTCCAGCCGGTCCATGTCGATCTGCGCGGTCGTGCGGGCGAGCGCGGTGAGCGGCCGGCTGATGCGGAGCGACAGCCAGCCGCCCAAGAGCAGCGCGATCGCGCCGGCCAGCAGCACCGCGGCGAGGAACGCCACGTCGACCCCGCGGCGCAGCGCGGTGACGGAGCCGAGCGAATGGCTCACGACGATGTGTGCCGGACGCAGCACGCTCCCCGAATCACTCTCCAGCACGAACGGCAGCGAGAAGTCGCTCAGCACCGCGGCGGCGGACGCGGCAGCGGGAACGGTGTCGGTGGGCAGGAGGACGGCCACGGCGAGCTCGGAGTCCGGCGTCAGCTCCGCCAGGTACGCCGAGTCGAGCGCGATTCCGCCGACCAGTGTGAACCGCCTACCGGCCAACCGCAGCGAGTCGACGCGCGCGATCGCGAGCATCGGCGCTTCGGGCGTGCGCGCCTGAATGAGCGCGATGGCACCCGGCGCGGCCGCGAGCGCGCGCGGCAGCGCCGGCTCGAGTCGGTCGTACTCGTTGCGGAAGTGCCCCGAGCTCACGATGCGCCCCTCATTGTCCTGAATTTGGAGCATCGACAGACCCGCGAAGCGCATCGCTCCGCCCGCGTAGTCGAGCAGGTAGGTGCGATTGTCGCCCCGCAGCACGGCCTCCCGGAAGCGGTTGTCCGCCGCGATGGCGTCGGTCAGGGCGTCGAGCCGGCGTGCGATGGCGGCACCGTCCCGGGTCAGGTGGGCGCGGATCACGGCCGCGAGCGTGGCGACGCGCCGCTGGTACTCGGCCGTGAGGCGGCTCGCCATCTCGGTACGCACGCGTACCCCGAACACCGCGAGGGGCACGAGCACGACCACGCCGAACCCGACGAGGATGCGGGTCCGGAAGGTCATCGCGGAAGGACGTGCGGCGTGCCGTCCCAGTCGACCTGCAGGGGAGGCAGGCCCCGGCGCACCACGGCGTGGGGGCGGACGTCGAGCAGCGGTTCGACCGTACCGTTCCAGCTCCACGGCGGCAGCTCCAGCGCCGCCCGGCAGACGTCGAACACCCGGCGCCGGATGGGCAGCACGTATGCGGCGTCGCCGCCCGCCCGCAGCGCGACCGCGAACGCGGCCGGCGCGAGGCCCGTGGCCGCGGCGCGATTGCCCAGTACCCCGAGGCCGACGAGGCGCGCCGCCAGGTCGGCGGCGTTCCGGTCGGCCTGATCGTACACGACGCGCTGCCGCCGGGGGGCGGACACGGCGGTGTCGCGGATCATCGGAAACCCGCACGCCGCCAGATCGGCGAGCCAGAAGCGTCCGCCGGCCCATTCGGCGGGCCGGGCGTCGAGGTGCACCGCGTCGCGCAGGCTCTCCCGCTTGATATCGGCCAGGCCCTCGGCGTGTCCGGGCACGAGCAGCACGTACGTGCGGTTCCAGTCGAGCGGAATGTCGAAGTAGCCCGGTCGCGTGGCGGCGTACTCGAGCACCGTGGGGTCGCCGGTGATCACGAGGTCCGAGCCTTGGTCGAGCGCGTCGCGCGTGCGGCCGGCCGGGAGGGAGGTGACCCGGAGGACCGGCAGGGTGCCGCGCCGCACCGGCACCGCCGACAAAACACCCGCCGCGTCGGTCTCGCTCACCCAGTGGCCGCCCGTGCCGATGGGCCAATCGCCTCCGGGGGCCCGCTTCGTCACCGCGAGCGCGGGGTCGGCGAGCGGCTGGAACGGCGCGGTGGGCGGCCGCAGTGCGAGCAACTTGTCGCTGAGGATCGTGACGGTTTGCACGAACGCCGAGTCGTGCGCCCGCCAGGCCGCGACGACGTCGCGCGCCGTGACCGGCGCCCCGTCCCAGAAGCGGGCATCGTCCCGCAGCGTGAAGGTCCAGCGGTCTCCCGATCCCTCCCACGACTGGGCGAGCCCGGGAAGCACTCGCCCGGCGCAGTCAACGCGAATCAGCGTCTCGTACAGCTCCGCGAACACGAATCGCTCCGCATCGTTGCGGGCCATGGGAGCGTGCGCCGGGTCGATGGGCTCGGCGAGTGCGACCTCGACGGTATCGCGCTTCGACGCGGGGCCAGGCGCGATGCGGCAGGCCGTATCGGACGGGGCCGCGCCGGGCGCCGGCAGTGTCGGTGCGGGGGCGGGCGCCGGAGGGCCGGCCCGACAGGCCGTGGCGAGCAGCGCCACGAGCAGGGCGTTGCGGTGCGAAGAGATCATCGGCGGGCTCTGGTTCCGGGGATCGTTCCGAACGATACCCACTCTCGGAAGCCCGAGCCAGGACGCGGCTACGAGCGCCGCTTCCGGTCCATCAGGGCGAGCACGTTTCCTTCCGAGTCGCGGAAGTCGGCCAGCCAGAGGTCGTAGTCCGGCGCCCGGTGCACGAGATGCGGCGGGGTGATGAAATCCACTCCCCGATCACACAGCGTGGCGTGCGCGAGAGCGATGTCGGGGACGAGGTAATAGATGAGCGACGCCGCGTGGTCGAGTTCGCCGGCCTCGGCGATGCCCAGCATGACCATCGTCGCGCCACACTGGAAAAAGGCCATTCGGGGGACCTGAAAGAGGAACGGCATGCCGAGGGTGTCGCGGTAGAAGCGGACGGCTCGGTCGAGATCGCGGGCTCGCACGAAAATTTGGCCGATCGCCGAGAGGCCGAACTGCGGAGTAGTAGAGGCCATAATCCTCCCTCCCGTTTACCCCGGGCTTGCGCCCGGGGTCAGACAGACCTCACCGAGTTTACCGACGTGCCGGCTCCTGCTGCGTGAGACAGTGAAGGGTGCCAAGCCCCCACACCAAATCCACGGCGTGTACTCCCACTACCGGCCGATCCTTGATCAGCTCCGCTAGAATCCCCAGCGCCACCCGATCATTCGGATCATTGAATGTGGGCACCAGCACCGCCGCGTTCGCGATGTAGAAA
>QHUT01000091.1 GCA_003222055.1 Gemmatimonadota bacterium
CGCCGGAGCACGGCTGGCCCGCCCGGCTGCTCGTGCCGCACCTCTATCTATGGAAGAGCGCGAAGTGGGTGCGGGGGTTCACGCTGCTCGACGCGGACGTGCCGGGGTTCTGGGAGCAAAACGGCTATCACATGCGGGGCGATCCGTGGAAAGAAGAGCGCTACGGCGGGCGGGCGATCACCCAGCATGAGATCAACCGGCTGCGCAACTTAAGCAAGAAAGACGTCTAACAAAGACGTAGCACAACGGCGTCGCGCGAAATCGTCGTCCCCGCCTCAGTGCGACGGTGTTGTGAAACGGTTTCGTGAAACGCTCTTGCTAGACGCGGTTAGTGCCTAGAAGCTCGTAAAACCTGCGAAACACCTTGATCCCATCCCACAATTGTTTGAGGTCGAGCTTTTCATTCGGAGCATGCAGCCGGTCGTCCGGCAGGCCGATGCCGGTCAGAATCACGGGAGCGCCCCCCTTGCCGAGCGCCGGCACCACCGGAATCGAGCCGCCGGCGCGCGCCGGGACGGTGCCGCGTCCGACGACGTCCTTAAACGCCTGGTCCAGCAGCTGGAATGCCGGGTGCGTCACCTCGACCGTCGCGGGATCCGCACCGTGCAGGAAACGGACGCTCGTCTGGACGTGCTTCGGCGCGAGGCGTTTCACGGCCGCCGCGAGCTGGCGCTCCACGACCCTGAGTTTCTGGTCGGGGACGAGGCGCAGGCTCACCTTCGCAGTCGCCTCGGCGGGGATGACGGTCTTGGCGCCGTTGCCCGTGAACCCCCCGGTGATGCCGTGGATCTCGAACGTGGGCAGGGCCCACAGCCGCTCCAGCACGGAATACGCCTTGAGCCCGGTGAGCGCCCTGGCCTGCACCCGGTATTTGAGAAACTCGCTCTCCTTAAAAGGGAGGCGTTTCCAGGTGGCGAGCTCCCGCTTCGATGGACGCTTTACCGTCGCGTAAAAACCGGGCAAGTGGATCTTGCCGTCGGGGGTCTTGAGCCGGCCGAGCAGGCGGGCCAGCTCCTCGTGTGCATTGGGCGCCGCGCCGCCGAATTCGCCCGAATGGAGATCCGACTTGGCCGTGCGAACGGTGATCTCCGCGTAGCACAGTCCCCGCAGCGTCGTGTACACGGCGGGCCAGCGGGGCGCGATGTAGGCCATGTCGGCGATGAGAACCGCGTCCGCCCGGGTGCGCTCGGGATCGTGCCGCAGCAGCTCGAACAACACGCGGCTGCCGTACTCCTCCTCCCCTTCGATGAGAAAGCGAAAATTGACGGGAGGCCCCTGGCGCGTGCCGTTCGCCTCGATCGCCTTGAGCAGGCAGAACACCTGGCCCTTGTCGTCCGCGGCGCCGCGGGCGAACAGTTTGCCGCCACGCACCGTCGGCTCGAACGGAGGCGTGGCCCATTCGTCGAGCGGATCGGGGGGCTGCACGTCGTAGTGACCGTACACGAGCAGGGTGGGTGCACCGGGCACGTCGGGGCCGACGCCCCAGACCACCGGATGGGTGTCGCTCGCCAGGAACTGCACGTCGCTACAACCGAGCCGGCGCAGCTCACCGGCGACCCACTCGGCCGCGGCGCGGCAGTCGGCGTCGTGCGCTGCGTTGGTGGAGATCGACGGGATACGGAGGAAGTCGCTGAGCTCTCGGAGCAGACGGTTGGTATCCATGAGGCGAATAATTTAGACGCGTAGACGGGTGGACGGCGAGCGGTTTCCGGGACCGAGCAGGTAGGCATGGGCGCGCGCGCTACCCGTCTACCCGTCTCGCCGTCAAGGCGTATATTCGCGCCATGCGGAACACCGCGTCATTCGAGCTGTTTCCGGACGCACCAAGCGAGCGGGTCATGGCGCGCGCCCGCTACCTCGTGCGCGAAGGACGGCTGGTCGACGCCGAGCGCGCGTACCGTGACGTGCTCGCCGAGCATCCGGATCTGCAGGGCGGCTGGGCGGAGTGCTTCGAGCTGCTGCGGCGTCAGGGACGGCGCGAGGACGCGCTGCGGCTCGCCGAGAGCGCGCGCGCCCAGTTCGGGGATTCGGCCTTCGCGCTGGCGCTCAAGGGAGCGGCCCTGATCGAGCTGGAGCGCTACCGCGAGGCTCTCGCAACGCTCGAGCAGGCGGTGGAGGCCGACCCGGACCTGGCGCTGGTCTGGCACGAGCTGGGGTACGCCGCCTTCCGGCTGGGCGACGGGAACCGTGCTCTGCTGGCGCTCGATCGCGCCTTCGGGCTCGAGCCCCATACCGAGACCCTGCGGCTGCGCGGCCGGATCCTGCGCGACGCCGGTCGGTACCAGGCCGCCGAAGTGGCGTACGAGGGGGCGGCGCAGGCAGCCGAGCACCGGGAGCAGCGGGCATCGGCCGAGCGCGAAATCGCCGCCACGCGCCGCTACGCGTTCTACGCGCCCCGCCGCCCGGACGAGCTGACTCCGGCGGAGCGCTGGTTCGCCGAGACGGGCACGGTCGTGCTCGCGTCCGACGCCGCGAGCGATGCCCCGGATGACGCGACGCTCGCGGCCGCATTCCTCGACCTGGCGCGAGATTCCGGGTGGCGCTTCGGCCAGATCGTCGCGCTGGGGCCGGCCCTCCCCGTCTGGCGCACCCTGGCGGACGCGCTGCGTGCTCCGCTCGTCACCCGCACCGGGTTCGACCCGGCCGCCTGTCCACTGGTCGTCGCCCAGCGCCCACAACCCGCCGACGCCGGATGGAGCACCATCACCAGCGCGGTCGCGGAGCACGCCACAGGCCTCGTGTTCGTGCTGGAGCAGGCGACCGAGCCCCCCGGCGCGGGCGCCGACGTGATCGGCGTGCTCGCCGACGCCGGCGGGCGTCGCACCCGACAGGTCAACGGCGGCCATGCCCTGTCCGAAGCACTACACCCGGCGAGTCGCCTGGCGGGCCGCCGCCTCAAGATCGCCTGAATCCAGCGGAGGTGTGGTGACCGCCACCGGCCCATCGTCGCGCACGATGTCGGGGAAGTCCATCGTCGCGAGCCAGTTCGAGCGTGCCGCCAACCTGATCAACCTCGAGCAGTACATGCGGCACGTCCTGATGCACCCGTTCCGCGAGGTGCAAGTGGAAGTGCCGGTGCGGATGGACGACGGCCGCATCGAGGTGTTCACCGGCTACCGCATTCAGCACAACGGCGCGCGCGGGCCCTGCAAGGGCGGGATTCGCTACCACCCGGACGCGGACCACGACGAGGTGCTGGGCCTCGCCGCCATCATGACGTGGAAGACCGCGCTCATGGACATCCCCTTTGGGGGCGCCAAGGGCGGCGTGACGGTGGACCCGAAGCGGCTCTCCCGACTCGAGCTGGAGCGCCTCACGCGCCGCTTCACCCAGCGCATCTCGATCGTGCTCGGCCCCTACCGCGACATCCCGGCGCCCGACGTCAACACCAACGCGCAGGTGATGGCCTGGATCCTGGACGAGTACTCGAGCCGCCACGGATACACCCCCGCCGCCGTGACCGGGAAGCCCGTTTCGCTGGGCGGCTCGCTCGGCCGAGAGGAGGCGACGGGCCGGGGCGTGATGTACGTGATGACCGAGTATGCACGGGACTTCGGCATTCCCCTCCGGGGAGGCCGCGTGGTGATCCAGGGCTTCGGGAACGTCGGCGGGCACCTCGCGCGGCTGCTGCACGCGGAGGCGGGCGCCAAGGTGGTCGCGGTCTCGGATGTGTCCGGCGGCGTGGCGAACGAGCACGGGCTGGACGTCCCGGCGCTGCTGGCGCACACCGCCGCCGGCAAGCGGGTATCCGAGTGGCCGCACGGCCAGGCGATCACGAACCCGCAGCTCTGGACGGTCCCCTGCGACTGGCTCGTGCCCGCCGCGCTGGGCGGCGTCATCACCAAGGAGGCGAACGCGCACACGGTCGACTGCAAGGTGGTGGTGGAAGGGGCGAACGAACCCACCACGCCCACCGCCGACCGGATCCTCGAGGAGCGCGGCATCGCCGTAATTCCCGACTTCCTCGCCAACGCCGGCGGCGTCACCGTCAGCTACTACGAGTGGGCGCAGAACCTGCAACAATACCGCTGGACCCACCAGCAGGTGAACGACGAGCTCAAGGCGACGATCACCAAAGCCTACGTCGGCGTGCGCGATCTGGCGAAGCAAAAGGGCGTGACGTTCCGGACGGCGGCGTATGCGATCGCGCTGGAACGGGTGGCGGAAGCCGAGCGGCTGCGGGGAAACTGATATCGATTGCGGATTGGCGATTGCGGATTGCGGAATGGCAATGCGGGGTCGAGCCCCCAGGCAGGCGTTCGACGCGCGCCCATCAAATCCGCAATCCGCAATGCGAAATCCGCAATAGTGTCAATCCGCCGCCAGCCCCGGCCTCGAGTACAGTGCCTGATACGGATCCTGCCCCGGCTGCGTGAACACGCGGACCTGAATCGCCCGGACCGTCTCTCGCAGATTCGCGTTCGCGTGAACGTAGACTTCTTCGAACAGGTTCAAGTTCATCCGGTAGAGGCGCTGCGCGATCACGACCGCGTTGTTCAGCGGCACGCGGGCGAACCAGCGCCAGTCGTACGTCTCGAGGGTCTGTCCGACCGGCCCCGTGAGCTGGGCCCGCGCCCAGCCGAACACCGTCGCGCGCGTGCGCTCGAGCGCCGCACCGATGGACCCCGTCGCGTAGGCGGAGTCGAGGCGCCGGGCAAGCTCGGCGTACAGCACGTCGAGCGTCCGCTCGTCGCGCCACCGGGCCACGGCGCGCTTTGCGTCCATCGAGTCGTGACGGGAACGGAAGAACGCCTCCGCTCCGCGATACCCCACGAAGCTCGCGAAGCTCTCGTTGAACGGGGTCTGGCTCTTCAGGTATAGCGTGTTGTGGGCCAGCTCGTGGATGACGGTGGCGACCAGCTCCATCGTGTCGCGCTCGATCACGGTGGAGAGCAGCGGGTCCGCGAAGTACCCGAGCGTCGAGAACGCCCCCGCGGGACGGAGATAGGTGTCGTATCCTTCGCGCTCCAGATCCGCCGCGGTCCCGCGCGCCTGCGCGAAGTCGAAGAACCCCTTGTATGGCACCGTGCCCACGATCGGGTACTGCCAGGTGTACCCGCGCAGCCGGTCGCGGCGCGCGGCCGAGAGCACCAGCAGCAGGGTATCCCGGCCCACGTCCACGTAACTCGTGTAGGTCTCCCCGACCAGCAACCCGAGCGAGTCGCCGGCGAACGCGCGGGCGGCGAGGACGAGCGCCAGCCGCTGGCGCAGCGGCGGAGCGGTCCGGGGATCCGCCACCAGCTTCGCGATCGCATGGCGCTTCAGCAGGATCCGCGCCTCCTCCACGCCGGCGCGCGCGAGGTAGCGCGCGTCGGCGCTCGTCGCGAACGCCACGACCAGCACGGTGGGGACGCCGATCCCCACCCACGTCAGCAGCCGCCGCGCCACCCGGCCCCAGTTGGGCGGCCGCCGCTCGATCACGGCGTCCATCGCAGCCCCATACGCTGGCGCGCGCCGAGCGTGTCGTCCGCCCGATAGGCGTAGTCGAGGTGGAGGCGGCCGAGCTCCAGGCTCCCTCCCCACGTGAACGGAGAGGCCACCGTCGTGACCGAGTGGCCCACGTACCCCACGCGCGCCAGCAGCCCGAGACCGGGCGTCACCACCCCGCCCTCGAGACCGAGGACGAGAAACGGGCTACCGCCGCCGGTCCCCCGCGACGGCCACTGGCCTTCGACCGTCGTGAGCAGGCGGTAGCTCCCCTGAGGATCCACGTAGTTCAGCGTGAAGCCGGCGCGCGTGCGCCGCGGCAGGTGTGACCCGCCGCCCAGGTCGCCGCCGATATTCTGCACGCTCGCGCCCAGAGCCATGAGGTCGAATACCGCGATCGCGAGTCCGACGTCGCCCGCCCAGGCGTCGGCCCGGGTGCCCGCCACGGTCTCACGCACGTACTTGACCGAGGTGCCGATCGCCGCGAGTCCGGTGCGGAACACAAGGGAAGACACGCCTAGAAGATCCGCCGACGTGTACGCCTGCCCCAGCGCCGCGGCACCGGCTCCCCAGGTGAACCGGCCCGCGCGCAGCGCCAGCGCCCCGGTAGAAAGCGTGCTGCCCGAGGGATACGACTCGTACGACGCTTCTACGGCGAGACGGTGAATCGTGGCGAGTCCCGCGGGGTTCGTGAACACGGCGCCGGCGTCGCCGACCACGGCCGCCCCGGCACCACCCATGCCTGCCGCGCGGGCGGAGCCGGGAACCGCGGCAAGCACGCTGCTGGTTTGGGCGGAGAGCGGCGACACCAAGAAGACATCCAGCAAAACCGTCACGCAGAAACGTCGCGCGGAACCGTGGGGCGCGCTCATGCCTATTGAATACGAATCACATTCAGCCACGGTGCGAGCGACGCATGCAGTGCCCGGCCGCCGCCGTCGCTGAACAGCAGCGTGAACGCCCCGGCGCCTGCAGACTGCTGCGCCAGAAAATACCTCCCCGATCCCGCGCGCAGCACACCGCTCAGGTCCAGGGTGTCCCCGGCTGCCGAGTCGGGCGTCAGCGGGAACGCCGCGGGGACCTTCACGGTCCCGATCTTCGCCAGGCAGCTCGCGTGCACGGCCGGATAGTCGGTCCGGAACCGCCAGGTCACGTATTGCCACGTCGCCGGCGTGGGGAACCCCGGCCGGTCGGACAGGTAGTTTGCCAGCCCCCAGCGCTGCACGATCGTCGCGAACGCCGTGTTCGTGGCGTGGCTCACGTTGGTCGCGCCAATGAGGGTTGTGATGTCGAGCGCCCGGGTCACCACATTCGCCTGCGCGACGGACTGGCCGGCCGCGAACTGGTCGACCAGGAACCGGACGAACAGCCAGTACGCGCCGCGGCTCGCCAGACCCCCGATGCCGGCATCGTCCACGAGGAAGGAGGCCTCGGGATCGAGAAAATACTGGCCGGAGTTGTACAAATCCCCGAACACGAAGTGGCAGAACGTGGCACTGTCCCCGGGGAGAAACAGCCGTGCGCCGAGTTCCTCGGCGTAATGGGACAGCCCCTCGTTGAGCCAGAGTTGCTCCGGCGCGCCGATCCCGCTCGGAGATACGTGGTGGCCCCAGCTGATCATATGCTGGAACTCGTGAATGAACGTTGCGGGCACGGCGTTCTTCACGTCGTTCACGGAGTGCGCGCAGCTCAAGACCGCTCCGGGATCGGGGACCACCGAGAAGAAAATCTCCGCGTTGTTGCCTCCCTTGAACCCGGTGAGCAGGTCGCCGCCGTAGAAGTAGCCGACGATGGAGCCCCGGCTGCAGGACGATTTCGGGGTGAGGGTGTTGACCGCCCCGGTCATGAGGACGATCACCCGCCCGTTCCCGTCGCGGTCCGACTCGTGGCCGAAGGCCGCAGTATCCGCCGGGTAGAGGAGGGTGTCGAACTCTGCCACGAGGCTGTTCAGGTCCACAGTGGCCAGCGTGTCGGCGGCCGTGTTGTCGACGAAAACCGCGACGTGCTGTCCCACCGTCTTCGCCGTCGCCGTGACCGTCGGGTGGGTGAGGCACAGCGTGTCGCCGCACACGTTGAACGTGCGCACGTCGCCGGGAGCCAGGGCCTGCACGGGCGCGGACGGTGCCAGGTCGGGACGGAGTTGTCGTCCCGGCCCTATGACCAGATCTCGCTCCGCCCGGCGCAGCGCCAGGTCGAACCGCTGTTGGGCGCCCGGCTCCGCGGCGGCCCTCACGGAGGCCCGCGGTGCGGCGGCGGCGACGACCGCGGTGCCGTGCAACAAGAAGGTCGACGAGTCGTTCACCCTGGTGCTCGCCGACTGCGGCACCAGCAGGTATTCGATCGGCGCCCCCGTCGCGTTGTCGGGGAACACCGCGCAGCCCGACGTCTGGAGCGGGTCGAGGGCGGTGAGCGCGGCGTACACCTGACTCACCGATCCCGCGCTGGTCGCCGTGCACGGCGCGAGCTGAGGCTGCGTGCTGCTCGAGCTACAGGCCGCCGCCAAGAGCGACGACAGCCCCGCCACGAGACCCCTCGGCATCAGCGATATCCTCCGTGATTCCCCCGGCGCGCCGGAGCGCCCGCCGGAAACAGATCGGCCCGACCAGCTCGTGCACCCCAATGATCGCTACCACGAGGGTCTCGAGCGAGACCCCCCACTCGGGGAAGGCGCGCCGGGCCACCTGCGCCAGCCCGAGCGCGCTCCCCGCCTGCGGCACCAGGCCGAGCCAGCCCTCGCGGGCGAGCGCGGGCGTCACGCTCGGATGCCGCCCCGCCCAGCGCAAGCCGTACCGCAAGCCGACGGCCCGCAACCCGATCAGCAACAGCGCCCAGGGCCACAATTCGGCCAATGCGTTCAGGCGCAGACCCGCACCCGCCAGGACGAAGAATAAGATGTAGACGGGCTGCCACCCGTGTTTCAGCTCGTGACGCGCCCGCTCGCATTCGACCGGTGAGAACGTCGCGAGATAGAGCCCCGCGGCGAGCGCAACGATGATGGTCTCGAGATGCAGCAGTCGCGCCATCTCGGCCGCGACCACGGCGACCGCCACCACGAACAATGCCGTGTGGCGTTGTATCAGCCGGAGATAGCGACTCAGGCCGTAGCCGAGCAGGGCGCCGGCGGCAAGCGAGGCCACGAGCCCCAGCAACGCGGTACCGGCGGCCGTCGCGTGCAGTGCGCCCGCGCTGGCCACCGCCTTGCCGGCGGCCAGCAGCAACGTGAACAGGATCGCCGCGGCCAGGTCCTTGAACACCGTGGCGGCGAGGAGCATCCGCGCGAAGGGGCCGCGGGCGTCGAGCTCGCTGAGCATGCCCATCGCCACGGCCGGGGAGGACACGGCCGACAGCGCGCCGAGCGCGACGGCCACGGCGACGGCGTCGCCGGGTGGCTGGTGCACCGTGAGCGGGAACCACGGGCTCACCGACAGGAGCACGGCCGTGACCACGAGGAGCGGAAACGCGATCCCGCCCGCCACGACGCGTGCCAGCGCGACGCCTTGGCCTCGCAGTGACGGCAGCGCGAGCTCCGAGCCCGCGGCGAAGGCGATCACGCCGAGCGCGACGTCGCCGATGAAGCGCAATGCGTCCACTTCGTCGGGCCGCACGAGTCCGAGCCACGCCGGGCCCACGGCGAACCCGACCAGGAGGTAGCCGGTGATGCGCGGCAGCCGGGCGCGACCGGCGAGATCGCCCGCCACGAACGCCGCGAGCAGCAGGAAGCCGAGCGCGAGTGTGGCCCGGGCTTCGAGCGCGGCGCCGGCAGTCACCCGATGAAAGAGGGCCATCATCAGGCCGAGTGCGAACAGGCTCGCTAGCGCTCGCATCGGGCGAAAATATCCGGCGCGGCGCGGTTTTGACAATGCGCGCGAGCGCCGATATCTTCCGCTAGCCGTATGGCGTTCGTCCACCTCCACACGCACAGCGAGTACTCCCTCCTCGACGGCGCCAACCGGATTCCGGAGCTGCTCGACCGGATCCACGCGCTGGGCATGGACTCCCTCGCCATCACCGATCACGGCAACCTGCACGGGGCGTGGCAGTTCCACGCCGAGGCCCGGTCGCGAAAGTTGCGGCCGATTCTCGGCTTCGAGGCCTACCTGGCGTTCGGCAGCCGGCACAAGCGCGAGCGCGCGCCCGACGCCCCCGCGGCCTACTCGCACCTCGTCCTGCTCGCCAGAAACCGCACCGGCTACCGTCACCTCGTCAAACTGTCGTCCATCGGCTTCCTCGAAGGCTATTACCGCCGGCCCCGCATCGATCGCGAGGTGCTCGAGCAATATCACGAGGGCCTCATCGGCCTCGCCGCATGCCTCTCGGGCGAGATCGCCCTGTACCTCCGGCAGGGCAACTACGAGGCGGCCAAGGCGAGCGCCCAGTACTTCGCGCGGCTGTTCGGGCCGGACGGTTTCTGGCTGGAGGTGCAGGACCACGGGCTCGCCGAGGAGCGGACCGTCACCGCCGGCATGTTCCAGCTCGCCGCCGAGCTGGGTCTCCCCGTCGTCGCCACAAACGACGCCCATTACCTGAAGAAAGAGGACGCGGAGGCGCACGACGTGCTGCTGGCGATCGGGACGGGGAAAGACCTGGACGATCCCAACCGGTTCCGCTTCTTCGGCCAGGAGAGCTACGTCAAGTCGGAGCCGGAGATGCGCGCGCTCTTCCCGGATCGCCCCGAGGTGCTGGCCGAGACCGCGCGCGTCGCCGAGCTGTGCGAGTTCGATTTCGAGAAGCGCTATTTCCTGCCGCAGTACCCGCGCCCGGCGGAATTCGCCTCCGACAACGACCTGCTCGTCCACCTGGCGCGGGCGGGCGCTCTCGCCCGCTACGGCGATCCGCTCCCGGGCCCCGTCGCGGAGCGGCTCGACTACGAGCTGAGCGTCATCTCGCACACCGGGTACGCGGGCTATTTCCTGATCGTCTACGACATCGTGAAGGCCGCGAAGGACCGCGCCATCCCGGTGGGGCCCGGGCGCGGCTCGGCGGCGGGCTCCCTGGTCGCATACGCGCTGGGGATCACGGACATCGATCCCCTCAAGTTCGACCTCCTGTTCGAGCGGTTCCTGAACCCCGAGCGCGTCTCGATGCCCGACATCGACCTCGACTTCTGCTTCGAGCGCCGGGGCGAGGTGATCCAGTACGTGCGCGAGCGGTACGGCCGGGATTCGGTCGGGCAGATCATCACCTTCGGGACGCTCAAGGCGCGCGCCGCGTTCCGCGACGTGGCGCGCACGTTGCGCGTGGAGCCGGGCGAGGTCGATCGCTTCACCAAGCTGATTCCGGCCGGGCCGGGCGTGAGCGTCACGCTGGCGGATGCTCCCGAGCGATCCCCGGAGCTGAAACAACTCGTCCGCCAGGACGAGCGGGTGCGCAAGATCCTCGAGCTGGGAACGCGGATCGAGGGACTCGCGCGCCACGCGTCGGTGCACGCGGCGGGCGTGGTGATCGCGCCCGGCCCGCTCACCGACTACGTCCCCGTGTGCCTCGCTCCCCAGGAGCCGGACGCCATCATCACCCAGTACGACATGGTGGCGCTCGAGAAGGTGGGGATGCTCAAGATCGACGTGCTCGGCCTCCGCACGCTGACCGTGATCCACGACGCGGTGGGGATGGTGGCGGCGCGGCACGCCACGACCCTCGACATGAACGCCCTGGACCTCGCGGATTCAGAGGTGTACCGGCTGCTTGGATCGGGGCGGACGTCCGGCGTGTTCCAGTTCGAGTCGCCGCTCGCCACCGATTGTCTCCGCAACATGAAATGCGACCGGTTCGACGACCTGGTCGCGACCAACGCGCTGCTCAGACCGGGACCGCTCGACACCGGGATGCATCTCGTCTTCATCAACCGCAAGCTGGGCCGCGAGCCGGTCCGCTACCCCCATCCCGCCCTGGAGGAGATCCTCAAGCCGACGTACGGGGTCATCACCTATCAGGAGCAGGTGATGCGCATCGCCAACGTGCTCGCGGGGTTCTCCCTCGCCGAAGCCGACGTGCTGCGCAAGGCGGTGGGCAAGAAGGACAAGGAGCTCATCCAGCACGAGCTCGGCCGCTTCGTGGAGCGCGCGGTGGCACTGGGGCACGACCGCCGGGCCATCGAAGACATCGCCGCGCAGATCGAGACGTTCGGCCGCTACGGGTTCAACAAATCGCATGCGGTGGCGTACTCGGTGCTCTCCTACCAGACGGCCTGGCTCAAGGCGCACTACCCCGCCGAATTCATGGCCGCGCTGCTGTCGTCGCAGATCGGCGACACCGACACCGTGGTGCGCTACATCAACGAGGCGCGCGAGCTGGGGCTCGAGGTCCTCCCCCCCGACGTGAACGAGTCGGGCTTCAAGTTCACGGTCGTGGGCGACCAGCGCATCCGCTTCGGCCTCGGCGCGATCAAGAACGTGGGCGAAAGCGCGATCGAGTCGATCCTCGCGGGGCGGCAGACCGGCGGGCCCTATCGCTCGCTCGTGGAGCTGTGCGAGCGGATCGACCTCCGGCTCTGCAACAAGCGCGTGATCGAAGCGCTGATCGACGCGGGCGCGTGTGATTCCCTCGGGGGCCACCGCGCGCAACTGGTGGCCGCCCTGGACCACGCGTTCAGCGAGGCGCAGGCTCGCCAGGCGGAGCGGGACTCGGGTCAGCATCCGCTGTTCGCGGGGGAGACCCCGGGCCCCGGGCCCCGGGCCCCGCTTCCCGACGTCCCTCCACGGTCGGAGCACGAACGGCTGGCCCGCGAGAAAGCCGTGCTCGGGTTCTTCATTTCCGGGCATCCCCTGGACCGCTACCGCGCGGAGGTGGAGCTTTTCGGGACCCGCACGACAGCAACCCTGGGCCAGTGGAGCGAGCAGAAGGCCCGAGTCGCGGCGGTGGTGACGGTGGTGAAGCGACAGATCTCCAAGAGGTCGGGCGCCGAGTACGCGCGGCTCACGCTCGAGGACTTTCACGGCACCGCGGAGGCGCTGGTGTTCCCCGAAGCATGGGCGAAGCTGAACGACGTGATCCACGCGGACCGCGCGCTGCTGCTGTCGGGCGGCTACAGCGGACGCGACCGCGACGAGGAGCAGGCGCCGTTCATCGTCGAGACGGCGCAGCCGCTGGACGAGCTGAAAGCGGGCGGCGCGATCGGTGTCGCCCTCCGCTGGTCGCCCGTCGCACCGCCGCCGCCCGATACGAGCCGGGCCGTGGCGGCGCTCTGCGCCGCGCACCCGGGGCCGGCCCCGGTGCTGGTGGAGTGGCAGGAGGCACACGGCAATGGTGGCGGGAGTATCCCCGGGCTTGCGCCCGGAGTCAGTGCTCACACCGCCAGACTGCGCAGTCGCTCGCTGCGAGTCGCCGTAGACGACGAGCTCCTTGGGGCGCTGCGCGACCTGCTGGGCCCCGATCGCGTGCATCTCGTGCGGACAACCTGATGGCGACGCACACGCTGGACTTCGAGCGTCCGCTGCTCGAGCTGGAGCGCCAGATCGAAGAGATGAAGCGGGTCGCCGGCGAGACGGCCGTCGACGTCGCGAAAGAGCTCGCCCCGCTCGAGAAAAAGCTCGCCGAGCTCCGGGCCGAGATCTACAAGAACCTGACGCCGATGCAGCGCGTCCAGGTGGCACGCCACCCGAAGCGGCCCTATACCCTCGACTATCTGAGCACCGTGTTCACCGACTTCGTGGAGCTGCACGGCGACCGGCTGTTCCGCGACGACCCGGCGATCGTGGCCGGGTGGGCGCGGCTCGACGGCACGAGCGTCATGGTCATCGGCCACCAGAAGGGTCGCGACACCAAGGAGAACCTGCTGCGCAATTTCGGGATGGCCCATCCGGAGGGCTACCGCAAGGCGCTGCGCCTCATGCACCTCGCCGAGCAGTTCCGCGCCCCCGTGATCACGCTGGTGGACACGCCCGGCGCGTATCCCGGGCTGGGCGCCGAAGAGCGGGGCCAGGCCGAGGCGATCGCGCGCAACCTGGTCGAGATGGCCACGCTGCGCACGCCGATCCTCACCGCGGTGATCGGCGAAGGCGGCTCCGGCGGAGCGCTCGCCGTGGGCCTGGCGGATCGGGTGCTCATGCTCGAGAACTCGGTGTACTCCGTCATCTCCCCCGAGGGCTGCGCCGCCATCCTCTGGAAGGACGCGAGCCAGCGCGAGCGCGCGGCCGAGGCGCTGAAGATCACCGCGGAAGACCTGCAGGAGCTCGGGGTGATCGACGAGATCATCCCCGAGCCCCCGGGCGGCGCCCACGCCGATCCCGAGGCGGCGGCCGAGGCGCTGGGCGAAACGCTGCAGCGCCACGTGCGCCAGCTCCGCAAGATCAAGCTCGACAAGCTCCTCAAACGGCGTGAAGAGAAGTACCTTTCGATGGGTGCGCTGACTGAGAAGTGAGTTGATCCGTTGATCGACGTCGTCGAAGTCCGGTTCAAAGGGAACCGCAAAGAATATTTCACCTGGCCCGCTCCCGAGCCGCTCGCCCTGCACGAGGCCGTGATCGTGGAGGTGGAGCGCGGGGAGGACCTCGGCCGGGTTTCGGCGCTCGGGCCCGTGGCGGCGAAGAAGTGCGGCACCGGGTGCAGCGGGTGTAGCCTCGCGGCGCCGCCCCCCCCCGCGGAGCCTCCTCGCACCCCGGACTTGCGTCCGGGGTCAGTGACCAACGCCGTGCCCCGCATCCTGCGCCGGGCCACACCGGACGACACCACGCTGGCCGAGCGCTTGCACCTCGATGAGGAGCAGGTGCGCCGCAAGGTGATGGACCGCGTGCGCCAGCACAGCCTGCCGATGAAGGTCTCCGATGCCGAGTGGCAGTGGGACAAGAAGAAGCTCACCGTCTATTTCACCGCCGAGCAGCGGGTGGACTTCCGCGCCCTGGTGCGGGACCTGGCGAGCCTGTTCCACACGCGTATCGAGTTGCGCCAGATCGGGGCACGCGACGAAGCCAAACGGCTCGACGGCGTGGGGCGGTGTGGCCGGCAGTACTGCTGCTCGAGCTGGCTGCCGGAGCTCCGGCCCGTGAGCCTGTCGCTCGCGAAGGATCAGCACCTCTCGCTCAACCCATCCCAGATTTCGGGCGGGTGCGGACGGCTGCTCTGCTGCCTGCGCTACGAGCACGACTTCTACGTGCAGACGCGCAAGCGCTTCCCCAAGGAGGGCCGGGTCGTGCGCACCGCCCTGGGCGCCGAGCGCGTGCTCGCCGTCGACATCTTCCGCGAGACCGTGACGCTGCGCGGGGAAGGCGGGGGCGACACCCGCGTGGTGGCGCTCGACAAGCTCACGACGGAAATGGCGCGGGTGGAGCCCCCCGT
The DNA here is from genome assembly GCA_003222055.1 of Gemmatimonadota bacterium. Lineage (GTDB taxonomy): Bacteria > Gemmatimonadota > Gemmatimonadetes > Gemmatimonadales > GWC2-71-9 > AG41. The sequence goes on from QHUT01000091.1 coordinate 14,698, forward strand.
TGCCTAAGTTCTATCTCACGACGGCCATCGACTATTCGAACGGCGAGCCGCATCTGGGGCACGCGCTCGAGAAGGTCGGGGCCGACTGCATCGCGCGCTACCACCGGTTGCGCGGCGACGCCGTCCACTTCCTCATGGGGATGGACGAGCACAGCCAGTCCGTGATCCAGGCCGCCGCGCGGTCCGGCGTGACGCCGCAAGCCTGGGTCGATCGCATGGCCGACACGTTCGCCGGCTACTGGCGCCGCCTCGGCTGCAGCCACGACGACTGGATTCGGACCACGGAGCCGCGGCACGCCCGCTCGGTCACCGCCCTGCTCGAGCGCATCCGGCAGCGGCGTCCTCAGGATCTGTTCGAAGCCGAGTACGAGGGGCTCTACTGTACCGGCTGCGAGGAATTCAAGACCGGGGCGCAGATCGTGGATGGGCACTGCGTGGAGCACCCCACGCTCGAGCTGATCCCGACGCGGGAGCGCAATCACTTCTTCCGGTTGAGCGCCTACCGCGACACGCTGCTCGAGCGTATCCGGTCCGGCGCGCTCAGGGTGGAGCCCGAGATCCGCCGCAACGAGGTGGTACGGCTGCTCGAGGCCGGGTTGCAGGACATCTCGATCTCACGGCAGCGCCAACCGTGGGGCATTCCCTTCCCCGGCGACCCGCAACAAACCGTGTACGTCTGGTTCGACGCCCTGATCAACTATCTCTCGGCCACGGGCTTTCCGGATCCGGGGTTCGAGCGGCTGTGGCCCGCCGATCTTCACGTCGTGGGCAAGGGCATCACCCGCTTCCATTGCGTGATCTGGCCCGCCATGCTGCTCGCGGCCGAGCTGCCGCCACCGCGCGCGGTGTGGGCGCACGGCTACGTGCAATGGTCGGGCGCCAAGATGAGCAAGACCGCCGGGGCGGCGGTCGGCCTGAGCGAAGCGATCGACTATCACGGGGCCGACGCGCTGCGCTACTTCCTGCTGCGCGAGGTCGGCTTCGAGAACGACGGCGACTTCACCTGGGAGCGGTTCGATGCGCGCTACACATCCGAGCTCGCCGACACGCTCGGCAACCTGGTGTCGCGCTCGTTGACGATGATCGCGAACTACCGTGGCGGCGTCGTGCCGCGCGACCCGTGCAACTACGACACGCCCCTGGAGACCGCGGCCCGCGGCGCGCTGGCGGCGTACGCGAGCGGCATGGACGCGAACCGCGTGCAGGAAGGCGCCGCACAGCTCGTGGCCCTCGCCGGCGCGGCCAACCGCTACGTGGAAGAAACCGCGCCGTACAAGCTCGCCAAGCAGGCGGAGCGGGGCGCGGAGCTCGACTCCGTGCTCGCCAACCTCGCGCGCACCGTGGGCCGGCTCGCCGTGCTGGCGCAGCCGTTTCTGCCAGCGACCGCGCAGACCGTGTGGGACACCCTCGGGCCTCCTCCGTCACAGCCCCTCGCGAGCGTACGCCTGTCCGATCTCAACACTTTGGACCTCGCCGGCCGGGAGGTCCGGAAGCCCCCTATCCTTTTCCCCAAGCCCCGCCTGCCCCAGGCGTGAGCCCTCGGGCTGTGTGATGTAGCTCACTTTCGGCGATGTTGACGACCTGATAGGCGAGGCGTAGGTTAGTGGTCCCACGGGCGACCGGGCCCACGCCCTGTCCGGACTCTCCCTTCGGTCGGTAGCTGTAGGACCGGTGCGCGCGCGCCGGTCTACACGCGTTGATGCGAGGTCGGGAACAGGCTGATGCGGAAGAAGGCGGAGCGACGCTGGACCGTCATGGTGGTGCCTCACGGCTCGGGCTTGTCCCGCGCCGTGGAGGTGTCGCAGACCTTCCTGAAAACTCTGGTAGGCATCGGCAGCGTGGTGGCGCTGACGTTCCTGGTGCTGGGCGTCGCGGCCATCTCGCGCGGCGTGAACATCACCCGCAGCCGCGCGCTCGAGAACGAGAACCGTGTTCTCGCGAACGAGATCCAGCAGATGCGCGAGCGGATGGCCGGGCTGCGCGACACGCTGCACCGGTTCAGCGAGCGCGAGCAGGAGCTGCGGCTGCTGGCGGGACTCACGCCGACCGACACGACGGTGCAGCAGGCGGGGATCGGCGGTCCCGCCGGCACCTGGTCGGAGGGTGACAGCCTCAAGGCGCTCGGTCCCGACGGTCGGGAGGCGCTCGCGGCGCGGCTCGACGTCGACGCGCTGGGGCGGCGCGCCAACATTCTGGTGCGCTCGCTCAATCAGGCGTTCGATTCGCTGTCGCACCAGCGCGAACGGCTCGCGGCCACGCCGTCGATCATGCCGACCCAAGGCTGGCTCACGAGCGCCTTCATGCGGGAGCGGGTGCATCCGATTCTCCACCTGGCGCGCCCGCACGAGGGGATCGACGTGAGCGCGAAGATGGGATCGGAGATCGAGGCGCCTGCGGCCGGCATCGTGACCGACGTCAAGTGGGAAGAGGGATACGGCAATATGCTCACGCTGGATCACGGCTTCGGGCTGGTGACGCGGTTCGCGCACTGCTCGGCGATCCTCGTGGCACGCGGGCAGCGGGTGAAACGGGGGCAGGTGATCGCGAGGGTCGGCTCGACCGGACTCTCCACGGGACCGCACCTGCACTACGAAGTGTGGGTGAACCACAAGCCGGTGGACCCGCTGAAGTACGTGATGCCGGATGCGATCGTGGACTGACGGACCCAGCGACGCAGGGAACGAACGCAAGGGGATGAGAAGCCCACCTTCTCATCCCCTTTGCGTTTTCGGCCCCTGGAAACGGCTCGCGGCGTGCTGGCCGCTGCTCCTGCCGGTTCAGGTCGCGGCGCAGGAATGGGGTACGCTGACCGGCACCGTCGTGGGCGCCGACAGTATTCCGCTGGCGGACGCGCGGATCCAGGTTGCCGGCACAGGGCCGACCGTCGCATCCGACCGGGACGGGCACTTTGTCCTCGCCCGCGTGTCGCCCGGCACTCACGTGGTCGAGGTCCGGTTGCTGGGCTATGTCGGGGTCCTGCAACGCGTCGAGGTTGGGCGGGGCGAGACCGTGGCCGTGCACATCGTTCTCACCCTGGCGCCTCTGCCGCTCGCGGGAGTGGCGGTCGAGGCGGAGGCAGCGCGCCTGCCGGCGATGCGAGGGTTTGAAGAGCGAAGGGCCGCCGGCGGCGGCCATTTTTTCAATCGCGCGGAGATCGCCCGGATGCAGCCTCGCGTCTTCACCGACGTATTGCGTCGCGTCCCGGGCGTTCAGATCCAGTCCGTCAGCGGGCCGTTCGGGCCCAGCGACGTGATTCGCATGGCGCGCACGACGGGGATCTCGGGCGCGCGCGCTTGTCCGGTGCTGTTCTACGTCAATGGGACGCCTTTCCCGGTGACGAGCGACATTTCCATCAATCAGTACATCGTCCCCGAGGACGTCGTCGCCGTCGAGGTCTACAGCGGCGCCTCGCAGATCCCGTCCCAGTTCCAGTCCAACCTGCTGAACGCGCGATGCGGTGTGATCGTGATTTGGACCCGCGTCGGCAACGAGACCGACACCTCTCCCCCTCGACCCTGATCACGTCGCGGGCGCGCCCGCCCGAGCGTCAGTTGGGCGGGGGAGGCGGCTGGTTGGGGGTCTCGCCGCCGCCAATCGCACCGAACAGCCGGGCGGCGAGGAGCGCGGTAGCCGTGACGGCCCCCGCGACGAGCCAGCTCTTCCCGCGGTCCAGCCGCTTCTGGGTCGGGTGGTCCAGCGTGGCTCGCGGGAAGCTGACCCGCTCGTGGTTCCACAGGACCGACGCGCCACCACGGTAGTCGACCCGCACCAGCTGCAAATCCCACGAGGTGCCGTCGGCGGCTGCGACCACGCCCTCTACCTGCACCGGGCCGGCCCCAAGCGCGTTGCTCAAGGCGACGACGCCGGAGTCGGTCACCTGGGCCACGATCCGCGTCCCCGCGGCCGGCACCGGCGTGGTGAGGGGACCCCGCGTGTAGCACGCCGCGAGCAGCGGCAGGATCCCCACGGCCAGACGCGCCGGGTACCGCAACCGCCGCATCGCTAACAGTGGTTCGGGTCGTTCCAGTTGCGCACCGCTGACGACCCCGTCGTACCCGCCGGGTACGCCGACGGCAGCGGAATGTGCGGGTTCGACGTGCGCTCGGCGGAGCCGTAGGGCATCCGGCCCAACACTTCGGGGGCGGGAGGCTTGCCGAACGGCGTCACCGCTGGAATGCAGGTCCGCTTGTAGTCGGACCAGACGTCGACGTTCTGGAACATCGCAATGTACTTCTCCGTCATCACGTCGGCGAACGACACGTTGCCGAGCGCCGGCATGCCGACGGCCGTGCGCACCGCGTCCACGTTCGCGACCGCGCCCGCGGAATCTCCCGTCATGTACTGCGCCTCGGCCATGATGAGCTGGTTCTCCGCCCATGTCACGATCGGCTGGCGGAACGTGAATTGCCGCCGGACCGTCGTGTTGATGACCGACGCGGCACACGTCGCCGGCGGTGCTGGGCACCCCGGCGCGCGGATGGTCGAGTCATTCTGATCCGCTCCCATGAATTGTCCCTGCGCGTTGGCATCGAAGTACGCCGCGAGGCGTGGGTCGCTGCGCGCTTTGAGGATCTGGACCAGCACGTTCCCCGCGACCAGATCCTGACGCGTCGACAGGAATTCGCCCCAGATGTTGGCGTCGAAGTCCTGCACGGAGCCGTGGAACATGCGGAAGTCCCCCGGGGCCTGGCCGTTGATCGCCTGCGTCGCATTGGTCGGCGCTTCCGAAATGCCGTTCAGTGCCGCCGCGAGGGCCAAACCATACTCTGCGTTGCCGTGTTGCTCCACCAGATGCAGGTGGAAGCGCGCCTTGAGGGTGTAGGCCGCCCTGATCCAGCGCTGGATCTCCGTCGCCCTGGACCCCGCGGCGGCGCAGTAGATCAGATCCCCTTCCGCGGGAACGCAGTTCCCGGAGGCGCCGCCGAGCGCCGCCTGCAACGCCGTGATCCCCTCATCCAGACGCGTTTGGACCCCGGCATAAATGCTTTCCTGTGAATCCAGCACGGGCTCGGCGATGTCCGGGTTCACCGCCTCGCTGTAGGGCAGATCGCCCCACACGGACGTCGCCGTGCCGATCGCAAGGCCCTCCCAGACTTTCGTGATGCCCAGCAGGACCTGGTCACCGGAGCTCTCCGCCGCGGCTTCAATGGCCCGCATGCTGAGCAAGCCGCCACCAATGTAGAACCCGTTCATCTGGCCGGAGATGTCGCTCTCCGTCACCCCGTATTGCGTGCAATAGGAGAGCTGCTGGTTGTTGCTCCCGATCAATTGCTGTGTAAAGACCCCCGCACAGCGTGCGAGCTGGCCCTCCAGGCGCGCGGCCATATTCGCCTGCACGGCGATCAGCTGCTGCAGCGGCGTGCCCGTGGTCGGATTGTTCGGGTTTTCGGTCAAGCCCGGGCCCTGCAGAAAGTCACTGCATCCCGCACCGACGAGCGTCAGCGCGAGGACGGCGCCTGCCTTTGTGCATGTGTTCATCGCAGTTCCCCTCGCGTTGATCAGTGATAGAACGTGAGCTGCATCACCCAGGCCCGCGCGAGCGGGGCGTTGAACCAGTCGATGCCGCGGTTGGCGTTTTGTGCCCCGCCCAGGTTGATCTCCGGATCATAGCCGCTGTAATCGGTCCACAGCTTGAGGTTGCGGCCGGACAGCTTCACGTCCATTTGCCGCATCCCCGCGATCTTGCTCACCCACGGGCCTTGGAACGAATAGCTGATCGAAATCTCCCGCAGGCGGGTGAACGTCCCGTCCTCGAGCCGCGTGGTGATGGGGCCTCCCGTGGCGCCCAGGCCCGTGAACCAGCTCTCACCGATCACGACGCCCTTGCCCGCACCCGGCCCGGCCACGGGACCATTCAGCACATCACATGTCTTGTTGTAACACAGCATGTCCTTGCCGAACGTGCGCGTCTGGCCGCGGATCTCCGTGTCCTTGTGCGTGCCGTACTGATCCATCGACGAGCGCGTCATGTTGAGCACGTCCCCGCCGTGGCGGTGATCGAGAAACGCGCTCAACTGGAGCCCCTTGTAGTTGGCCGTCAAGGAGATCCCGGCGGTCCAGTCGGGCCACGGGTTCCCGATCGCGCGCGTGGTCGGATCGACAATCGGGAATCCATTCGCCCCGATATACAAGGCGCCGTCCGGCTTCCCCTGGCAGTAGACGCCGACGGAGTCTTTCCCGATCATGCCGAGCCCACGACCGCACCGCGCAAAGTCCACGGAGCGCCACACACCGACCGGGTAGCCGACCTGGGCGTGTGTCGTCTGCCCAGAGAACGAGGATCCAATCCCAATTTGACAGCGGGGCACCTTCGCCTCGGGACCGCAGCTCTCGGGGCTCGCCATCGGGACATCCCCGGCGAGCTGGCTCGCGGTCGCGCCGAGGCTCGTGACCAGGTTGCGGTTGCGGGCCCAGTTGGCCGCGATGTCGATGGAGAGGTCCGGGCGCTGGAGCAGGCGGATGTCGCTGGTCAACTCCCAACCCTTGTTGGTCAGCTCGCCCGCGTTGATGTTCATGTTGGTGTAGCCGGTGGTCGGCACGAGATTCACGCTGAACACGACGTCCTTGGACTTCGAATCGTAGCGCGTTACGGACAAATCGGCGCGGCCCCGGAACAGCCCCAGGTCCACGCCCGCTTCCACCTCGCGCACCCGCTCCGGCTTGATGTCGGGGTTGCCCCGGGTGGCCGAGGGGTACAGCCCGCCAATGCCGTTCAGGTTCGGCGCCTGGAGCGAGCCGGGGTTGAAGTCCGCGAACGACGTTGTCGAGAACACATCCTGCGTGGCGTACAAGGGCGGCTGCTGGCCGCTCTCGCCGTAGGCCAGGCGGACCTTGCCGAAGTTCACGATCTGCTCGGGCAGACGGATGGCCTTTGTGAAGCTCCAGGCCGCACTGCCACCCGGATACCAGGCGCGCTGGTGGTTGATCCCGAAGGCCGAGTTCGCGTCATTGCGGATGCGAGCCTGCAGGAACAGCTGATCGTACAGGTCGACGTTGCCCTGCGCGAAGTATCCCTCCACCCGACGCCGTTCCTCTCGATCGCTGGGCGTCGTACGGGTCGTAGTGTTCGACAGCTTGAAGGGGGTGGGCGCGAGCCAGGTCTGCGCGAACACGTCGACTTGCCGGAAGTACGTTTCGTCCAGGTTCTGGCCCACCGTGAAGGTGCCCCGCACGTTGCGACTGAATTCGTGTGACCCGGTGGCCGTCAGCGTATGATCGAACAGTCGATCGTAAAACTGCCAGCGCTCCAGCGCTCCGCCGGTGGTCCCCGAGCTGGCCTGCGCGTACGCGTAGGTACGGTCGTCGCCGTTGTAATCGCCACCGAGCGTCCAGTTCACCTGGAGCCACCCGAGCGGCTTCCAGTTGACGTTGATGTTGCCGAAGTAGCGGCCGGTCTGCCCGAGGAGATCGTCGTTATTGAGCGCGTAGAACGGGTTGTCGAAGCCGCGGTTGTTGGTAAACGCGGTGGGGCCCGGATTCGGGAACCGCCAGGAGCGGTGCAGTCCGGTCGTCGGGCTGAGGTACTGCTGGGCGTTGAAGTCCGGCGGCTGGCGCAGCGCGCCGATCCCGATCCCGTTGATGGAGTTGCCGCGGTCCAAGCCGCCGGTCTTGGTCTGCACGACCGAGATGTTCGCGCTCACGACGAGGTTCTGGAACAGGGTGTGCGAGCCGTTGAACCGCGCCGTGTAGCGCTCGTAGCCGTCCCGGTTCCCCACGATGAAGCCGTCTTGATCAAGCTGGCCCACCGACAGGTAGAACGTCGTACGCTCGCTGCCGCCCGACAACGACAGCGTACTCTCGAGCGTGTGACCCGTCTCGAAGATCTCGGCGCCGTGGTCGTACGTCGGCGTCCCGGAGGCGAGCTCCGGCCCCCACGAGAAAAAACTCGACTGGATGGAGCAGTTCACCGTGAAGCAATTGGTCGAAAGGCCGCCCGAGCCCACGCCATACTTCCGTTGCACGGGCACGGTCCGCACCGGGCGATCAAACTGCATGGTGGAGCGCAAGGTGTACTGGGTTCGCCCCGGCCGCCCGCGCTTCGACGTCAGCAGGATCGCGCCCGCCGAGCCGGCGCTGGCGCCGTAGATCGAGGTCGCCGCCGCCCCCATCAGCACCTCGGTGGATTCGTAGTCGTCCAGGTTCAAGTCCGCGGCGCGGTTGGGTGAGGGCGCTCCGGACAGCGGTGCGTTGACCTGCCCGTTTTCTGCACGCGTAACGTTACTGATCGGCACACCGTCCACGATGATGGTCGGCTGGCTGGTGCCGAACGTCTTCGGGCCCCGGATCTGGATCGAGGTCGAGGCACCGGCGTCGCCACTCGCCTGATTGGTGAGCACGTTCGGCAGCTTGCCCGCCAGCGCCTGCACCAGGTTGGACTCGTTGGCACGCTGCAGGGTCGCTGCGTCCACGCTCGACATGGCAGTGCCGAGCTTCTCGCGCAACTGCTCCGTGCCCGCGCCCGTGACAACGACCTCGTCCAGCCGGAGCGGATCGGACGCGAGCTGGAAGTTGTGCTCGACCGAGGCTCCCGGGGTGAGCGTGACGGTGAACGACCCCGCTCGGTAGCCGATGATGCGTACGGTCAGCCTGGCCTGCTGGCCTTGCGCCCGCGCCGCGGGAACGATCAGCCGATACGCCCCGTCGTGCCCGGTCCACACACCGAGATCGAGTTCGAACAGCGAGACGTTGGCATCCCGGAGTGGCTCGCCGACCGTACCGGTCACGCGCCCGGTGATCGTCACCGGCTCCTGGGCGACGGCGCGCACGGGCCGCAACGCCAGCACGCCGAGCAGCCCGCAGAGCGCCATTAAAGGCGGGAGTGGAGGACGAATGAAAATCCGCATGAGAGTTCCCCCTTCGAGGTGTTTGCCACGCACCACATGAGGAGACAGCCCCTCGCGGACGCGAACGCGCGGCGAGGATAGCTGGGCCTTCTCGAGTCGGCGAATACGCAACCGTGCCCAACGGCAGACAGGACACGCTTGGTGCGAGTGATGGACGCGCGCCACACACGGATGTCGGCGTCGTGTTCCACACAGGCACTACTGTGGAGCCATCGCCGCACCACGCAAAAGGCGCACCGCAAGCGTTTTGTCGGGGAATGACATCCGCGGTGTAGCGGCCACGCAACACGACGACATCAAGAAATCCAGCTGCGGCGCGTGCGGCCCGTCGCCGCATCCGCTCCAGATGCCGACGCAGCCGCTCCCCGCGTGGCGTGACCATCGCCTCGCCCGCGTGCGTCCGCGGTGGCGAACCGTCTAACCTCGCGTCCCGTCCAGACCGGGCGCGGATCTTGCCGCACTCTCGATCCCCGCAATCACACGAGAGCTGGCGACGCGCGTCTCCATCAGCCGTCGGTCGTCGTGGGCGATGCCGTCGATACGCTCCCATTCCTTCCACACAGCGGCGTTGGCGTCTGCCCTCCATCGCGAGGCGTGGGCATTGCGGGCTCCAGCAATCCGCTTCCTTTTTTTAGTCGCGACCGGTTTCCTCGTCGCGGCTCCTCGGCCGGCACCCGTCCCGGGAGCGAGCCGCGTTCGGCGCCGCACTACTGCCTGCCACACATCTCGCGGAAGGAGGTACCAATGCGTTTGTCCATGAGCAGGAGGGCGTGGGAGACCATTGGCGTCGTCGCACTCCTGGGTATCAGCACTGCGCGCGCCACCGACGCGCAGGTCGCCGGAGTGATCCGCGGCAAGGTCACCGAAGAGAGCACGCAGCGCCCCCTCGCCAGCGTCCATGTGCTCCTGATCGGGACGGGTAGGGAGACGCGTACGGACGAGGCCGGAAGCTTCGAGATCGGTGGGCTCCCCGACGGACAATACACCATCCGCGCCGCGCTCATCGGCTACTCGTCCCGCACTGCGAGCGCGACCGTGACGGCGGGAGGAGGCGCCGATGTCGCCATCGCGCTGCTGCGGGCGCCCATTCAGCTCGAGGCCCTCGTCGTCACAGGCACGGCCGGGACGACCGAGAAACGGGAGCTCGGCAATGCCGTGTCGAGCCCCGACCTCTCGAAAGTCCCGGCCGGCACGACGCAGAACGTTCAGGAGCAGTTGCAGAGCCGGGTGCCGGGGCTCACGCTCATGCAGAACTCCGGCCTGGTGGGCACGGGCTCGAATGTCCAGATCCGCGGCGCCGGCTCGCTCAACGCCAACTACGGCCCCGTCTACTACGTGGACGGGATTCGCTTCGAGGCGCAGCCGGTGTCGACAGGCGGGGTTACGAACGCGACCGTGCAGTACTCGAGCCCCCTGGACTTCATCGACCCCGACGACGTTGAAAAGATCGAGGTCATCAAAGGACCAGCCGCCTCGACCCTGTACGGAGCCGACGCCGCGGGCGGTGTGATCCAAATCATCACGAAGAAGGGTACGCGCGAGGGGAGTCAGTGGACCGCGAGCGTGGGCTATTCCTCATCCGAGTGGACCGCCGGCATCCCCAT
>QHUT01000092.1 GCA_003222055.1 Gemmatimonadota bacterium
CCTCCGCGTCGCAGCCGAAGCTCGCCGCGAGGCGGTGCCGTACGGCCTCGATCTCCGGCTCGAGCACCTGCCACATGGTATAGGCGGGCGCCGTGTTGGAGTACTCGAGGTAGCGGCGCATCGCCTCCTGCACGACGCGCGGGCTCGGGCTCACCCCGCCGTTGTTCAGGTTGATGATCGTGCGATCGAGCGTGAAGGCCTCCTGGACCTCGCGCCAGAAGTCCTCGTCGCGGGTGATGTCGTCGACGGGCCGGCGGTCCGCCTGCCGGGCGACGCGGGCGAGCCGCGGTAGCGCGTCGTCCCGGAGCGCCGGGAGGGCGGCACCGACCGCGAAGAGCGACTCGAGGAAACCGCGGCGAGTGGTCATAGGGTCAGCCTCCCCGAAGGGTGCGGCGGATGAGGACGGTATAGGCGACGAAGTTCACGACCACCACCAACGTGCCGAGCACCGCCTGGGCCGGCCGGGTCAGCCCCGCCGGATAGAGCAACGGGATCACGTAGTGCTCGACGAACCCTCCCCGATAGCCCTCGAGTCCGGCCCGGGCCCGCAGCGCGTTTTCGAGGGGCGTGAGCGGGCAAATCCAGCCGCCATATTCGATGGCCGCCCCCCACAACGCCGCCGGCACGTGGGCCCACACCACGGCGCCCCAGCGCCAGGCGAGGAAGCCGCCCAGCATCACGAAGGCGACGAAGGCGGCGTGCACCAGCACGACGCAGTCGGCGAGGGCGCGATAGACCATCTTCACACTCTCCCCGTTATAGAACGAAAACCCCCGCCGGGCCAGGCCTGGCGGGGGTTCGTGTGTCGCGCGGGGCGTCGCTCAGGCGCCCAGCATATGCTGGCACGGGTTGACCAGGCTTTCCATCGCCCCCGACAGGTTGTCGGGCATCTCGAACAGATCGGAGACGGCTTGCAACTCCGCCGCCGAGAGCGCGCTGCCATCGTGGTGGCGCAGCTGGATCCCCTGGTTGGTGCCGACGACGTCGGCGTAGGGCACGCCGCCCACCGTAATGTGCAGGTCGGCCGTGACCGTCAGCGGCGACACGACCTCCGTGATCGTTCCGTCCACCGAGACCGTCTCTGTGCCACGGATGACACTGAAGTGAACCGAGATCGTGACGTGGTTCGCGTCCGACGTCGCGAGCGTCTCGTGCAGCTCGATGTGCACGGCCGGATCGTTCAGGTCCCAGGTGACCTGGAGGTCGACATCGGGGTTGTCGGTGGTGAGGTTCGTTCCCGAGAAGGTGGCGTCGAACGTGAGGGTGCGCGTGCCGTCGCTCACGAACCCGCTGGCCGTGGCGGTGAACGTCGTCGGTGGGTTGCCCGTGACGCTGCCGGTGATGGTGTAGTGGGCGTAGGTGGTCCCGGGGCTCGCGGGCGTGCCCCCGTTGAGGAGCACTTCGAGCGCGTTGGTGCCGCCGTTGCTCTGGTCCAGGAGGTCGACGTATCCCACGGCGTTCGACGGCTCGGCCACCTGGCCGGTGAGCGGGTCCAGGGCATACAGAATGATCCGCACGCCGTTGCTCGGGCCGGCATCGGGGCCGACGACGTACTGATGCGTGGCGTCATCCCAGACGAACGTCTGGGCGAGGTACTGTGACGGAATCACACTGGCGCTGATGGTCGACCCGAGCGCCACGCCCGCGGCGCGGAGCGCCGCGAGCCGCCGCGGTGCATCGGCATACGGCTGGCTCGACGTCCGGGGCGGGGTGATCGGCGCCGCCTGGAGCAGCGCGCCCGCCGGCGTCGACACCGCGGCGGGCGAGCCGGCCGCCGTGCCGATCGTCGCGAAGCTCGCGAACGCGGGCGAGGTGACGACGCCCGCGACGCTCTGCAGATCGGCGCTGAGCTGCTCGGGACTGGCGAGGTGCGCCTGCGGGCCGGTGCTGTCGCTGCAGGCAGCGACGACGAATACGGCGGCGGCCGCGAGACCCCGCCAGGGATGGCCAGAACGTGGGGGCATGCTGCTCCTCCGGATTGTGAGCGTGGGGGCGGCTCTCGGGTGCGAGAGCCGCGGCAGAGGTCCAGCCTGAAACTTATCGCTGCCACCCCGCTCGGACCGTGACGGGGCGCACGGGCTCCGCCCACTCCGGAACGCGCTGGGATGGGGTGTGGTTACGCGATCACCCCGCCGCCGAGCAGGCGCCCGTCGGCGTCGTACAGGGCGCCGGACTGCCCGGGCGTGATGGCGCGCACCGCCTGGGCGAGGTCGAGCGCCAGCCTGTCCCCCGAGCGCTCCCGCACCCGGCCGGGCACGGGTGTGGCGCGGTAGCGGCACTGCACCAACGCGGCCTCGCCTGGCGCCAGCGGCTCGGCGAGCCAGTTCAGCTCGGCGAGCTCCACGGCGTGGCCGAACAGCTCGTCTCCCGGTCCGATCACCACCTCGCGCGTGTCCGGACGGATCGCGACCACATACATCGGCTCACGGAATCCGCCGGGAAGGCCGCGGCGCTGCCCGATGGTGTAGCGGGCGAAGCCGGCGTGCTCGCCCACGATCTCCCCGCCTGCCGTGACGAGCGGTCCGGGCACGAGCGCCGGCGCGTCCGCCGGGAGATGGCGCTCGAGCACGCCGACGTAGTCGTCGTCGGGGACGAAGCAGATCTCGACCGACTCGGGCTTGTCGGCCGTGACGAGGCCGAGTCGCCGGGCCACCGCGCGGGTCTCCCGCTTGGTGAGGTCGCCGACGGGCGTGAGCATTCGCGCCACGACCGCGCGATCGATGCCCCAGAGGAAATACGACTGGTCCTTCTGGCGGTCGCACCCGCGGTACAGCGCCCCGTTCCGGGCCACGGCATAGTGACCGGTCGCGACGTAGGCACAATCGAGCGCGTCGGCGTGGTGGAGGAAGTCGCGGAACTTGGTGAAGGAATTGCAGCGCACGCACGGGATGGGCGTGCGGCCGCGGGCGTACTCGCTCACGAAGTCGGCGATCACGTCGCGACTGAACCGGTCCTCCAGATTCAGCACGTAATGCGGGATGCCGAGCCGGTGGGCCACGAGCCGCGCGTCCGTGATCGAGTCGAGCGAGCAGCAGGGCCGGTTGGGCACCGAGTCGCCGTAGCAGAACAGCTTCATGGTGGCTCCGACGACGTCGTACCCCGCCTCCACCAGCAACGCCGCCGCCACCGAACTGTCGACGCCGCCGGACATCGCCATGAGCACTCGCTCGGTCATCGGTGCAGCACCGCGGACAGGGCCCGCACCTTCTCGACGATCTTCGGCAGGGCAGCGATGAGTCCCTCCACGTCCTCCGCCGTGTTGTCCCTGCCCAGCGAGAACCGCAGCGCCGCGACGCCCAGCTCGGCCGGTACCCCCATCGCCGTGAGCACGTGCGACGGCTCGACCGCTCCGGTGCTGCAGGCGGAGCCCGAGGAGCAGGCGATTCCGGCGAGGTCCAGATGCATGAGCAATGCCTCGCTGTCCGTGCCGGGCAGCGACACGTTGGAGACGTGCGGCGCCCGCGCCGCCTGCACCGCGTTGACGACCGCGTCGGGCACGACGGCGAGCACGCGGCGCTCGAGCTCGTCGCGCAGCGCCGCCACGCGGCGGGCGAAGTCCGCCTGCTCGCGCGCTGCGAGCTCGACGGCCTTCCCCAGCCCGATGATCCCCGGCACGTTCTCCGTCCCGGGCCGGATGCCGAACTGCTGGCCGCCGCCGTGGATGATGGCTTCGACCGCGTGGCGGTCGCGCACAATCAGGGCGCCGATCCCCTTGGGAGCGCCGATCTTGTGGCCGGAAATCGTGAGCAACGTGCAATCCACCTCGGCGAGCGAGACCGGGATCTTGCCGAACGCCTGAACGGCATCGACGTGGAACGGCACGCCGGCCGCGCGGCAGCGCGCGGCGAGCCGGGCCACCGGCTGGACGACGCCGACCTCGTTGTTCACCCACATCACGCTCACCACGGCGACGCCGCGCTCGAGCGCCGCGGCGAGCGCATCTTCCATCACGGCCCCGCAGGCGTCGACCGGGAGCACGATCTCCTCGCCGCCCAGCCGGGCGACCGCGTGCGCCGCGGCCAACACCGCCTTGTGCTCGATCGCGGAGACCGCGACCCGAAAGGGGCCACCGCGCTCACGCGCGGCGAGTGCGCACCCGATCACCGCGAGGTTGTCCGCCTCCGTGCCGCCCGACGTGAAGATCACCTGGCCGGGCTCTGCGCCCCCACCCAGCGCTTCGGCGATCGTGCGCTTCGCCTCCTCGAGGCCCGCCCGGGCCGCGCGCCCGAAACGGTGCGCCGACGAGGGATTCCCGAAGACGTCGCGCCCCAGATAGGGGAGCATCGCCTCGAGCACTTCGGCGCGCACCGGCGTCGTGGCCGCGTTGTCGAGATACACCAGCCGCTTGGGCATGGGGGGGAATCTAGACGCTACAGGGACTGCACGCCAAGCTGCAGCACGTCTTGGACTTCGAGCGTCTCGTGACAGAAGAACGGCTCGCCGTATGGCGTGCGGATGAGCGAGCCGTAGTGCGCCGACTGGATCCGGATCAGCTCGTAGAGATCCAGGCCGGTGGGGTGGATCTCTCCTGCCGCCTTGGCGCCGTCGAACTGCGAGGCGTAGCAGCGGATCGCCGCCATCTTGATGTCGAAGCAGTCGGAGATGTCCACGACAAACGACGGCTTCACGGGGTCTTCGCGGTACGCGAGCGCGTAGAGCACCTTGAACGGCCGGTGAGGCTCTCCCTGCCCGCCGTACTTCGCGAGCCCCGCCAGATAGCACGCGTCTCGTCCCAGTTCGGATGCGATACGATGATCCGGGTGCCGGCCGACCGGGAAGGGAAGAATCACGACACGCGGCCGTGTTTGACGTATCAGCGTGACCACTTTCAAGCGTGACGCCTCATTGTTTTCCAGGTGGGCGTCGGGGAGGCCGGCGTTGAAGCGCAGGTGCACGCCCAGGGCCTTCGCCGCGCGCTCGGCCTCCGCGGCGCGCGTGGACGCGTCGCCGCGCGTGCCGCTCTCGCCCTGGGTGAGATCGAGGATCCCGACGCGGTGACCCGCCCGCACCGCCTTGGCGAGCGTGCCACCGCAGGTCAGCTCGACGTCGTCGCGATGGGCGGCGATTGCCAGAACGTCGACCGTGTCTGCCACATGACCTCCGTCGAGTCGGGAAGAGGGAAGGGGGACGAGGGAAGGGCGGGGGGCCGCTTCCCGCTTCCCTCGTGCCCCTTCCCATTCTACTCGTACCTCAACGCCTCCACCGGATCCAGCCTCGCCGCCCGCGCCGCCGGCGCGATGCCGAAGACGACTCCGACCGCGATCGACACGAGCGTCGCGATCGCGGCGCTCCACACCGGCACGGTCGTGCTGAAATCGAGCAGCCGCTTGAGGAATTCCCCGGTGGCGGTCCCCAGCATGATGCCCAGGATGCCGCCCATCAAGGTCAACGTCGCCGCCTCCACGAGGAACTGCCACAGGACGTCGCGGCGCGTCGCGCCCATCGCCTTGCGCAGTCCGATTTCCCGCGTCCGGCTCGTCACCGACACCATCATGATGGCCATCACCCCGATGCCGCCGACCAGGAGGGCGATGCTCGAGAGCACGAGCATCACGAAAAAGAACGCGAACGTCAGGCTGTCGAAGATGCCGAGGACCTGGTCCGACGTCAGCAGGTCGAAGCTGTTGGGCTCGCCGACCCGCAGCCCGCGCAGGCGCCGCAGCTGCAGCGTGGCGGCGTCCATGGCGCGCGCCACGCTCACCTCGGGCCGGGGCTTGACGAGGATGATCAGGCCGTTCACCCGGTCGATCGGAAAGCGCTCGTGGGCCGCCTCGAACGGCACCACTCCGGCGATCTCCGGCGCGCCGGGCACCTCGAAGATGTTGGTCGGTCGCTGCCACACCCCGATCACGCGGAACGGACGGCCGCCGATGCGGACGATCTCTCCGAGGGGCTCGCGCGCCCCGAACAGCCGGTCGACCGTTCGCTGCTCGATGACCGTCACCGGCACCCCGCCGCGCAGCTCGGCCGTGGTGAACACACGACCCCGGACCAGCTCGCCCCCCAAGATCTCCATATATCGATCGTCGGCGCCGAACACCCCGAGCGTCTGGGTGCGCGTGCCGGCGTATTCGAACCGGTAGAACAGCTGCGTCCAGATCGCCGCGTAGTGGATTTCGGGCAGGCGGGCGATCGCCTCGGCTTCGCGGGGGGCGAGGGCGGGTCGGATCCGCACCTCGCGCGGCAACGCGTCCGGATTGAGCGGCGTGGACGAGAAGAACCGCAGGATGCGGAACGTGGTGGGCCCGACGACCTCGAGCGTGTTCACGATCTGCTCCCGGAAGCCGGCGACGATCGACGCCATGGCCATGACTGTGGCGATCCCGATGACCACGCCGAGAATGGTCAGCCCGGAGCGCAGCTTGTTGACGCGGAGCTGGTCGACGGCGATCAGCCAGCCTTCGCGAATGGAGTGGAAGGCCATGCTACTCCGCGCGCAGCGCTTCGATCGGGTCGAGGCGCGCGGCCCGGTGCGCCGGATAGACGCCGAACACGATGCCCACGCTGACCCCGAGGCCGAGCGCCACCGCCACCGACCAGGCCGTCACACGGGCGGGCAGGGGGGAGGCGACCTGGACCAAGGCGGCGAGCGCGCTCCCGGCGAGGAGCCCCGCGACGCCGCCCAGCAGGGACAGGATGGCCGACTCCGCGAGGAACTGGCGCCGGATGTCGCGCCGCGAGGCGCCCAGCGACTTGAGGATCCCGATCTCGCGGGTACGCTCGGTGACGCTCATCAGCATGATGTTCATGATCACGATACCGCCCACCACGATCCCGATGCCCACCACGGCGGGCACGACCGTGAAAATCACGCGGGTCAGCTTCCCCCAGAACGCGATCAGACCCTCGCCGGTGTCGACGGTGAAATCGTCCTCCTGCGCCGGGCGCAGGCGGTGCGCGATCCGCATCGCCTCCTCGGCGCGGAGCATGCCGCCGGCCACGCTCACGGCCGCCGGCATCTTGACCGAGATCACGGTGGTCTGGCGCCGTCCATACAGCGCCTCGAAGGTGGTGAGCGGGAGCATGACGAACCCGTCCCAGGACTGTCCCAGCACGGTGCCCTTCTTGGCGATGACACCTTTCACGGTGAGCTGCGCGCCGCGGACGCGAATCGCGCTGCCGACGGCGAGCTCCGGAGCGCCGAACAGCTTGTCCGCCACGTCGAAGCCGAGCACGGCGACGAGGCGCCGCTGCCGCTCGTCCACGTCGGTGAACGGCGCCCCCGCCGCGAACACGTAGTCCTGCACCACCACGAACGGCGGGGTGACCCCGAAGACGAGCACGTCGCCGACCGTGCGATTGCGCCACTGCACGTCCGCCATCGGCGTCGGCCACCCGGACTGGAGCGAGATCGCCTGCGCGTCGGGCAGCGCGCGCTCCACGAACGAGATGTCCTCGGGCGCGATGATCGGCCGGCGCTGGATCTTCTTCCATTCTTCGTCGTCGATGAACCCGACCTGGATCGGGTCGCGGCGGATCTGAAAGGCGTTGACCCCGACGATCGCGCCCGCGATGCGCTCGCGCACGTACGCGTTCATCCCTTGGATCACCGCCACGACCGCCACGAGGAAGCCGACCGACACGATGATTCCGAGCAGCGTGAAGAAGGAGCGCAGCTTGTGGCTCCACGCGGTCTGCAGCGCCTGGAGAATCGCTTCGGAGAGGGGCATGGGGGGAAAACATAACGGGAAGAGGGAAGCGGGATGAGGGAAGGGTGGGCGATGGGCGTCTTCCCGCTTCCCTCTTCCCCGTTCCCGTTTTACTCGTACCGCAGTGCCTCTACCGGATCCAATCTCGCCGCCTTGTTGGCCGGATACAGTCCAAAGCCGACGCCGGTGAGGGCCGACGCGCCCAGCGCGGCGACGATCGACCACAGCGGGACGTGGGCCGGGATCGGCGTGAGGCGGGAGACGGCGAACGCGAGCACGCCGCCCACGAGCATCCCGGCCGCGCCGCCCACCAGCGTCAGGGTCGAGGCCTCGACCAGGAACTGCCACAGGATCGCGCGCCGCGTCGCTCCCAGCGCCTTGCGCACGCCGATCTCCCGCGTGCGCTCGGTCACCGAGATCATCATGATCGCCACGACACCGACGCCCCCCACGATCAGCCCGATGGACGAGAGCACCAGCATCACGAGGAAGAACATGCCCGTGACCTGGTTCCAGGAGTCGAGCAGCTTGTCCTGCGTCACGATCGAGAAGTTGTTCTCCTGCCCCGGCTTGAGGCCTCGGAGCGAGCGCAGCGTCGCCACCACTTCGTCCATCGCCTGCTGCTGGGTGTAGGCGGGCGCCGGAGCGACCGCGAGCCGCATCCATCCCTTCCTGTACGGTACGTGCTTGACGAACGCGCCGTGGGGGATGCCGACGAACGGCGGTGTCGTACCGCTGAACAGGCTGGGCGGCGGCGTATAAACGCCGATCACCTTGAACGGCGCGCCGGCGACGTGGATCGTTTGGCCGATCGGGTCGCGCCCGCGGAACAGTTGCTCCTCGAGTTTCGTATTGATGACCGCCACGGGATCGTTGGCCACGTCTTCCAGTCGCGTGAACGTACGCCCCGGTTGAACGTCACCCCCGTTCACCTCCACCCACTGCGCGGACAACCCCGAGATGTTGATGGACTCGAGCCGCCGGTCGCCGTACTCCACGGTGGCGGCGCTCTCGTCGCGGCGGGTGACGTAGCGCACGGAGGGCAGCAGCGCAATCCGGTCCGCCTCGAGCGCCACGATTTCCGGGTTGCGCCGCCACGGGCTGGATTCATCGGAGCCGTCCGAGACGTTCACTCCCGCCTGGAAGAAGCGCCACACGAGGAAGGTGCGCGGGGCGATCGACTCGAAGATGTTCGAGACGCTGCGGTTGATGCCGCTGATCATCGCCGCAATCAGCATCACGACCATCACGCCGATGGCGACGCCCAGGATCGTGAGTGCCGCACGTCCCTTGTTGCTCTTGAGCGAGTCCAGCGCGATGCCGACGCCTTCGAACAGGCCGGTCATGTCTCATGCCGCAGCGCGGCGATCGGGTCGAGCCGCGCCGCGCGACTCGCCGGATACACGCCGGCGACGATCCCGACGCCGGCGCCGAGCACCACGCCGACGAGGATCGACCAGGGCGCGACGGCGGCGGGAAGGGGGGTCAGGGCGGCCACGGCACCCGCCAGCCCGCTTCCCAGCGCGACGCCGCCCGCCGCGCCCACGGTGGCGAGCGTCATGGCCTCGACCAGAAACTGCCGCAGGATGTCGCGGCGCCGGGCGCCCAGCGACTTGCGGATGCCGATCTCGCGGGTCCGCTCGGCCACCGCCATCAGCATGATGTTCATGATGACGATCCCACCCACGACGAGCGAGACCGCCACCAGACCCGGGAGGGCGACAAACAGCACGCGGCTGATCTTGCCCCAGAAATCGAGCACCTCGTCCGCCGTCTCCAGCGCGAAGTTGTCCGGCTCACGCGGTCGCAGATGCCGCCGGCTGCGCATGACCGCCTCGGCCTGCGCCAGCGCCTCCCGCATCTCGGGCTGCGAGCCCGCCTTCATGGCCACGGCGTCCACCACGCGCGGTTCGCTGACGTACCGCTTGAGCGGAGCGCTCGCCGGCGCCACCGCGAACTTGTCGAGCGACAAGCCGAACAGATTGCCCTGTTTCTCCACCACGCCGATCACGCGGTACGGGAGATCGAAGATCTTCACCTCGCGGCCGATCGGATCCTGACCCTCGAACAGCTTGTCGGCCAACTCGTGCCCGAGCACGAGCACGGGCATTCCGGCTTGCACTTCCTGTCCCGTGAACGGGCGGCCTCGCTCGACGGCGAGGGAGCGGATGTCGAAATACGGCTCCGTGGCCGCGGTGACCTCCACGTCCTTCGCCTGCTTGCGTCCGGCCACGAGCGTCGTACGGGTGCTCGACTCCCACGCGGCGAGCACCGGGACCGTCACGCCGCGTACGACGGCCTGCGCGTCGTCGTAGGTCACGCGCGGCCGGCGGCGCCACACCCGCCACGTGGAGTCGGTCACGTTGCCGAGCTGGACGTCGGGGAACTGCCGCAGCCGGAACGTATTCACGCCCAGGAGGGTCCCGGCGAACTTGTCGGTCATGTAGCGGTTCATCCCTTGCACGACCGACACGACGGCGATGAGAAACATCACACCGATGAACACACCGATGATCGAGAACGCGCTCTTGAGCTTCTGTGCCCGGATGGTCTGCAGGGCGAGACGGACGGCTTCCCAGAAGGCCATCTATTCGTACCGCAGCGCCTCGACCGGATCGAGTCGCGCCGCTTTGCTCGCGGGATAGATGCCGAAGAGCAGCCCCGTGACCGCGGCGGCGCCCAGGGCGAGGACGACGGAGCCGAGCGGCACGTACGCGGGAACGGGCGTGGCGCCGGCGAGCACCAGGGAAATGAGCCAGCCCACCGCCATGCCGACGATGCCGCCGACCAGCGTGAGCGTGGCCGCCTCCACCAGGAACTGCCACAGGATCTCGCGCCGCGTGGCGCCCAGCGCCTTGCGCACGCCGATCTCGCGCGTGCGCTCCGTGACCGAAATCATCATGATCGCGACGACGCCGATCCCCCCGACCATCAGGCCCACCATCGAGAGCGCGATCATCAGGACCCGCGCCACCAGCGTGAAGCTGTTGATGGCCTTCACGTAGACTTCCTGCGTGACGGCATCGAAGTTGTTCCGCTGCCCCGGCCGCAGGCCGCGCATCGTGCGCAGGGCCATGGTGACATCGTCCATCGCGCGCTCGAGGGAGACCGAATCCTGCGGAACGACGAACATGTCCATCCAGCCGCGCCAGTACTGCAGGTCTTTGGTGAAGGTGCCGTGCGGGATCATCGCCTGCGGCTGGTCGTCCCCGCCGAACAGGTGGGGCGGCGGGTCGTACACGCCGATCACGTCGTACGGCATGCCGCTGATCTTGATGCGCCGCGCGATCGGGTCTCGTTGGCCGAACAGGTTCTCCGCGAGCTTCGTGTTGACCACGGCCACGTGACTGTTGGCCGCGTCCTCGACGTGGCTGAACGAGCGGCCGGGGTGGATGGCGCCGCCCTCGATCTTCGGCCAGTCCGCATTGCGGCCCCGGATGCT
Organism: Gemmatimonadota bacterium; assembly: GCA_003222055.1. Taxonomy (GTDB): domain Bacteria; phylum Gemmatimonadota; class Gemmatimonadetes; order Gemmatimonadales; family GWC2-71-9; genus AG41. The sequence continues at coordinate 11,092 of QHUT01000092.1, forward strand.
GATGGCCGACAAGCGGTGGCCCTCGAAGTCGATGTCCGCCGACGTGTTCTCGTCGACGACCACGAAGGCGATGGAGGGCAGTTGTCCCAGCCGGGTGGCTTCGTCCATCGTCATCGAGGGACGCCGCCGCCACGGATCCGGGTCTTCCGGGTCCACGTCGCCCTGCCCGCCCCAGTAGCGCCCCACCCAGAACGTCTTGGGGCCGAGCGAGGAGAGCATGTCGGAGATCCCCTTGTTGAACCCGCTGATCAGCGCCCCGATGACCATGACGACCGTGACGCCGATGGCGACGCCCAGGATCGTGAGGGCGGCGCGCATCTTGTGGGCGCGCAGCGACGCGAGGGCGATGCCGACCCCTTCGAACAGGGCGGTCACGGTTACTCCTGTCGCAGGGCGGCGATGGGATCGAGCCGCGCCGCGCGGCTGGCGGGATAGACGCCCGCGACCACGCCCACGCCCGCGCCCATGACGACGCCCAACAGGATCGACACGGGCGACACGCTGGCCGGGAGGGGAGAAGCCGCGGCGATGAGGAACGTGAGCCCGATGCCGGCGACGACGCCGAACGCGGCGCCGACGGTCGCGATCGCTGCCGATTCGGCGAGAAACTGCCGCAGCACGTCGCGGCGCCGCGCGCCCAGCGACTTGCGCAGGCCGATCTCGCGCGTCCGCTCCGCCACCGACATGAGCATGATGTTCATGATCACGATGCCGCCGATCACGAGCGACACCACCACGACGCCGGGCAGCACCACGACGAGGATGCGACTGATCCCCGCCCAGAACCGTTGCACGCCTTCGGACGTGTCCAACGCGAAGTTGTCGTCCTGGCGCGGCCGCAGATGGCGACGGCTGCGCATGATGCCCTCGGCCTGGTCCATCGCCAGGCGCATGTCGGGCTCGGTCTGCGCCTTCACGAGGAAGGCGTCGAGGACTCCCGGCGGGTTGACGAGATTCTGCGCGGGCGACTGGGCGGGCACGACGACGAAGCGGTCGAGCGGGAAGCCGAGCACGCTCCCCTGCTTCTCCACCACGCCGATCACGCGATACGCCATGCCGCCGATCCGGACGCTGCGGTCCAACGGGGCGCGATCCACGAACAGCCGCTGCGCCACCGCGTCGCCCAGCACGGCCACCGTCGCCCCCGAGCGGTTCTCCTGCGCGGTGAACGCCCGCCCGGTGGCCAGCCGCAGGTTCTTGATGTCGAAGTAGCGCTCGCTCGCGGCGGTCAGCTCGATGTCGCGGGCCTGCTTGTCGCGGTAGGACACGGTGACGTTCTCGCTCGACTGCCAGGCCGTGACGACGGGCACGGTAAAGCCGGCGCTCAATGCCTCCGCGTCGCTGAAGCGGATACGGGGGCGTCGCGCCCAGGCCCGCCACACCGAGTCGGGCACGTTCGGCGTGAACATCGGGCGGCGCCGCAGCTGGAAGGTGTTCACCCCGAAGAGCGTCTGGGCGAACTTTTCGGTCATGTAGCGGTTGACGCCGTTCACGATCGACCACGCCCCGATGAGCGACGCGACACCGATGAACACGCCCAGCAACGAAAAGCCGCTCTTCAGCTTCTGCGCCCGGATGGTTTGGAGTGCGAGCCGGAGGGCTTCGAAGACCGGCATCGCGACGGGCCTAGGCGGCCTGCAGCTGGTCGCTGGCGATCAGCCCGTCGCGCAGCGTGACCACGCGCGCGGCATGGGCCGCGATGTCGTGCTCGTGGGTCACCATCACGATCGTCTGCCCCTGACGGTGCAAGTCCCGGAAGACCGCCATGATCTCGGCGCTGGTGGTGGAATCGAGGTTGCCCGTGGGCTCGTCCGCCAGCAGAATCGACGGGTCGTTCACGAGCGCCCGCGCGATCGCCACGCGCTGGCGCTGCCCGCCCGAGAGCTCGTTGGGCCGGTGCTCCATGCGGTCGCCCAGCCCCACGCGCTGGAGCGCCCGCGCCGCCTGGGCGCGACGCTCGCGCGCGCCGTGCCCGGCGTAGATGAGCGGGAGCTCCACGTTGTGGAGCGCGTTGGCGCGGGGCAGCAGGTTGAACGTCTGGAAGACGAACCCGATCTCCTTGTTCCGGATCCGCGCCAGCTCGTCGTCCACCAGATCGGACACCTTCTGGCCGTTGAGCCAGTACTCACCCGACGTGGGCGTGTCGAGACAGCCGATCAGGTTCATGAGCGTGGACTTGCCCGACCCCGAGGGGCCCATGACCGCGACGTATTCGTTCTTGCGGATCTGGAGGCTCACGCCCTGCAGCGCGCGCACGACCTCGCCACCCATGTCGTAGGCGCGCGTGAGCTTGTGCGTCAGGATGACGATATCGGGAAGGGGCGTGTCCCCGGTGCGGAACGTCTGGGGGAGGGTCACGCCGCGGCTTTCTTCTTCGTCGAGTCGGCCGCCTGCTTCATCGCGCGCACCCGGGCGCCGTCTTTCAGATCGCGAATGGCTTGGTACGGGCCGGCGACGATCGTCTCGCCCTCTTTCAGGCCGTCGGTCACCTCGAAATACTCGTCCCCCGCGATGCCGACCTTGACCGTGCGGAAGGTCGCGACGCCGTCCTTCACCGTGAACACGCCCTCGGTTTCCTTCTTCCTCCGGGCGGCCGTGGTGTCCACCGGGCGGTGCTCCGTCGATACCGGCTTGTTCTCCCGCACCGTGAGCGCGATGATCGGGATCGACAGGGCCTGCTTGCGCGTATCGGTGACGATCCGCGAGGTGGCGGAGAGATCGGGGCGTGTGTCGGCCGGCGGCTTGTCGAGCGTGACTTCGACCTCGTAGTCCACGGCACGGTCGCTTTGCCCCGTCGCGGACTGGGCGGCGTTGAGGACGCTCGAGTTGGACACCTTGGTTACGTGGCCCGTGAACGTCGTGTCGGGAAAGGCGTCGATCGACACCTCGACCGAGTCGCCGAGATGGACCCGCACCACGTCGGTCTCGTCCACCTTCACCTTCGCCTGGATCACCGACAGGTCCGAGATCGTCATCAGCAGGCCGATGTCCTTCGAGAAGGTGCTCGGCACCGCCACTTCGCCCTCCTCGACCGGGAGCCGGGTGACGCGTCCGGCCATCGGCGCGACGAGCGTGGTCTTGCGGAGGTTGTCGCGCGCCGACTGCATCGCCGCCCGCGCCTGATCGACCTGGTGCTGCGCCGCGGTCAGGTTCGCTTCCGCGATGTCGAACGCCGTCTGCGCCTGCTCCAGCTGCTCCTGGGACACGAGATTGGGACTCTGGGTGTGGAGCTCCTTGGTGCGCCGCAGGGCGCGCTCGGCCTGATCCTGGTTGGCCTTGGCCTGCACCGCGGCCGCCTGCGACGACGCCAGGTTGGCGGCAGCCTGCTGCAGGTTGGCCTGGTAAATCGTCGGATCGATCTGCAGCAGGAACTGCCCCTGCTTGACGAAATCGCCCTCGCGCACGGCGATCTTGGTGATCCGCCCGGTGATGTCGGCCGAGATGTCGACCTTTTTTTTCGGTTGGATCTTGCCGCTCGCCGTCACGGCCGCGACCAGGTCGCGCTTGGTGACCTTGTCGAAGCGGACTTCCTGGCCGCGGTCGCGGCGCGCGCCGGCGCTGATCGCCACCAGCCCGACGATCAGCACCGCCGCCCCCGCTCCCACCAGCACCTTGTTGCGTTTGGACATCGCAGTCGCTTCCTCCCGTTACCGCAGCGGCCGGCCGACCGCCGCCTCGAGGGCGGCCAGCGCCTTGTGATAATCGTATACCGCGTTCACATACTCCGTCTCGGCGCGCAGCGCCGCCACCTGGGCGTCGAGCAGCTCGAAGAAGGTACCCGAGCCGACGCGGTAGCGCTCCGTGGCGAGCTGCAGTTGCTCGCGCGCCGCGGTGCGATTCGTGTCCTGGATGGCGATCGCCTGATGCGTCGTCTGGAGGGTCAAGAAGGCCCCGCTCACGTCGGTCTGGAGCTGGAGGCCGCGCGCTCGCACCGACTCCTGCAGATCCTGCTGCTGCGCCTTGGCTTGGGACACCTCGAGCGGCTGCTGGAAGTTGCCCCACAGCGGGATCCGGACGGTGAGCCTGGCCTGGAACGGCTCCGGCGTGAACTGGAACGGATAGGCACTGTTGCGACTGCGGATCGCCTGCTCTTGCGCGGTCGTATTCGCGAGCAGGGAGCAATCGAGCGGCTGCTGCCCGGTGTTGAGCCAGGCGCTGTTCTCGTACGCACAGTCGAGCGAGTCGGTCCGAGCGCCCTGGCGCAGGGACACGATCGTCGGGTTGATGTCGGACAGCTTCTGGGTGAAGCCCGACCAGGCGGCGGAGAGCGACAGCGCCGGGCCGTAGCTCGAGGTTGCGGCCCGGACCCCCCAGGCGGCGGCGTGCTCCCGCTCGCGCAGCGCCTTGAGCGCCGGGTTCTGCTGTTCGGCCGTCGTGAGCAGGTCGTTCAGCTGCCAGGTGGGCGCCTGCACGTTGAAGGTGTCGGTGAGCTGGACGGCCGCGAGGTCGACCGGGGCCGTCACTCCCATCTGCTGAAACAGCCGCAGCTTTTCGACCTGTACGGCCGTCCTCGCCCGCAGCAGGACCACCTCCGCCTGCCCCCGCGCCACCTGCGCCTGGCGCACGTCGATCAAGGACGCGCGTCCCACGTCGTAGCGCGCCTGGGCGAGCTTCTGGAACTCTTGGTCGTGCTGCAGCTGCTGGCGCGCGACTTCGGCGTTGTCCCGCGCCTGCAACACCGTGAGGTACTGCTGGGTGACGGTCGTGACGAGGTTCGTCTCCGCGCCCGCGATGTCGGCGTCCGCAGCCGAGAGTTGCGCCTTGCGGAGCCCCGGCTGGGTGAGCGTCTGTCCGCTCAAGGTCCAGTCCAGGCCGAAGCTGTAACTGGATGACAACGTGGAGACGCTCTGCGAGAAGTTCGACGTGAGAAACGTCTGCTGGCCCGGGCCGGCATACCCGATCCCGCCGGATGCGCTCACGCTCGGGATCAGCATGGTCGACCACGCGCTGCGCACGCCCCAGGCGGCGGGAGCACGGTCGTTGATCGCCTGCCGGTAGAACGGGTTGTTGGCGCGGGCGAGGGTGATGGCGTCGGCGAGAGACAGGGTCGCGGGGACGGGGCGCTGACACACCGCGAGGACCGGGCAGACGGCGAGCCCGACGGAGCACAACAGAAGCCTCATGGCGATCCTTGGACCGGTCGTTGGGACGACACCTCGTACGCGGCGCCAGCGCCGCAGGTTTCGACGCGGGACAATCTAGCCAAGGTGGCGCCGGGCGACGACCCGCTCAACGCGCTGGCTGCCTCGCCGCCACCAGTCCCCGCGAGGGAATCTCGACCTTGGCCAGCCGGCCCTCGGCCCCCAGCCAGACGTGCACGAGCCGATTCGCGCCCCCCGTCACCGTGATGTGCCGCAGGTCCGCCGGGTCGCGGTTGAGCGTCGTGGGCTCGATCCCCAGGTCCTGGACCTGCAGGAGCTCGCGCCGGCCGGCCCGTGGAAACACGGCGGTCACCTGCGCGGCTCGCGTCCGGCCCAGCCAGGCGACCGGGAGATAGAGCGCGAACACCGAGTCATCCAGCACGGCGGCGGGCGGGGGTGTGGGGAACTCCCGCGCGCGCTCGGTGCGGCGGCCCAGCATCCGCACCACGAATCGGCCGCGGGTGAACTGGCCCAGGATGCGCATCGGGTCGCGCGGGTCGGCGACGGTGTATTCGAGGGTCGTGGCGCCGGAATCGGGGCCAAGCTCGACAATGGGGTCGAGCACGACCACGGGTCGGCCGCGGTCGTAGCGGATGGTGGTGGCCAGCGTCCAGCCGCTCGAGGCGGCGCGGGCCGGCGTGAGCCGGAACGCTTCGCGCGCGACTTCGACCGTGTCCTGTCGGACCAGCAGCGTTGCGTCGTCCACCGGGCTCTGCAGCACGGCGAGCGCGACCCAGAGCGCGGTCACGGGACCGGTGCTCCCAGCACTCGCGTGGCGATGCGCTCGCGGATCATCTTATACAGCCGTTCGCCCTTCTCCCGGGTCGCGAGCGAAGGCCGGCCTAGCGAGCCGGGCGAGCCCTCGGGAAGCGCGCCGAGCCGGGTCCGCTGGTAGCGGGTGAGCTGCCGTTCGGGCAGCAGGAAGTCCTGGGCGCGCTCCATGTGCACGAGCTCCGGGGCGAGGTAGAGGAGCAGGGACGTGTCGAGCTCGCTGCCGTGCATCGGCCCGTCGCCGTCCTCGAGGTGACCGCTGAAGTCGAGATCGAACACGTCGACCGTGAAGACTCGCGCCTGGTGTGTGCGCAGGGTGGACAGCGCCTCCTGGTGCGGATCGTGGCCGTGGGCGGTCAGGATGATGAACGTGTCCACGCCCGCCTGCTCCCACGAGCCGAGCAGATCGTTCATCCAACGGTGCAGCGTCTTGCGGCGCACCGAGGCGTTGCCGGGGAACGGCCGCTTGGTGGACGTGTTGACGCCATATTCGATGGTGGGCGCGCGCAGAATCTCGAGCGCCCCGGACAAGTCGTCGGCCAGGCACTCGACGATGATGGTGTCGCAGCCGAGCGGCAGGTGCGGGCCATGCTGCTCGCACGTCCCCACGGGGACGAGGAGGCGCGCATCGCGCTCGAGAATGAAGCGGACCTCATCCGGGACGAGGCTCTTCAGATGCAGGGGCGGGCTCACGTAGCGCTTGCGGGCTGTGCCGTCGCCGTGGCCGCGGCGGAGTGGCTCCACGGGACGGCTGTGGTGTGGGCCTGGGCCGCGGGAGCGGCGGCGGTCGGGACCGGGGTCCTCGCCGCGCGGCAGCCTCGGCGCGGGTTGCCGGCCGCCGCCGCGCTCGCGTGTCTCGCGGTCGGCGCCGTCGTGGTGACCGGCATGGTGCGGGTGCGGAGGATCGAATGCTGCTGGCCCGAGCTGCGGGCCAGCCGGATGCCCCGGGACTCGTCGCAGCTCAAGGACGCGCTCGCCGCGGCGGTGACCGAAGCGCGGCGGCTGGCCGGGCGCGGCATGACCGCGGCGCTGCTCAGCCGGGAAGGAGCGCTCGACGCGCTGCGCGAGGCTGTGTCCTCGGGCACCCGGACGCGGGGCGTCGAGCGGGGGGTCGTGATCCTCGCGCCCGACGGCGAGCCGCTCGCATGGGCGGGTCGCCACCGGTTCGTTCCCACGCGGGACACCGCGGAGCTGCGGGCCGTCATCACACCATTCTACGTGTCGCTCGAGGCCCGGCGCCAGACGCCGGGCGGCGGCAGCGTGGTTGGCAGCGTACTCCTGGACGCCGCGCCGGCAGCTCCGGACCGCAGCCGCGCCGTGAGCGCGCGGTTCGAGGAGGCCCACGGAGTGGCGCTGCGGTTCTACGCGCCCGGCCTCGCGCCGCACGAGGGCGACGTGTTCGACTTCTGCCCGACCAAGTGCGAGCCCGGCGGGACACTCCTCAGCGTGCAGCCGGTGCCGCCGACGCAGAGCGACGCCAAGCTCGCCGCCCTGGGCGCCGCGACGGCGCGTGCCGGCGTCGCCCTCGCGCTCGTGCTGCTGCTCGTGTTCGTCACCGCCCCGGCGGGCGGGTGGCGCTGGCTGGCGACGGTGTCGGCCGCATGGACGGTCGCCCGCGCCCTGCAAGACTCGGCGCGGTGGGCGGGGCTGTTCTCGCCCGCGTCGTTCTATCGTCCCCTCCTGGGCGGATTCAGCGCCTCGGCGGGAGCACTCACCGCCCTCGGCGTGGTGCTGCTGCTCGCGGCGGCGGCGCTGTGGCGTCGCGGGGTCGCGCGCCGCTGGTGGACGCTCGTGGTCGCGGGTGTGCTGGTGCTCGCCGCGCCATACGTCGTCCGCTATTTCGGACGGGGCATCACGGCGCCGGCGGGCGGCGTGGGGTTCGTGCTGTGGATGTCGTGGGAGGTCGCGGTCGCGACCGCCGCGATGGCGCTGGTGCTCGTCGCGGCGGCCCTGGTGCGCGGCACCGCGGAGCCGCAGCGCCCGCCCTGGACCCTGCCGGCGGCGTGCGCGTGGGCCGCCTTGGCCGCGCTCGCCGGCTTGTGGCTATGGAATCCGTACGGCGCCTGGCCCGAGTGGTACACTTTCGTGTGGCTCCCCGCGTTGGTGGGCGTGCTGGTGCCGGCGCCGCGGCGTTGGGCGGTCCTCGGGATCGCGACGGTGGCGGGGACAGCGGCGGCGCTCGTTACCTGGGGCGCGGCGGTGGAGGGCCGGCTGGTGCTCGCGGAGCGGGACGCCCTCGGGCTGGGGGCCGCGGCCGACCCGCGCGCCGCGTCGTTGCTGGAGCGCCTGGGCGCGGCGCCGCCCGTGACGACCCCGCGCACCGCGGGCGAGCTGTACGCGTGGTGGCTCGCGTCGCCGCTCGCGGCCGATTCGTACCCGGCGAGCCTGGCCGTGTGGCATCGCTCGGGGGAGCAGGCCGCCGAGATCCGGGTCGCGAGCGTGGACCTGTCGGCGTCGTTGCTGGCCGCGCTGGTACGCTCGCCCGAGACCGCCCGCGGCCCGCGGGTCGAGCGTCTCGAGGGCAGCCCCGGCGTGAATTACGTGCTCGTCGCTCCGCTCGCGGGCGGCGATGTCCTGACCGTGGGCGTGGGCCCGCGCACGCGTCTTATTCCGTCGGCGCGGGTCGCGCGGTTCCTTCAAGGAGAGGCCGGCGTCGAGCCGCCGTACGACATCAGGCTCTCGCCGCCTTCGCCGCCGCCTGCCGCGCCGAGCGCGCGTGTGATCTGGACCAGAGTGGGCTGGTCGGCCCGGGGCGAGCGGCGCATCGCGGTCCCGGGCGGATTGGTGCGCCACGTCCACCTGACGGTAGATCTGCGCGATCCCTGGGCGCTCCTGGTGCGTGGCGCCCTGGCGGTGGTGGTCGACGTCGCGCTGCTCGCCGGCTGTTGGTTGTTGAGTCTCGCGCTGACGAGTGGGTGGCGTCCGCGATTGCCGCCCGTCTTGACCGCCCTGCGCACCAGCTACCGGGCGCGGCTGGCCGTAGCGCTCGCCGGGTTTTTCGTGGTCCCGCTGCTCGTGCTCGCACTCTGGAGCTTTGCCCGCCTGCGGGACGACGCCCGCCAGGACGGCGACCTGCTCATCGGACAGACGCTGCGCGACGCGGCGGGGACGGCGGCGACCCTCGTCCCCGAGCCCGGCGCCGCCGTCGGCCGGTCCATGGTGGAGCTCGGCAACCGGCTCGACGCGGATCTCTGGCTGTACCGCAACGGGGTGCTCGCCGGGACCAGCGCCCCGGTGCTCGCCGAGCTGGGCGTGGTCGATCCGTTTCTCGCGCCCGACGCGTTCGTGCGCCTGGCCCTGCGCGACGAGCTCGAGCGCACCGATGACAGCCGCCTGGCTGGTCGTACGATCCGCGTCGGCTACCTGGTCGTGTCCGAGTCGTCCGAGGTGCAGGAGGTGTTGGCGGCGCCCCAGCTGCTCGACGACGAGCGGGTGCGCCAGCAGCAGGAGGACCTGGCGCTGGCGCTGGCACTCGCCACGCTGGCGGGGCTCGTCGCCGCCGTCTCGCTGGCGGGGGTCGCCGCGCGCGGGCTCGCCCGGCCCGTCGCGGCACTGCGGGAGGCCGCGGGCGCCGTGGGCCGCGGGGCGCCGCTGCCGACCTTCTCGCCCGGGGCGCCGCGCGAGTTCGAGCCCGTGATGTCGGCATTCGAGCGGATGGCGAGCGACGTCAAGCGCAGCCAGACCGCGCTGGAAGAGGCGCGCAGCCGCACGGCGCAAGTGCTCGCCAACGTGGCCACCGGCGTCATCGCGGTGGACGACGCGCTCCACGTCACCATGGCCAACCCGCGCGCCGCCGAGCTGCTCGGCACGCCGCTCGCGCCGGGCGACCTGCTGCCGCACACGGCGTCGCCCGACTGGCTGCCCGTGTGGACCGCGGTGGGCGAGTTCCTGCGCTCCCGCGGGGAGCGCATCGCCGAGCACGAGTTTGTGGTGGGCCGTCGCCAGATCCGCGTGCAGCTCGCGTCGCTCGGGCCCGCTCCCGACGGCTGCGTGGTCGCGCTCGACGATGCGACGGCGCTCACCCGCGCGGCGCGGGTGCTGGCGTGGGGCGAGATGGCTCGCCAGGTCGCCCACGAGATCAAGAATCCGCTCACGCCCATCCGCCTGGGCATTCAGCATCTGCAGCGGGCCCGCGAGAAGAAGGATGGGAAGGACTTCGACGCCACGCTGAGCGAGACCGCGGAGCGGATCCTGGCGGAGATCGATCGGCTCGACTCCATCGCGCGAGCCTTCTCGCGCTTTGCCTCGCCCGCGGCCGAGGCGCTCCCGCTCGAGCCCGTGGACGTGTACGCGGTGGCGCGGGAGGTGGTGCACCTCTACACGCTGGGCGGCGTGGAGGCGGGGGCCCGCGTGGAGATCTCGGGCGAGGCGGGCCCTCCTGTACACGCCCGCCGGGACGAAGTGAAGGAGGTGCTCGTCAACCTGCTTGAGAACGCGCGCAACGCCGGCGCGCGGAGGGTGGCGGTGCGGGTCTTGGATAGTGGACGGCGGCTCGCCGTGGAGGACGACGGGGCGGGCATCGCGCCGGACGCGCTGCCGCGCGTGTTCGACCCGGCATTCTCGACCACCTCGAGCGGGTCGGGGTTGGGGCTCGCGATCGCCCGGCGGCTGGTCGAGAGCTGGGGCGGGACGATCGACCTCACCAGCGTCCTGGGCCACGGGGCGACCGTCACCATCACATTCTCGGATTGACCCTCGATGCGTCCACGCCACACCTGTGCAACGGGCGGGTGATGCACTGGAGGTGCAGACTGCGTTCGTTATGATTCACCGAGGCTCCCTTGGGCGGGGACGTGGACGATGAGAAATCCGCGACTCATTTCGGTGAGTCGGATGTTCTACGTGCGCATGAATTCACGTGGCTGAGCGACGGGATCCGGTCGTAGTGCCCCCACGGTCCGCCTTCGTCACCGGTGTCGGGCGAGGTTTCAGCATCCTCTACGGCATCGCGACGATGGGCCTCCTCGTGGGCATGGCGACGCTGGACTCGGTACCCGGCGTGCCACACTGGCGGCTCCTGATGTCGACGGCCTTGATCGTGGATACCGGAACTCTGATTGCTGCCATTGGACTCCTGCGTCAGCGGCCGTGGGCCCGTCCGACGTTCATCGTGGCGCTGTGTGCGAGCATCGTCCTAGGCTTCGCATATGGCTTGGCCACGGAAGCGTTCGCGGCCGTTCGATGGGCCTGGATCGCGGGTCTCCTCGGCTCCGCCCTCCTATATGGATGGATCATCGCCAAGCTCTGTTCAGCGCCGATCCGCGCGGAGTTTGGAATGCCCTAGCTGGAGCCTCGACGCCTCACTCGTTGAGACCATGTACGCGCATTGCATCTATTGCCACGCCGGTCTCGGCAATAATTCAGTCATCGAGACGTTCCCCGTCGGGCGACGGCTGGCCTTCGACGCGGTTAAGGGCCGCTTGTGGGCGGTGTGTCGCAAGTGCGAGCGTTGGAACCTGACACCGCTCGAAGAGCGCTGGGAGGCGGTTGAGGATTGCGAGCGACGCTTCCGCGCTGCGCGCAAGCGCGTCTCCACGGAAAACATCGGCCTCGCTCGACTGGACGAAGGGCTCGAGCTGGTGCGTATCGGGCAGCCGCTCCGCCCCGAGTTCGCCGCGTGGCGCTACGGCGATCAGTTCGGGCGCCGCCGCCGTCGTGCGATGGTGCTGGGCACGACCGTGGGCGTCGTGGCTGGGGCCGTCGTCGTGGGGAACCTGACGGCCGGCGGCGCGGCAGGCGGCGCTCTGCAACTGTTGAACCTGCTGCTGAACGGGTCGAACTGGTTCCGGTGCCTTCGAGTGGTCACTCGAGTGCCGGTGAGCGGGGGCCGTCCCCTCAAGCTGCGACTCATGCACCTCACGAAGGCACGACTCGTGCCTGATCCGAGTGAAGCGGCCGGTTGGCATCTCGAGCTACCGCACTCCGGCGGTACCGCCGTGCTCGGCGGCCTCGCGGCGGTTAACGCGACAGGGCTCATCATGCCGAAGATCAACGGGCGCGGCGGCTCGAAACAGCAGGTGCAGGAGGCCGTGCGGCGCATCGAGCTGTCCGGCGGACCGGAGCGGTTCCTGCGAAGCGTCGCCCAGCAGCGCCCTGAGAATGCCATCGCTAGCGCCCTTCGAATGACCAATGAGTACCTGGACAAGGTCGCCGAGAGTATCGGGCCACGCGCACTACCTGGAGTCCACGTCGTTGGCCCTCGACCGGCTATGGCCGGGGCCGAAGGACTCGGACCCAATTTCCACCTCCACCGCCACTACACTCCAGTGGCATGGGGTCCACTGCAACATCTCGCCCCCGCGACCCGCCTCGCCGTGGAGATGGCGGTCAATGAGGACGCCGAGCGTGGGGCCATGGAAGGAGAGCTGGAGTTGCTGGAGATGGCGTGGCGCGACGCCGAGGAGATTGCGAGCGTCGCCGACGACCTGCTCCTGCCGCAAGAGACAGAGGCTCACCTCGCGAGATTGAGGGCGGAGAACGCCAACCATAAGGCAGAGGAGATCCAGCCTCATGCATCTGGGCTTCGCTGATTTCTTCCGCGCCGCCATCTTCGCGGCTGCTCACGTCTTGGGTGGTAGTCTTGGAGCCGGCATTCTCGCCGTCTCGCTCGGCGTCCGGCTCGCGCTTCTGCCTCTGACCATCCGCCTCGCGCGGCGCGCGCTCGCGCAGCAAGCGATTCTCGCGCGACTGCAGCCCGAGCTGCGGCGCCTTCAGGAGCGCTACCGCGACGACCCGGCAGCCCGTTTGCAACGCACCCAAGCGCTTTACCGGCGGGAAGGGTTGCGGCCCTTCGACCCCGCGGCCTTGCTTGGGGGGCTCGTTCAGCTGCCCGTGCTCGCGGGGGTATACGCGGCCGTGCGCCAGGGGTTGGGCGCAGCGTCTTCGTTTCTTTGGATCTCGAATCTCTTGCGCCCCGACGTTTGGCTCGCGATTAGTGTGGCCCTCTTGTCGGCCTTGGTTGCGTACGTGACGGGACGAGCCGGTCAGACAGGCCGTGGGGCTGCGTCTACTACGGCGGTGTGGCTCAGCGCCAGCTTCGTGCTCTTAGCCGCCTGGCGCGCGTCGGCGGCCCTGGTCCTCTCCTGGGGCGCGGGCAGCCTGGGCACCCTCGTGCAGGGGTTCCTGCTCCGGCGAACTCGCCACCGGAGCGGTCCACTCGAATGACCCGGTCTGACGTTGTAGCGCTCTTGAGTGAGCGAGGCGTCCTCGAGGTGGCGGGATCGGTCGTGGGCCGGTACCACCGGGGCGAACTGCCGCTCGACGCGGCCGCACGACGGCTGGCAACCATCCTCCGCGCCGCTCGCGATTGGAAAGTCCAGCATAGCCAACCGCTCCGTCGGACGCTGTGGATCAAGGCCCTGTCCGAGGATCAAGTCACCAATCCATGGTCTCCCATGCTGGAGCTGTGGTCTCGAACGTTCACGCCACGGCAACCTGGCTGTCTCACCCTCTGGCCTTCGGTCCCTCTCCGGAGTGCTCTCTCGGACGCGCTTCACACGTTCCGCCAGCGATGGCTCCGTGCGTTCGCGCTGTACGACGAGGTCGCCCGTCTCATGGATGAGGCCGCCTAGACGGTGACGTCCGTACGCCCAAGCCTCGACTGACCCCGGGCGCAAGCCCGGGGTGAAGGAGAACCCGGTTAGTGCCGTTCCGGTTAGTGGCGTTAAGGTGGACCAGCACTAGCAAAGTGACCCGGCTCACGCCTGTCTGTGGCGTATTTCACGATG
>QHUT01000093.1 GCA_003222055.1 Gemmatimonadota bacterium
CGGCCGGCTACAAGGCCGCGCTCGAAGCGAGCCTGGCCGTTCTCAAGGCGGCCGAGTGGACTCCGGCAGCCCTCGAGCAGGCGTTGCGGACGCTCGCCGAGCACAAGGGCGTCGCTGCGGGAAAGGTGTTTCAGCCGATCCGCATCGCGCTCACGGGCGGCACGGTGTCGGAGCCGGTGAACGAGCTGCTGTATGTGGTAGGGAAAGAGGGGGCGCTGAAGCGGCTGGAAGCCGCGGCCCGAGCGACCTAACGGCGTGACACGACGCCACGACGCCAGGTTGCACGAACCTGCTTGGAACGTGGCGTCGTGTAACGTGGCGTCGTACTACGGCACCCCGCTCACCGTATCCGCCTTGACCTTGGTCGTATCCCCCCGCTGGCGCTGCTCCGCCTCCCGCTCCGCCGCCTTGCGGGCCCGCAGGTCGCGCACGTACTGGCGAAACAGCTGCAGCGATTCCGTGCGGCGCGCAGCCTGCATCAGGTCGGCCCGCATCTCGTCGAGCTGGCGCGCGCGCCGCTGCTCGTCGTAGTTCCCCTGCGGCAGCGAGATCGGCAGCGCCGCGAGGGCGAACGTCGGGATCTTGATCCCCGCGATGTGGATGTACTGCGAGTCGATCCCGAACACTTTCCCAGCGACGTCCGTGGTCCAGGCGGGCCGCTGCCGGTTACGCTGTTCCTGATCGATGATCACGTTGAGGGAATCCATCATGGAGTGCAGCCGGCGCACCACCCCCGTATCGCGCTGCTCATGCGACTCGTACAGCGCGCCCGCGACTTCCGCCGGCAGCGCCGGACGCGGCGTCACCCAGAGGCGGCCGTCCCCCACCTGGGGCGGGGTGACGATGTGGGGACCCACGCTGGCCGGATTCGCGGCCAGCGTGCTGTCGGGCTTGCCCACCGGGGCGGGCTCGGGCGGCGTGGTGTCGGGAATCCTGGCGTCCGGGAGCGGGCGGCCCAGTCCCCCGCTCGGCCCCACCCCGCGGCGCGTGCCCCCGAACGGCGGCAGCTCGTGCGCCTGCGGCATGTCGGGCGGGATGATGGTGATCAACCCCTGCCGCCCGTCGATGCGCCACGACGCGGTTACCAGCCAGATGACGAGCGCCACGTGGATCGCGGCGCTGCCGATCCAGGTGAACCGCCGCAGGCGGGACGGGACCGCGCGTGGATCAAACAGTGGTGAGCACCTTTCCCAGCCGCTCCGCCGCCTCGACCAGGCGCGGCGTGTCGACCGTGAGCGCCAGGCGGAAAAAGCCCTCGCCCCCCGCTCCGAACCCGCTCCCGGGCAGCGTCACGACCCCGGCGTCCTCGAGCGCCCGGCGCGCGAACGCCGCCGACGCCACACCCTCGGGCAGCGGTACCCAGACATACATCGTGGCCCCCGGCGTCTCGGGCTCGAACCCCTGCGCGCGCAGCACCGGGAGCAGCGCGTCGCGCCGCTCCTGAAACCGCGCCACGTAGCCGCGCGCCAGCTCCTCCGCCTGCGGCAGCACCGCCGCCCCCGCCGCCTGCACCGCGAGGAACGCACCCGTGTCCACGTAGTTCTTCACGCGCCCGAGCGCAGCGATGAGCTCCGGGCGCGCGACCGCCCACGCGAGGCGCCACCCCGTCATGCAGAACGTTTTCGACAGCGAGTGAAATTCGACCGCGACTTCGCGCGCGCCGGGGATTTCAAAGATGCTCGGTGCCACATAGCCGTCGAACGTGATCTCGCAGTACGGATTGTCGTACGCGATGACGATCCCATGGCGGCGGCAGAACTCCACGGTGCGCGCCAGGTAGTCGCGCGGCGCCACGGCGGCCGTGGGATTGTTGGGATAATTGAGGTAAACCAGCTTCGTGCGGCGCACCACGTCGGCCGGGAGGTCCGACATCTCCAGGAGAAACCCCGCGGCCGGTGTAAGGGGATAGCGGTACGGCTCGCCGCCCGCGAGCACCGTCCCGCCCTCGTACACCGCGTAGCCGGGCTCGGGGACGATCGCGACGTCGCCCGGGTCGAGCAGCGCCATCGCGAGATGAGCGATCCCTTCCTTCGAGCCGATGAGGGGATGCAGCTCGCTGAATGGATCGAACCGCACGGCAAAGCGCCGCTTCAGATAGGCGGCCGCGGCTTCCCGGAATACGGGCAGGCCGAGCTGGAATGGGTAGCGGCTCATGGCGGGGTCGCGCACGGCGCGCGCCAGCGTGTCCACCGCCACCGCGGGCGGGGCGAAATCTGCGTCACCGGCGCCGAGATCGATCACGTCGACGCCCTGCGCGAGCAGCCGGCGCTTGATCGCCGGGATCTCCGCCATCGGATAGCTGGGCAGCGCGGCCAACCGCTTGCTGAGCTTGGTCACCCCGTCCTCCTCCAACGGAATCTACGCTCTACCTGCGCCGCCCGTTACCGCCGCCTCCGGCCCTCTACCGTCCTTTACCGTCCTTTACCGCCTTCGACAGCCCTCACTTCCCCGATCCCATGCCTCGCAAAGAACTCCTCGCACGCCCCACGCACATCCGCCCAGTGCCCCACCACCCGCGTGGCCCGGGGCAGGCCCTCGAGGATCATCGCCCCGTAGCGCTTCGTCACCACCCGCCGGTCGAGCAGCACTACGGCGCCCAGATCGGAGCGGCTGCGGATCAGGCGCCCGAACCCCTGCTTGAGCTTCAGTGCGGCATTGGGCACGAGGTAGTGGCCGAAGCCGTTCAGGCCCCCCGCCTCGATGCGCTCGAGGCGCGCCGCCGTGAGCGGCTCGGTGGGCACCTTGAAGGGGAGTTTCGCCAGGACGAGCACACGCAGCGCGCGTCCAGGGACGTCCACGCCTTCCCAGAACGAATCGGTGCCGAGCAGGATGGCCGAGCCCGCTTCCCGGAAGCGCCGCAGCAGCTGGTCCCGCTGCCCCTCGCCTTGCACCAGCAGGGGCCACCGGCCCCCCAGCTCGCCGCGTACCGCGTCCGCCGTGCGTCGCAGGGCGCCGTGGCTCGTGAACAGCACGAACATCCCGCCGTCCGCGGCGTGGGCCAGCTCCACTACCACGCGCGCTACCGCCGCGTCGTGCCCCGCTTCGTCGTCGCGCGGCTCCGGAAAGTCGGTGGGAATGCCGAACAGGCACTGCGCCGCGTAATCGAACGGGGAGGCGTGGATCTCCCGCACCTTGAGCCGGCTGGGAGGGAGGTCGAGTCCGAGCCGCGCTTCGAGGTAGCCGAAGTCGCCGCCCGCGGCGAGGGTGGCGCTCGTGAGCACCACCGTCTCGACCCGGTCGAACAGACTCTCCTTGAGGATGGGCGCGAGATCGAGCGGCACGGCGGCGAGCGAGACGTTGACCACTTTGCGGCCACGCCGCTCGAGCCAGCGCACCGCGGCGGGGCCGCCCGGCGCCGGCCGCAGCGCGGCGATGAGCCCCGCCGCGACCTGCTGGAGCCGCCGCGCGACGCCCCGCAGCTCGCCCAAGAGCTGCGCCCGCCGCTCCGACGGATCGTCCAGCGTCAGCCGGTCGGCGATCGTCTCCGCGCCCTCGGAGAGCCGCGAGAATGCGAGCAGCAGGTTGTCGAGCCCCACTTCCAGTCCCTGTGGCCACACGGCGTCGTCGCGAAACTCGTCCCCCAGGCGCAGCACCGGGGTTGTCCCCGACCCGCGGTCGAGCCGGCGGGCGAGCAGGGTGAACACGGTCTCGGCCGCGCGGCGCGCCGCCGCAAGGGCGTCGACGAGACCCTGCTGCATCAGGTCCCGGCTCGCCGCGGAGAGGAGATCGTCGCGCCCGAACAGCACGGAGCGGAGCGTCGGGAGCAGGCCGCGCCCGTTCTTCTCGAGCCGTCCCAGCAGCCGGTCGATGCCGAGCCGGCTCACCTGGGCGCCGAGGTGCATCGCCGCGACGTCTTCCAGGTGGTGCGCCTCGTCGAGCACCAGCCGGCGGTACGGGGGCAGCACCGCCGCCTCCTGCCAGTTGTCGGACACCATGCGCACCGCGAGATCGGAGGCGAGCAAGTGGTGATTCACGACGACCACGTCGGCTTCGGCCGCCCGCCGGCGGGCCTGGAACACGAAGCAGCGGTCGAAGTGCGGGCACTTGAGTCGGGTGCAGAGGTCCGACTCCGCGGCGATCGCGTCCCACACGTCGCCACTCGGCTCGTCCGGCAGGTCCGCGAGCGATCCGTCGCTCGAGCGCGCGGCCCATGCCGCCAGCGTCTCGAGCTCGGCGCGGCGCTCGTCCTCGAATAACGAGGTCGCCTGCTCGCGCGCCTGATCGAGTCGCGAGAGGCAGACGTAGTTCCGCCAACCCTTGAGCAGCGCGAACGTGGGAGAGTGCTCGCCGCTCCCGAGCGAGCGGGCCAGGATCGGCAGGTCCTTGCCGACCAGCTGCTCCTGCAGATTGATGGTGTTGGTCGAGACGACGGTGCGCTCGCCGTTCTCGCGCGCCCACACGAGCGCGGGCACGAGGTACGCGAACGATTTCCCGACGCCGGTGCCGGCCTCGAGCATCCCCACGCCGCCGTCGTTGTAGAGGTCGGCGATGTAGGCGGCCATGTCGCGCTGGCTGGGACGATCCTCGAAGCTGCCGAGCGCGCGGGCCACCGGGCCGCTGGGGGCGAGCAACCCCGCCACGTCGATCGGATCGAGCCGGGTGGTGGCCCGCGGGCGGGGGCATTCCACGACGACATAGCAGTCGCTGACGGCGTTGTCGACGATGGCGAACCCGACGCCGCCGTCGTGCAGCCGCGCCGCGACGCTGAGATCCGCTCCCGAGGGCTCGAGTACGCCGCTCGGGTGGTTGTGGAGCAGCAGCTCGCCCCGCACCGCGATCCCCGGGAGCGCGAGGACGGCGTCCACCGTGCCGCGGGCCACCACGCGCGCTTCCACGATCAGGCCGTTAGCATCGGGACGCGCCACGAACGACACCTCGCGACCACGGGCCGCCGCGATCTCGGCGCGCAGCAGGTCGCGGACCGCCGGCGCGAGCCGCTCCACGCTCACGTCTTGAGCTCGCGCTTCTTGGCCGCGGGGAACAGCACGTTGTTGAGAATGAGCCGGTAGCCGGGCGAATGAGGGTGCAGCGACAGGTCCGTCGGGGGATCGCCGATCTGGTGCTGCTGGTCCTCCGGGTCGTGCCCGCCGAAAAACGTCCAGGTGCCCTTGCCGTGGTCGCCGTTGATGTACTTGACCCAGGGAGCGCCCTCTTCGTCCGCGAGCACCGTATCGCCCGGCTTGAGGCGGTCGCGCAGGAACGACGTCGTGAGGCCGTAGAAGTCGGGGATCACCTGGCGATGGTTCTGCACCAGGATGGTCGGGACCGGGTCGATCTTGGCGCTGAAGTTGAACAGCTTGAAGGCCCCGAGCGGCTGACGCCGCCCCGGGGCGTTGACCTGATGTCCGTCGATGTCGGAGAAGCTCGCCACCTGGGGACCGGGCTCGAGCCGCGCACCGGTGAACGCGAGGGCTTGCGACCAGTCCATCTTGCGGTCGGCATCGGGGTCCATCGGGGTCCCGTCGGCGAACGCCGCCGCGATGTCCACGTGCGCGGCGGCGAGCGCGAGGTCGAGCGTCTCCGTGGCGGTGCACATGGCGAACAGAAAGCCGCCGTTGGAGACGTACTCGCGGATCTTCCGGGCCACCGCCTTTTTCAGATCGGGGACGGTCGCGAAGCCGAGCCGCTTCGCGGCGTCGGCGTTGAACCGCACCATTTCGGCCAGCCACGTGTTCCCGGCGTAGATCAAATAGAACTTCGAGAACTGCCCCGTGAAGTCCTCGTGATGCAGGTGCAGCCAGTCGTAGCTCGCCAGCTTCCCCCCGAGCACCTCGAAGTCCCACACCGTGTCGAACGGGATGCCGGCGTACTCCAGGGCCATGGTGACGGCATCGTCCCACGGTGGCGCATTGGGGGGCACGTACACGGCCACCCGGGGCGCCTTCTCGAGCGGCACGGCGTCCATGTTGCCCGCCTCGATCTCGCCGCGGACGGCCGTGACCTGCGCCTCGTCCACCGGCTGGACGCTCACCCCCGCGAGCGCCGCGTCGCGCCGGATCGCAGCCGCGTCCGGCATGAGGAACGAGCCGCCGCGGTAGTTCAAGAGCCACTCCGCCTTGATCCCCGCCTGCACGACGCGATACGTGACACCGTACGCCTTGAGGTGATCGGTCTGCGAATCGTCCATGGGAAGCAACAGCTGGGCGGTAGAGGGCGGTAGAGGGCGGTAGAGGGCGGGCACGGGCAACGCAAGCCCCAGCGCATTCGCACCCACCGCCTTCACGAAATCGCGCCGCTTCACGACTTCGGAATCGCTCCCTTCGCCCGCTCCAGCTCGCGCCGCGCCTCCGGTATCAGTGCGCTCTCCGGATACGAGAGAATGAGGTGCTCCAGGTGCTGGATCGCGTCCCCGGTCTGCAGCTGGCGCTCGAGCAGGCGGGCCCACTCGAGCTCGGCCGCCGGCGCCGCGGCGCCGGTGCCGCCGGTCCGCACGACCTCGTCGCACAGCGCCACAGCGGCCCGCTGCTGCTCCGGCCCCAGCTGCGCGGCGATGCGCGCTGCTATGAGTAAAACATCCGGCCGACCCGTACCCGACAGGCGCGTCGCCGCGAGCCGCAGGGCATCGACGGCCCGCGCCGAGTCTCCGCGGGCGAGCGTGAGCAGCGCGCTTCCCAGCTCGGGAAACGTGTCGCCCGGAACCTGCTGCAGCAGCGCCAACATCGCCGTCCGATCGGTCGCCTCACGCCGGTCCCCCGCGTACGGACCCGCGTCCAGGAACAGCTGCCACGCCTGCTTCAGCCGGCCGCGATACAGGGCGATCCACCCCTGGAGGGCGAGCGCCTCCACGCTCGAATCCCGCTCGAGCATCGCCCCGGCGCGGTCCAGGTCCCCCGTGGCGATACGGGCCCGCACCAGCCGCAGCCGCAGCGCCGCGCGGTCTTCGTCCGTGAGCCGGCCGTCGCCCGCGAGCCGCTGCGACGCTTCGTCGAGTTGCCCGCCCTCGATCAACGTCTGCACCAGTGCCGCCTGTGCGAGCGCCTGCGCCTCGGCCGGGGCGGCGGAATCGCGGGCCACACGCTCGAGCACGGCGCGCGCGCCTTCCCGGTCGCCCGCCGCGAGGAACGCGTGGGCAGCGTCGGCGCGGGCGCGCACCGCCACCGGGTCGGGCACTAGTTCGGCGTAGCGCGCCAGCGCGAGCGCGCGCACCCGGCGCGCTTCAGGGGTATCCCGCGCCGCCGCCAGGTCCGCGAATCGATGCACGGCGAAGGCGGCGTCCGTCGACGGCGTCGCGACGCTGGGCGCGAACACCGTCCAGGCACGCTCGGCCTCGCCCCACGCGAGCAGCAGCTCCCCGGCGAGCCGCCGCACCGGCGGCGGCGGATCGCCCGTCGTGAGCAGGCGGGCGATCCGCTCCCGCTGCACCTCTGGCGCCTGCGCGAGCTCACTCGCGGCGTTGGGCAACTGCGCTGGCGCGCCCACCAGCGCCGCGGCCCACTCGCGTGCCGCTCCCTCCCAGTCGCCGGCGCGCTCGTTCAGGGCGGCGAGCTCGATCCCGAACGCGCCGGGCCGTCCCAAGGCGCGCCGCCCCTCCACCAGCACGGCGCGCGCCGCGTCGTGGCGGCGCTGGTCGTCCAGGGCCATCGCCCACTCGCGATAGGGTGCCTCGTCGCGCGGCGCCGCGGCGGCCCAGCGTCGCGCCACCTCCCGCGCGCTGTCGGCCTCGTTCAAACCCACGTAGGTCCGGAGCAGGACCCCTCGCAGGGCCGCGTTACCGGGGCTGGCCGCGGCGGCGCGCTGCGCGGCGGGGACCAGCTCCGCCAGCCGGTTGAGCCCCGGCAGCACGCGCTCCAGCCCGAGCAGCGCCGAGAGATTGGTGGGGTCCGCGCGCAGCGCCGCGAAGTAAATGCTCGCCGCCTGCCTGAACTGACCCGCGCGCTCGAGCTCGAAGCCCTGTCCGATGGCCTGGCCGGGCGCGACCCGCCCGGGCGCGACCGCGAGCGCCAGACCGAGCGCCAGACCGGCGATGCCGCTATTGCTGTGGTGCATTGAGCCTGCGGAAGTAGTCCAGCACCAGCCGACGCTCTTCCGGGGTGAGCCCCCGCAGCTCGTCCCACGTGGGGTAGCGGAGCCGCGGGCCCGCCCCCGTTGCTCCGGGCTTGAGCGCGGCGGGGACGTGGACGCTGTCTCCTGTCGCCGCCCGGCTCATGCGCTCCTTGTTCTGGTCCGGCTCCTCGTTCGAGAGCGTGCGGCCGGCATCGAGCAGCCGGTGGTACAGGCGCTGCTGCCGCTCGATCGTCCGTTGGTCCAGGCGGCCGGCTTCGAGCTGGCGGGCGAGCTCCCTGGCCTCTTGCGCGAGCGGGCCGGCGGCGGAGCTGATGCCCTGCGCCTGCATCCGCTCGAGCTGCTCGGCGAGCGCGCGCTGCCGCGCCGCGAGGGCGCGCAGCTGCTCCAGCACGGCCTGGCCCGCACCCATGAGCGGCAACAGACCCTGGGCCTGGCCGTTGAGCCCCTGTTGGTCGCGGGCCAGGCGCGCGAGCCGCTCGACCGCTTCGGCGAATCCGCTCCCCGATTTCGCCCCACTCACCTGTTTGCGACTCTGCGCGAGGGCCACGGCGACCACGTTGAGGGCGTCGACCGCGTCGTCGGCGAGCGCCGCGGCTTCGGCGGCGTTCGGATCGGCTTCCTCGAGCTGGGCGCGCGCGGCGGCCATCTGACGCTTGGCGTAGCCGAGCGCGGCGTCGAGTTGCGGAGAGACGAGCGCGTGCTTGCCGGCGGCGTCGCGGATGTGACGCGCCACCACGTCCGTTCCTTCTTCTACCGACGCCTGCCGCGAGCGGGTCGGCGCACCGGCCTCGCCGCGATGCAACGCTTCGGACACCTGTCGCTGGCGCTCGGCCATGGCGGCGGTCTCGGAGAGCGCGCGGTCGAGCGCAGCCAGCGTCTCTCCGCGCCACGCCTCCGCCAGGGAGTCGAGTTGCCCCCGGAGCTGATCCGGCACGCCGGCGAGCTGGCGCTCCGCTTCCGCACCCTCCTGTGCCGCGGGCACCGCCTGTCCCAGGTCCGCGGCCTGCGCGGCGCGCCGCATCGCACTCCCCGCGTCGCGCGCCGCCCGCTCGGGCGCGGCGAGCGGCGCCGTTCCCCCGGGCGGCTCCCCGAGCTCCTTCGCCACCCGACCGATCGCGTGGGCCAGCGAGTCGGCGGCAGCGGCGAGCACACGCTGGCGCCCGGCCGCGGCGCTGTCGGCCCGCGAGACGGCGTCGCCGTTCCACTCCGCCTGGCGACGCCGCAGCTGCTCCGCATCGGCCGCGAGCGACGCGAGCGTGCCCTCGACCGCGGCGCGCCGGAACAGCTCCTGACTGCGCTCGAGCTCGGCCCGCAGCTGCTGCTGCGCTTCGGCGAGTCGCTCGAGCGCCCGACGCGTCGCCTCCGGGTCGAGCTTCGCCAGCGCCTCCTGCAGCTCGCGCAACCGCTGCTCGAGCTCCGGCGTCACGGCGCGCCGCAGCAGCTCCTGCACTTCGCGCAGCCGTGCCTGAAACGCCGTGTCCCCGATCCCCGCCGCCTGCGCCGCCCGGGCGATCCGCTCCACCGCCCGCGACAGCTCCTGCACGCGCGCCTGAAGCGCCTCCTGCTCCCGGGCGACGGCCTGCGCCCGCTCCGTGGCCTGGAACGGGAGCGCACTTTCTCGCCCGGCCTCCGTGCCGCGGCGCGCCGCGGTCTCGTCGCGCGAGCGCTGCTGGGCCAGGTCCCCGGTGCGCCGGCCGAGCTCGCGCTGGGCGTCGGCAATGGAGTCCGCCTCCGCCGTCGCGTCGCGGGTGGCGGCGCGGGTCGCCGCGCGCAGCTCCTCGAGGCTCGGCAGCCGCAGCGCAATCTCGGGACTGCGACCGACGTGCGGCGTGGGGGCATTGTCCCAGGCCTCGGCGCGAAGCCGCAGCGTGTCGCCGGGCAGGAGCCCCCGCCGCTCGGCGTCGAGATCACCCTGCACGATCGCCCGCTCCCCCGCACCCGACACGTCCAGCGACTCCCGCACCGTCTCCCCCACCTTCCCCGTCTGGCTCACGCGCCAGCTCAGCACCTCGAGCCGCGCGAGACCATGATCGTCCCGCGCGTCGATCACCAGCGGCTGCCGCAGCGACAGGGGAAGCGTCGTGTCGCGCCCCGGCACGGGGACGGCGACGACCGGTGCCGAGTCGCGGACCACGGTCAGCCGCAGCTCGGGCGTGTCGCCTTCGAGCGGCGCGCCATCGGCGGTGGCCAGGTCGAGGAGCCACGCACCGGTACCGCGAGGAGCGAAGCGCCCCGAGAACGCGGTGCGCGCGACCGCGAGCGGCGCGCGGACGTCGCCACGACGCCACGCCGCCCGCGCGAGCGGAACGCTCGCCGTCCCGCTGGTCAGGATGACCGTGCCTTCGGGGATCGGGATCGTGTCCGCGCCGGGCGCGAGCGGCTCGTCCGCACGGCCCAGGTAAGACGGGTAGCGCGCCGTAAGCGCGAGGCCGGCGACGAATGCCGGCAGCGTCACCGCCACGACGACGTCGGCGCTGCGCCGGCCGCCGCTCGACGCGCGCACGTAGAGGTCCGCCTGGAGCGGTCCGAGCCGTCGCACAGCGTGCCCCAGCGCGTCGAGCGTCACCGGCGCGGCCCGCCACGGCTCTCCCGGCCCGCGGGTCCAGAGCGTGGCGCGGGTCGCCGCGCGGACGTCGATCGTCACCGTGACGCTGTCGCCCCGCCGGACCGTGCGCTTGTCGACCACGAGCCGCACGGGCGTGCGCGTGTCGGCGAGGGTGCGGAACGGATGCCAGAACGCGGCAGCCCGACCGGCGCCCGGGGCCATGGCGACGAACAGCAGCGCGCCCAGCGCCGCCGCACCCGCGGCCGCGACCAGCGATGTGCGCGTGCCGCGGGCGAGCAGGCGACCCACCGCGAGCGCCGCGCCATCGACTACCGCGACCGCCCTCCCGTCCGCCAGCGTCCACAGCTCGGCGCTCGCGCCCTCGGGCATCGTCGGAGCAACGAGCCCGACGATGCTTCCCGGCCGGCCTCCCGTCGCGGCTTCGACCAATCGCCCCACTGCCGGGGCCGCCGCGTGGCGCCCCGCCCGAAACGCCGACCGCGCGGCCAGCACGGTGACGCCTCCGATCAAGAGCCACGCTCCCAGCACGGCCGCGATGCTCGGGGCGAGCGCCACGCCCGCTCCCGCGATCGCCAACGCGGCGCCGACGCTCGCCAGCAGTACGGCCGCGGCGCGGCCGACCGCATGCGGGCGTCCCAGCCGCCGCAGGCGGGCCGCCGTGCCCGTCACGGTAGCGCGCTCACAGCGTAGGTAAAGAGGTTCACGCCCATGCGTAATGCCGCCTCGTGGAGCTCGGGGGGATCGTGGTGGACCTCGGGATCCTCCCACCCGTCGCCCAGGTCCGACTGGTAGGAATAGTATACGACCAGGCGGTCGCCCAAAAAGATCCCGAACCCCTGGGCCGGCAGCCCGTCGTGCTCGTGGATCTTGGGGATCCCCTTCGGGAAGTCGTACACGACATGGTAGACGGGATGGCTCAACGGCACTTCAACGAGTGGGTGATCCGGGAACACGCGGGCGATCTCGCGCCGGAACGACTTGTCCATGCCGTAGTCGTCGTCGGCGTGGAGGAATCCTCCCTGCTCCAGGTAGCGACGCAGGGTTTGGGTGTCCTCGTCCGAGAAGTGGACGTTGCCGTGCCCCGTCATATAGAGGTAGGGGACGTCCCACAGCTCGGGGCTGGAGAGCGTGACTACGCGCTCGCGCGCGGCGACGGCGAGTCCGGTGCGCTGCCGAATCGCGGCGAGGAGGTTGGGCAGTTTGGAAGGGCCGGTGTACCAGTCGCCGCCGCCGTCGTAGTGCAGGCGGCCGATGGTGAGCGCGGCCAATCGCGGATTGCGGATTGCGGATTGCGGATTTGACGACACAGCGGCCGGTGCGGCCAATCCGCAATCCGAAATCCACAATCCGCAATCGGGACGGCCGGCGAGCGGCACCAACAGTGCGCACAGCAAGGCCGTCGAGCGGGTCATAGGTCGTTCACGAGCCGATACGCCGTATTTCTCGTGATTCCCGTCTCCGCCGCGAGTTGGTCGGCGGCGTCGCGCCTTGTCATCCCCTGGGCGAGCAGCGTGCGGGCACGGGCTTCGGGATCGGCCGGGGGTTCTGCGCGAGCGGGCTTGCCGGTCCCCGCCACCACGACCGTGACTTCGCCGCGGGGCGGCGCCGCGGCGTAATAACCCGCGAGCTCCGTGAGGGTCCCGGCGCGCGTCTCCTCGAACACCTTGGTGAGCTCGCGCGCCAGCGCCGCGCGCCGCTCGCCGCCGCAGGCGGCCGCCAGGTCTTCGAGCAGCTCCGTCGTGCGCAGCGGCGCCTCGAACAGCACCACCGTCCATTCGCTCGCGGCGACCGTCTCGAGCAGGCGCCGCCGCTCGGCGCCCTTGCGCGGCAGGAAGCCGAGGAAGAGGTAGCGGTCGGCGCCGAGCCCGGAGACGGAGAGCGCGGCGGCGACGGCCGTCGGGCCCGGGACGGTCACGACGGGGATATCGCGCTGCCGCGCCGCGGCGACCAGCGCGGCCCCGGGGTCGCTCACCGCGGGCGTGCCCGCGTCCGTCACGAGCGCCACGTCTTTGCCGCTCCCCAGCAGGTGCAGGATGCGGCGCAACACGCCCGCGTTCGAGTGGGCGTGGAAGCTCATCAGGTCGGCGTGCGAGCCGACGTGGGCGAGCAACGGCTTGGTGTGGCGGGTGTCCTCCGCGGCGACCACCGTGACCCGGCTCAGCGTGGCGGCCGCGCGGGGTGAAAGGTCCTCGAGGTTGCCGAGCGGCGTGGCGACGACGTAGAGCGTGCCGGCCATGTCACCACGACACCTGCCACGGCAGCCGTCCGTAGTAGCCGGCCGATTGCAACACGTAGCGGTGCTCCCGCGTCGCCTCCCGCAGGATCTTGGGGGCCGTCCCCGGCATCATCACTTCCACGCCTTCGAGCAGCTGCAGCGACCAGTCGGTCAAGGCGCTGGAGAGCTCCTCGGGCTGCACGACGGCGTCGGGCGTCTCGGCCCCGCGGGGCGCGGACAGGAGGGCGATCGCCTTGTGCGCATCCAGGATCCCGGCGCTCACCTTCTGCGCGCGCCGTCGCGCCTCGCCGGGGAATTCCTTGTCCACTTCGTCCACGATGCGCCAGTACAGCTCGCGATACGTGTTGATCAGCGCGTTGGGCGCCTGCTGCGGCAAGTCGGCAACGTACGGGAAACCCGCGGCGGTCAACACCGGCGCCTGCCCATCGGCGCCGGCATGGAACTGCGATTCGAGGAACTTCGGAATGCCCATCGTCTCCGGCTTGTCGCAGAAGTAGCCGCTCGCAAAGCGTCCCGCGTCGAACCGCACGTACGACACGCGCGCGTTGGACGTCAGCTCCAGAATGCCGTTGGCCTCGTCGCGGGCGAACGCCGCGAAGAATGCACGCGGCTGCGACGCATCGACGCTCCGCATTTCGACCGGCGCGGCGCACGACTGATACATCCAGGCGAGCTGCTCCAGCGGCGCGGCGCAATAGGCGAGCTCGCCCCGCTCCACCTCGGCGCGCATCCGCTTCAGCGCCTCGGAGATCGTCACGACCTGCCGGCCGGCCGTGTGGAGCGAGGCGGCGTTCACGGCCTCGCCTTTCCGGAAAAACAGCAGCAGACACTCCTCCGGCAGATACGCGGTGATGTAGCCGTCCACGCGGCCGTCCCGGTCGCGTTTCGCGAAGGCGAGCAGATTGTCCAGATGAATGAAAGCCAGGCGGGTGCGATGAATCAGCCGGTTCACCTGCGGGAACGTGAGGTCCGCGAGGCGAACCGGCGAGTTCATCAGGCGAGCGGTGCTCGCGCGCATGGCCCTCCGGGGAGGATGCTACGACAGGTGTTGCTGGATCTTCTGCTCGAATACCGGCTTCGGGTACGCGCCCACCAGCGTATCCACGTGCCGCCCATCCTTGAAGAATAGAATACTCGGAATCGAGCGGACGTTGAAGCGCATCGCCGTTTGCTGGTTGGCGTCCACGTCCACCTTGGTCACCTTCAGCTTGCCGTGATACTCGCCGGCCAGCTGGTCGAGGATCGGCGTGACCATGTGGCACGGCCCGCACCAGGTCGCCCAAAAATCGACGATGGCGAGCCCCTTGTGCTGCTCGACCTCCAGCCCGAACGTCGCGTCCGTGACCGCCAAAAGATGTTCCGCTGCCATGACCGCTCCACTCCCTCTGGTGCTATCGTTATGTTGACGGGCAACATGACTACGCCCCGCGTCCGGGTCTCCCACGTCGGCATCGCCGTGCCGTCGATCGCCGCCGCCCTGCCCTTCTACCGGGACGTGCTCGGCCTCGAGCCGGGACACCCGGAAACGGCCGACGGCGCCACCATCGTCGGCCTGGCGCTGGGCGACGTCCACGTCGAGCTCCTGGAGCCGCGCGACCCCGACGGCCCCGTCGCGCGATTCCTGGCCAAGCGGGGGCCGGGCATTCATCACGTGTGCTACCGTGTGCCGGACCTCGATCGCGCGCTCGAACGCTGTCGCGCCGCGGGGTATCGTCTCATCGACGACGTCCCGCGGCGCGGCGCCAGCGGCCGGCGCATCGCCTTCGTGCACCCGAAAGCGACGGCGGGCATCTTGCTCGAGCTCACTGAATAGGTCAACACTCGAACGGCTCGCCCGGTTCCACCGGCGTCAGCGCTTGCACGCCTCGGCGGGGTTGCCGACCGCCGCGAGGTCCGTGCCGACGACCAGCCAGCGGCCGTCTTTCGCATGCGCGAGCTCGATCGGAACCACCACCGTACACGAGGTCGCCCGTTGCAGCTCGACGCGGAACATCCGTCGATCGTCCTTGGTCGGCACGGGGAGCGGGCCTTCGATCACGCGATAGCCGACGTGGTTCAGATAGATCTGGAGCACCGTGAGCCGCTGCCTCAGCTCCTCGCTCTTCATCCAGCCGGAGGCGGGACCCCGCTCCGTACCCCACAGGGCCTTCATATGGTCGAGGTCGTTCGCCTTGACGGCGGACATGAACTGCGCCAGCGATTCCGGCAGCGACTGCGGCGCGGGCGCCTGCGATCCGCCCCTCCCCCCGCACGCGAGGGCGCCCAGCGCGATGAGTACGAGCAGTCGTGGCCTCACGAATACGTCCTCGGGGGGTCGGAGTGACCCGAAGGTAAGGCGGCATGCGGCTCTACGTCAACATTGATCACGTGGCGACGTTGCGCGAGGCGCGCAAGACCGACGAGCCCGATCCGGTGCGGGCCGCGGCGACCGCGGAGCGCGCCGGCGCCGACGGCATCACCGTGCATCTGCGCGAGGATCGGCGCCACATTCAGGACGCCGACGTGCGCGCGCTCGCGACGTCGCTGCGCACCGTGCTGAACCTCGAGCTCGGGGCGGCGCCCGAGATCGTGCGCATCGCCTCGCGCGTCACGCCGTTCCAGGCGACGCTCGTCCCCGAGCGGCGTCGGGAAATCACCACCGAAGGCGGGCTAATGCTGCGCCGGGGCGACGCCCGCGTCGCGACGGCGGTGCGCCGACTCGCGAACGCCGGCATCCGCGTGAGCCTCTTCATCGACCCCGACCGCGCGACCATCGACCGTGCCGCGGAGCTCCGCGTCCCCGCGATCGAGCTGCACACCGGCCGCTACGCCCGCACCTGGCGCAAGAGCGACGCCGCGCTGCGGGCCCTGGCGCGCGCGGCGGCCCACGCCCGGGCGCGCGGCCTCGCGGTCCACGCCGGCCACGGCCTGACCTACGAGAACGTCCAGCCCGTCGCCGCCATCCGCGACATCGAAGAGCTCAACATCGGGCACTCGATCGTCAGCAACGCCGTCTTCTGGGGCATGGAAGAGGCGGTGCGCCGCATGCGGCAGTTGGTCGACGACGCCCGAAAGGCTTAGCTTGGTAGCGCGATGACCGGCC
Organism: Gemmatimonadota bacterium; assembly: GCA_003222055.1. Taxonomy (GTDB): domain Bacteria; phylum Gemmatimonadota; class Gemmatimonadetes; order Gemmatimonadales; family GWC2-71-9; genus AG41. Next base: position 15,889 of record QHUT01000093.1, read on the forward strand.
CTCCCAAACCCCTCGGCATGTCCGATTTCTTCGCCCTCGAGGCGGGGGAGTACCTCGAGCGGCTCGACACGCTGCTCGCCACGGGCGACAGCTCCAGCGCCGACGAGCTGGTACGGCTCGCCCGCGCGCTGCGCGGCAGCGCGCTGATGGCCAACCAGCACGCCATCGCGCGCACGGCGGCCGCGCTCGAAGCCGTGGCGCGGGCCGTGCGCGAGGGCCGACGGGCCTGGGACCCGCAGACCAGGCAGCTGGCCGTCCGCGGCGTGGACGACCTGAAGATCTTCGTGCGCCGGGCGCCCGCGTGGAGCGACGCCGACACCGCCAAGGCGGAGGCGTTGTCCCAGGAGCTCGAGCAGCTCGCCGGGCGGCCCTCGGCGCAGGTGCGGGCCGCGGAAGCGCTGGGACTCGACGCGGGAGCGCGGGCGTTCGTGGCCCGGGAAGGGGCGGCGATCGCGAGCGCCCTGGACCGGGCCGCCCAAGCGCTGCGCGCCAACCCGGTGGCGCACGATCCGCTCCAGCACGTGCTGCGGGCGCTGCAGCCGCTCCGCGGTCTCGCCGCCGTGAACGACTTGCCTCCGCTCCCCGACCTGCTCGAGGGAATCGAGCGCGCGATCGCCGAGCTGTCCCGCGCCGGCATCGACCCGCCCGCCAACGTGGGCGAGTTGTTCCAGGCCGGGGCCACGGCGATCGCACGCGCGGCACGCGAGGTGGCCGAGCGCGGTCGCCCCGACCCCGAGGGGCCGGATTTCAGCCAGTTCGCCGCCCAGCTCGTTCGCTTCCTGGAGAGCGAGCCCGACGTGGTGTCGATCGGCTCGCTCTACTACAGCGACTCGGGCCCGCACATCGTGTCCCGCGGCATTCCCGCCCCCCGCCCTTCGACCCTGGGCCGGCTGGAACTGGTGAGCCACGGCGACCACCTGCGCCAGGCGGCCGACTCGCTCGAACGAGCGCCGTCCGCCACGCAGCGCGAGCTGCGCGCCCACACGCTCGGCACCACGTTCCGCGCGCTCGCGAACGCCGGTGGCGGAGTGCTCGCCGACCGGGTGGCGCAATTTGCGATCGCCGCCCGCGAGGCCGTCGCGTCCGGCGTCGCGGTCACGAGTCCGGCCGCCGTCGCCGCCGAGCTGCGCCGGGCCGGCGACGTACTGGCGCGCTCGAGCGGCGGCGACGAGGAGGCGCTCGCGGCCGAGCTCGATGCCGTGACGGCCGCGATCCGCGCCGTCAAGCCCGGGGCTCCCGCTCCGGCGCCGGTCCCGCGCCCCGTCCCTTCCTCCCCTCCCTCGCCTCCCCCGCCGCCGCCCCAGCCGCTGGCGCCGCGCGCCGACCAGCCGGTGCCCGAGACGGCCGACCTGGTCGGCTCGTGGACCGCCTATCAGCGGCTGACGCGTGGCGGCATCGGCGCTGCGTCCCTGGACGAGCTGCTCGCGGGCGGTCAGCGCGCCGCGTCACCCTCCGCCGCGCTCCCCTCGGCCGAGCCGGTGGTCCTCGACGTCCGCACCCTGCTGTACCGCGGCGACCGTGCGCTCGCGCGCGCCGAGGAGCTGCGTGCCGCGGCGAAGCAGGCGACCGGCGACTCACTGCGCGCCCTCGTCGAAGAAGTCTGCGACCTCGTTGCCCTCGCCCTCGAGCCCAACCCCGGTTCCACTAGCTCCTAACCGCGCTGCCGCCTCGCGGTGGGCGTGGGTCGTGGGGCTCGGGGTCACGCTCGGGCTCCTGGCCTGGGCGCTGCACGGCGTCAGCGCCGGCGACCTGGTGGAAGGCGTGCGGCGGGCGAATCGCGGCCTCATCGTGGCCACGGTCGCGCTTGCGACGCTCACGTTCCCGATCCGCACCGTCCGCTGGCGGCTCATCCTCCGCGATGTGGGCGGCGGTGCCTACCCCGTGCCCCTCCTGTGGCACGCGACCGCGATCGGGTTCATGGCGAACAATCTCCTCCCAGTGCGCGCCGGCGAGGTCGCCCGGGCGTACGTGGCGTCGCGGCAGCTCCCGGTGCGCTTCTCGACGGCCCTCGCATCGGTGGGCGTCGAGCGGGTGTTCGACGGGTTGATGCTCGTGGGCCTCATGGCCGTCGCGATCGGATCGTCCGCGTTCCCCCACCAGGCCGACATCGGCCGAGCATCCGTGTCCGCGATCACGACCACCGCCGCCGCTCTCTTCGGAGCCGTGCTGGTGGTGGCGGTGCTGGTAGTGCATCGGCCCGCGCCCTGGCTCGGGCTGCTCGGTCGCGCGACGCACGCCCTCCTGCCCGCGCGCGTCGCGGATCGGGTCGCCCGGATCGCCGACGGCCTGGTCGCGGGACTCGAGGTGCTCAAGAGCCCGGGCCGCTTCGTCGCGGTCGTCCTCTGGTCGGTGGTACTGTGGCTGGTAAACGCCGCGGCGTTCGCCGTGTGCTTTCGTGCGTTCGGGCTCCCGGTCCCCGCCGTGGGCGCGTTCCTGCTGCAGGGGATCATCGGTTTCGGCGTGGCGCTGCCGAGCTCGCCGGGCTTCGTGGGCGTGTTCGAGGCCGCGACGCGGGCGACGCTGGCGCTGTACGGTATCGACGCGACGCGCGCCGTGAGCTACGCGGTGGCCTATCACGTGAGCACGTTCCTGCCGATCACGCTGCTCGGGCTGTACTCGCTCTCGCAGCTGCGGTTGCGTCTCGCGGAGTTGCGCACGGCGGCCGCGACGGACTGCTGAAGCGTGGCATCTCCCCCGGACCGCGTCCGCACGACGGCGCCCGCGAAGCTCAACCTGTTCCTCCGCATCCTCGCGCGCGAGTCGGGGGGCTACCACCAGATCGAGACGGCGTTGGCGCTGCTCGAGCTCGCCGACGAGCTGACCGTGTCGCGGACCCCGGGCGGCGTCGCGCTCACGGTACACGGGCCCGACCTGGGTCCGGCCGACGACAATCTCGCGGTACGGGCGGCGCGCGCCGTGCTCGACGCGACCGGTCACAAGTTCGGCGTGGCGATCGAGCTCACCAAGCGGATCCCCGTCCGGGCGGGCCTGGGCGGCGGCTCGAGCGACGCCGCCGCGTCGCTGCACGCCGTGAACGCCCTCGCGGGCGACGCAGTGCCGCGCGCCGAGCTGCTCCACTTTGCGGCGCGCCTGGGCGCCGACGTGGCGTTCTTCGCGAGCGGCGCCCCCGCGGCCGTGGCGTGGGGTCGTGGTGAGCGGCTGTTCCGGCTCACGCCGCCGCCCGCCGCGCCGGTCCTCGTCGCCGTGCCGACGGTCGGCGTCGCCACGCCCGACGCCTACCGCTGGTGGGACCAGCTCAATCCCGAGCCGCCCTTGCACGGCCCGGTCGTCCTCGCCGAGGACGCCTTCGCGACCTGGGGCAGCGTCGGACGGATGGGGGGGAACGACTTCGAGATTCCCGTCTTCGGCAAGCATCCTCCGCTGCGGGCTCTGTTCGAGCGGCTCGCCGCCACGCATCCCTACTGGGTGCGGTTGTGCGGCTCGGGCAGCGCAGTCGCCGCCGTGTACTCGAGCGAGCGGCTGCGCGACGATGCGAGGATGCTCCTGGGCGAGAAGCAACAGCGGCTGATCGGCACCGCCACGCGGGCGGTGGCCGCGCCGGGTCCCGAGCCGAGCTAGGCGAAGCGGGGGCCGGACCGACCGGTCAATCGGTGCCGGAGGCGCCGCTGGACGCGGTGCAGCGTGCTGAGCGCGTCCATCGCGACGACCAGCGCGCGGGGCGGCGCATGGACCGGGACAGCCGGTACGTCGGGGATGCTGCGACGCTTCGCGTGGAGGCGGCACGCCTCCCAATCGAAGTGCCAGATGTCGTCGAGCCAGAATTTCCGCGCGCCGTGCTGCTTCAGGTACCGCAGCACCTCGAAATCGTACCAGTAGTACTGCTCCTGGGCCACGGTGCGCATGTCGATTCCGGCGTCCTCCCACCCGCGTAACCAGTCGACAGAGCAGGGCTCCACCCGCCCCGCTCCCGTGTAGTCGACATGCATGGCATAACGGAAACGGCGTTTGAACACCCAGGGACAGGTGCCACGCACGTTCTCGATCACGTTGTACCAGCGGAGCTTCGCCGCGAGCGCGCTGGGGCGCAGCGAGGCATAGTGGAGAACGACGATGTCGTCGAGCATGAGGCGGCCCGCGTAGTCCGGAATGGGAACCCGCGTGCTGTGCATGTCGCGCGGCGTGTGCTCGACGCCGTCGTCCACATAAGCCAGTGGCCTGAGCCCCTCATGCCGCATGCACCGATCGGGCGTTCCGTAGAGATCCACTCGCTCGAAGCACACGATGGTCCCGGGCGGCGCGGCGAGCATTCTTTGCCAGCTCGGCGTGTGCACGGCATTCGCCGCGAGGATCTCGTCGGCATCGAGCGCCATGAGGACACGCGGCGGCGGAACCAGCGCGCGCGCCTGGCGGAGCAGCAGGAGCTGGCGGTCGCGCTCGTTGAATTCGTCGGTCGGGTTGTCGATGAGAACGACTTTGGGATAGCGGCGGCAGATGGCGCGGCTCTCGTCCGTGGAGCGCTGGTCTGCGACGATGATGTGGTCGGCGAACCTGCTCGTCACCGAGAGGAACCGCTCGAGGATCCACGCCTCGTTGCGAACCGGCGTGAGCACCACGACGCGGACGGGTTCAGCGGGAGACACGGTTTCTACGATACGACGGCGCAAGCGAAACGGAAGGGGCGCGAGGGGTTTGCGACGCCGGAACCGCTTTCGCATACTGGTGCGATGAACCTCGCAGGCTTCCGGGCGGTGTGCGACGACGGCTGGCGCCGGGTCAATGACACCCCCGGCTTCCTCAGCGAGCGGGAGGCGCGGTTTCTGATGCTCGCCGCCGCCGCCGCGCCCGCGGACGGCGCGATCGTCGAGATCGGGAGCTTCAAGGGCCGATCCACCGTCGGGCTCGCGTATGTAGCACAGCGCTACGGCTTGGGGAACGTGGTGGCGATCGACCCGCACACCTCGCCCTCCACGACCGATCCCGACCTCGGCTCCCGGAGATCTTCCTACGACGAGTTCCAGGAGAATCTGCGCCGGGCGGGCGTGGCGGAGGCCGTCGATTGCCGTCGGGCGTTCTCCCAGGAAGTGGCGCGCGACTGGAGTCGGCCGATCCGGCTCCTCTGGATCGACGGCGATCACCTGTACGAAGCCGTGAAGCGGGACCTCGCGCTGTTTCGCCCCTACCTCGCGCCGGGCGCGATCGTCGCCATGCACGATGTGGTGGGGACGTGGCCGGGACCGCTGCGCACGTTCGTCGAAGATGTGCTGGGGTCGGACGACTTTGGGCCGGCTGGCTGCTTCAAGTCCATCGGCTGGGCGCAGTACCGGCCGACGAACCGAAGGGCCCGGGGGTTCCGCTGGCGGCGCTGGCGCCTGGCGGTGGCGCTGCGTCACTTGATCCCGGTGGCCGAGGCAGGCTGGGTGACGACCGGGCTCGATAGGTGGCGCCACCGCTTCTGGTGGCGCCTGTTGCCGCACGGTGCCGTTGATCCGGCCCGGTGGACCGCGCAGGTGGCGATCAAGTAGCGGCCCCGGAGCCGCCACGATATCGTGGTAGGCGAGGCACGCGAGGAGTACCGATGCCGGAGCAGCTGGTCGGAACGGTGGTGCACTATTTCAAGGGGCCGGGCGTCGCGGTCGTGCGGGTGACCGAGGGCATCCTGGCCGTAGGCGACAGCCTCCGGTTCCACGGACATACCACGGAGTTCACGACGCAGATCGTCTCGATGGAAGTGAACCATCAGAAGGTGCCGCAGGCCAAGGTCGGCGACGAGGTCGCGATCCAGGTGACCGAGCGCACGCGGCAACACGATCAGGTTTTCAAGGTGACCCCATGAACGACGAGGCGTTCAATCTTTCCGTCCGCAAGTTCCTGAAGCACTTCGGCGTCGACGCCCAGCGCGAGATCGAAAAGAGCGTCGACGCGGCGGTGCGCTCGGGCAAGCTCAAGGGTACCGAGACCCTCAAGGCCCGTGCCCGGCTCGAGATCCAGGGGTTGCCGGTGAATCTGGTGATCGAGCACGACATCACGCTGGCGTAGCCCGCACATGCGCACGGCAATGCTCGCGGCGCTGGCCCTCGCCTCCGCGTGCGGCTCCTCGTCCCCCGAGGTCGCGCCCCCTCCGGCACCGGCGCCGGCGCCCGCCGCGGCCAGCGCCCTGCGCGCGTCGATCGTCGCCACCGAGCAGTACTACGACATCGATGGATCGAGCGCCGGCGCGCTGCGTGATCAGATCAACCGCCTGGGCCCCAAGGACGAGAGCGGCAAGTCGCGGGACGCGCTGACCGTGTGGAGCATCGAGTGGGGCTACGGTACGGCGTCGCGTCCCGACGGCTGCGTCCTGCGCGATGTGAAGGTCACGCTCACCGTGGCCGTCACGCTGCCCCGCTGGAAGCCGCCCGCCACCGCCTCCGCCGAGCTGCAGAAGTCATGGCAGGCCTACCTCAAGGCCGTCCGGCTCCACGAGGCCGGGCACCGGACGATCGCCGAGCGCAACGCCCGCGAGGTGATGGCCGCGCTCACGCCGCTGCGGGGGATGAATTGCGACCTGCTTTCCGACGAGGCGTCGCGCACGGCGGAGCGGATCGTGGCGGATGGCCGCGCGAGGAACCGCGCCTACGACGTGGAGACCAAGCACGGGCAGGCGCAGGGTGTGGTGCTCGGGCCGTGAACGACCTCCCACAAGCAGAAGCCCCCGAGAGGCCCTAGCTGACCCTCGGGGGCTTGCCGCTCAGTCGCCGAGGCGAGTGAGCGCGTCGCTTCGCTTGTGGCCGTTCGTTTGACTCACGGCCCCACCTCCTCGGGTGGCGTTCGCCACTACCGTACAAGCCCGACTCGGTCCGCGCAACTGTGGTGCACCCGCAACGTCGGCTGTTGGCGGTTTACGGTGGGCGAGACGCCTGAGACGTCGCGCAGGGGCGCAGCATGCTGTGCCCCTACCTCTTACAAAGGCACAACCTTTTGCAGAGTCACAACCTTGGATCGGCGCCGGTGAGGTCGGTTGCGCCGAGCCACCACCGCGCGCAGCTTCGGTGATAGGGAGGGCTTGTTACAGTAACGGCATTTGCCCGGTACGGAGGACGGCGATGAAGCACCTTGCGGGTCCGATGCTCGGCATCGCCGTGATCGCGGCGTGCTCGCAACATAATGGGACGACGAATACGACCAAGGCCGGACCGACTCAAGTCTTTCTCATCGACGCCCCGTTCCCGTACGACCAGGTGGCGCGAGTCGATGTCTACATCGTGCGCGTCGCCGCCGGGACCAACCCCGACACCGTGGGCACGGGGCCCGGTGTCATCGCGGCCCCGCACCGCGCCTACAACCTGCTCGAGCTCGCAAACGGGGCGGCTGCGAAGTTAGGTGAGGGCATCCTGTACTCGGGCCAATATGTGCAATTCCTCGTCACCATCGACGCCGACTCGTCGAGCATCACGCTGAAGGACGGCACCATACTCACCAATAAGACCTCACCGGGCATCGATTGGGGTGGATACCCAAGCCGATTCAGTTTCGGACTTTTTACGGATCCTCCTATTCAGATCGGCGACACAGGTGCGGTGGTCGTCATCGACTTTGACCTCGGCCGCAGCTTCTATGCGCGTGACCCCGCCAACCCGGCGGCGGGCTTCAACTACGTGGGCTACATGCAGGTGCGCAATACTGCGGTAACGGGGTCGGTGAGCGGCACGGTGATGGGCCAGAACGCTGGTCCGATCGCTGACGCGTCGATCACACTGCTCGTTGTCAATCCGAACTATCCGAGCGACGAGGCAACCTGGGGCGTGCTGGGGACGGCTCGGTCTGACGCGACCGGCCGATTCCGTCTGCCCTACGCAAGCCCCGGCAGCTACGTGCTTGCCGTGGATGCACCGGCAACTTCGGTCTACGGCAGCCTGCGTCTCCCCAGCTTGTCG
>QHUT01000094.1 GCA_003222055.1 Gemmatimonadota bacterium
CAGGGTCTGGAGGATGATCAAGTCGAGCGTGCCCTGGAGCAGCTCGAGACGGGAGAGTCCGCGCGATTCGTTCATAGGATGTAGAATGTCTACACCATATGGGTGTAGAAAGTCTACCCCCCCGAAAGCCGCGATCGGCGCGCTTGACGCCGGCGCAAGCGGCCGCATAGCTTGCCTCACCCATGCCTCCGTCCTTTGCCGTCACGGGCGGTCGTCCGCTCAAAGGCACCATCCGTCCGGCGGGCAACAAGAATGCGGCACTTCCCATCCTCGCGGCCACCCTGCTCGCCGACGGGCCATGCCGCATCGAGAACGTGCCGCACATTCGCGACGTGGAAACGATGCTCGAGCTGCTCGCTCACCTCGGCGTCACCGTCGCCTGGACGGGATCGAACAGCGTGGAGGTGAACGCGGCCGGCGCCGAGCCGCGCGAGCTCGATCCGGCGCTGGGCGCGCGCATCCGCGCCTCCATCCTGCTGGCGGGACCGATGCTCGCCCGGTTCGGACGGGTGAGCCTGCCCCCGCCGGGGGGCGACGTGATCGGGCGACGCCGCGTGGACACGCACTTCCTGGCCCTCGAGCAGCTCGGCGCCGCGGTGACGGTCGGGGCCACCTACCAGGTCGAGGCCAAGCGGCTCGCCGGCGCCGACATCTTTCTGGATGAGCCGAGCGTCACCGCCACCGAGAACGCGCTGATGGCCGCCGTCTCGGCCCGCGGGACGACCACCCTCCGCAACGCCGCGTGCGAGCCCCACGTCCAGGACCTCGCCCGCTTTCTCGCGAGCTTGGGCGCCGAGGTGCAGGGTGTCGGCACCAACACGCTCACCGTGGAGGGCGGCCGCCCGCTTCGGGGTGCGGCGTTCGCGCTGGGGCCCGATCATATCGAGATCGGCTCGTTCATCGGGCTCGCCGCCGTGACCAACGGCGCGATCACGATCGAGGGCGTCCGGGGGGACGATCTCCGCGCCACGCTGCTCGCGTTCGAGCGCCTCGGCGTGCGGCCCCGGCTCGACGGCACGACGCTCGTGGTGGACGCTGGTCAGGAGCGCCGCATCCGGCCAGACCTGGGCGGGCACGTCCCCAAGCTCGAGGACGGCCCGTGGCCGGCGTTCCCCGCCGACCTGATGTCGATCGCGATCGTCGTCGCGTCGCAATGCGAAGGGTTGCTGCTGGTGTTCGAGAAACTGTTCGAGTCGCGTCTCTTCTTCGTGGACAAGCTCATCGGGATGGGGGCGCGCATCGTCCTGTGCGACCCCCATCGCGCCGTGATCGCCGGACCCTCGCCGCTCCGGGGCGGGGTGGTCGAAAGCCCCGACATCCGGGCGGGGATGGCGATGCTGCTCGCGGCCCTCGCGGCCCAGGGCGAGTCGGTGATCCACAACATCGGCCAGATCGACCGCGGCTACGAGCGGATCGACGACCGGCTACGGGGCCTGGGGGCGCAGGTCGAGCGGCTCGAGGGACAGCCGGACAGTCGGACCGCGAGACGGTGATGCCCGATCCCACATCGAGTCCGACCGTCCGACGGTCCGACTATCCGACGCTCAGGGAGCAGCCCGTCGGCGACTCCGCGGTCCCCCGCATGGAGCTGCGCGAATGGGCCGAGCGCTATGGCGTCGTCGCCGGCATCACGACGCGCGGGCGCGGCTTCTCGCTGGGGTTGTGGAGCGAGGAGAACGTGGGGCAGGTGATGAGCCGCTGGCGGGCGGTGCGCGCGGCTTTCGATTCCCGCTTCCCGGGCCTGGTGCTCTCGCACCAGATCCACGGCACGGCCATCGCGTGGCACCGCGCGCCCACATCCGGCTGGCTCATCCTCGACGGCATCGACGGCCACGCGACCGGCGCGCCGGGGTTGCTGCTCACCATCACGGTCGCCGACTGCATCCCCGTCTACCTCGCGGCGCCCGACAAGCGGGTGGTCGCGCTGCTGCACGCCGGGTGGCGCGGTACCGTGGGACGGATTCTGGAACGCGGCGTCGAGTTGCTCAAACGAGAGGCCTTCGTGCGCGCGAGCGATATCGTAATGCATTGTGGAATAGGTATTTGCGGTGCGTGTTATGAAGTAGGTTCTGAAGTGCTGACGCAAGCCTACGGCCGCGTCGAGACCGAGCCGGGCCGGCTCGATCTGCGGCAAGTGCTGGTGGAGCAGGGGCGCGCCTTGGGGCTCGTGGAGATCAGCACGTCTCCCTGGTGCAGTGCCCACGACCGCGATCACTTCTTTTCGCATCGCGCTTCGGGTGGACGGGACGGGCGTATGATCGCGTACGTTGGGCTGCCGTCGAGCGCAGCTTGACAGCCGGAGTCGGGCGGCTAGATTCCGCCGGTGAAGCGGGCGAAGTGAGGCCCGCGCTTTTTTTTGGCGTTCGGTCATGCTCTCCGACAGTCTCGTCGAGTCGTTTCGGTCCCGACTGGAAGTCTTGGGTCTCGAGTTGGCCGACCTCCGCATCGGCGGCACGCCGCAGCGGCCCCTCGTTCAAGTGCGCATCGAGTGGCCCGCGGACGGCGCGGCGCGGCGGGTGACGGTAGCCGACTGCGCCATGGCGAGCCGGGCGTTGGAGGCCTGGCTCGACGCGGACGGCCCGTTGGGCCGGCGCTACATGCTCGAGGTGTCGAGCCCCGGCCTGGAGCGTCCGCTGCGCTGGCACCGGCACTGGGTGCGGTTCGTGGGCCGGGAGGTGCAGGCGACAGTTGCGGGGCTCGGCCGGGTGAGGGCGCGTATCGTGGCCGTGCCGGACGAGGCGACGGTGGTGCTGCAGCGGGACGGGGCGGAGGCGCAGCCGATACCGCTCGCGCGTATCCGCGACGCGCGGTTGGCGGTGGATTGGTGACGAGGAACTCATGACGACGAATACCAGCGACGTAGTCTCCGCGATCCGCGAGCTGACGAACAGCAAGCAGCTCGAGCGGACAGAGCTGCTCGACCTCTTGAAGGACGGGCTGCATGCCGCCCTGGTGAAGCGCTACGGCCCCAACGTGCGGGCCGAAATCGGCATCGACGAGCTGAAGGGCACGATCCGCATCGTCGTGCTGCGCACCGTGGTCGAGGCCGTGGAAGATCCGGGCTCGCAGGTGGCGCTCGAAGAGGCGCGCTTCGAAGACCAGGACTTCCAGGTAGGCGACGTGCTCGAGGAGGAGGTACCGTTCGAGGCGTTCGGCCGCACCGCGGTGCAGGCCGCCAAACAGCGCATCATCCAGCGGGTGCGCGAGGGCGAGCGGGCGCGCATTCGGGAAGAGTTCGCCGACAAGGTGGGAGAGCTGCTGTCGGGCGAAGTGCAGCAGATCGAGCGCGGCAAGATCGTGGTCATGCTCGCGAAGTTCCGCGAGGCCGAGGCCATCATCCCCTATCGCGAGCAGAATCACCGCGAGCACTTCCATCAGGGCGACACGATCCGGGCGGTGCTCAAGCGTATCGAGGAGACGCCCAAGGGCCCGCGGCTGATCCTGTCGCGCGCCGATCCGCTGTTCGTCAAGGCGCTGTTCAAGCTCGAAGTGCCGGAGATCCAGCAGCAGATCGTGGAGATTCGCGCCACCGCCCGCGAGGCCGGCAGCCGGACCAAGATCGCCGTGTCCTCGCGCGACGACTCGATCGATCCGGTGGGCGCCTGCGTCGGGCTCAAGGGCTCGCGCGTCCAGGCCGTGGTGAACGAGCTCAACGGCGAGCGCATCGATATCGTGCCCTGGTCGCCCGACCCGGAGCGGTTCGCCAAGCTGGCGCTGGCGCCGGCGCGAGTCGCCCGCGTCTTCTCCGACCCCGATACCAAGACGATCCAGGCGATCGTGGACGAAGACCAGCTCTCGCTCGCGATCGGGCGAAACGGTCAGAACGTGCGGCTCGCCTCCGAGCTCACCGGCTGGAAGATCGACCTGTACTCGAGCCGCGAGTGGCTGGAGCGGGGTGGCGAAGGGCCGCTGTTCGCGCCGCTGCCGCGCCCGGAGGAAGAGGCCGCGACCAACGTCGCGCTGCGGGAGCTCAAGGGTCTGCCGGTGGAGCTCGTCGATGTGCTGGCGCAGGCGGGCCACAAGACCTTGCAGGACATCCTCGATCTCGAGCGTGAGGACGTGGACAAGATCGCCGGCATGACGCCCGAGATTGCCGACAAGCTCATGGCCTTCCTCAACGAGATGACCGAAGAGGGAGGCGAGGACGAACCGGAGCCCGGCCCGGCAGGCGCGCCGGACGGGGCGCCCGCTCCGGCGGCGTGAGCGAGCGGGTGGTGCGGCTGTTGGGGTTGGGGCTGCGGGGTGGGGGCGGGCGGGTGGTGGTCGGTGTGGCAGGGGTGCGGGCGAAGCTGCAGCGCGACGCGTTGCGCTGCGTGGTACTGGCCCGCGACGCCAGTGCCCGCACCGTGGAAAAGGTGGAGCGCCTCGCGCGGGCCCGCGGGGTGCCGATCGTGCGGGGGCCCGGGGCGTTCGAACTGGGGCACGGGCTCGGCCGGCCGCCGGTCCAGGCGGTCGGGGTGGCGGACGCCGCGCTGGCGCGCGGCTTGGTCGGGTCTTTGGAGGAGTGAGTGACGACGACGCGGATTCACGATCTGGCGGCTGAGTTCGGCATCTCCGCAGAGCAGCTCATCGGCATGCTCAAGGAGCAGGACATCTTCGTGCGGAGCCACCTCTCACCGCTCAAGCCGGAGCAGGTGGCGCTGATGCGCGCGCGCTGGGAGCGCGACAAGCGCAAGCAGAAGGAGACGCCTGCAGCTCCCAAGCGCCGGCGCGCCGTCAAGGCGGCCGCCGAGCCGGTGGCCGCGGCGCCGGAGGAGCGTCCCAAGCGCCGCCGCCGGACCGCGGCCGAGGTCGCCGCCGCGGAAGCGGAGGCGCAGGCCGAGGCCGCCATCGAAGCGGAGCGCGAGCTCAAGGCGCGCGAGGCGCTCGAGGCCGCAAAGGCCGTCGACGACGAAGAGAAGCCCTCGCTCGAAGAGCGCGCGGCCGCCCTGTTCAAGGAGCTGCCCGCCGCGGACGAGGCGCATCCCGAGCCGTTCGCCGCCAGCCCGTTCGCGGCGCCGACGGCCGCGGCGGCCCCCCCGCCGGGCCCCGGGCTGGCCGCGCCGCCCCCACCGCGTCCCGTGATCCCCACGCCCGTCCGCCCCAAGCCCGTGGCCAGTGCCGCGCCCGGCGGCGCCGTCCCGCCCCGACCGGTCGCGTCCGCGGCCCCCGGCGCGGGCCCGCTCGAAGAGCGGCGACGCGACAAGGGGAAGAAGCGCAAGAAGGGAAAGAAGTCGCTGGTGGACCAGGAGGCCGTGGCGCAGAACATTTCGCGCACCCTCGCCTCGATCAAAGGACCGGTGGGGCGCAAGGGCGTGCACCGCCGCGAGGAAGGTCCCAGCTTCCGCGACGTCGAGGAGCAGAAGCGACGCGACGAGAAGGAGCGCGAGAAGACGCTGGTGCGGGTGACGGAGTTCATCACCGTCTCCGAGCTCGCCAACAATCTCAAGGTCCCCGCCAAGGAGATCGTCGCGTTTGCCTTCAAGGAGCTGGGGCAGATGGTGACGATCAACCAGCGGCTCGACTTCGACATGATCGAGCTGATCGCGTCCGCGTTCGGCTTCCAGGCCGTGCGCGAGGAGGAGTACGCCGTCGCGGCGCCGGAAGAGGCCGTGACGGAGGAGGCGGGTGCGCGCAAGCCGCGCTCGCCGGTGGTGACGGTCATGGGGCACGTCGACCACGGCAAGACGTCGCTACTCGACTACGTCCGCAAGGCGAACGTGGTGGCGGGTGAGGCGGGCGGCATCACGCAGCACATCGGCGCCTACCAGGTGAAGCTCAAGGACAATCGTTCGATCACCTTCCTCGACACCCCGGGGCACGAGGCGTTCACCGCCATGCGTGCGCGCGGCGCCCAGGTGACCGACATCGTCGTGCTGGTCGTCGCGGCGGACGACGCCATCATGCCGCAGACGATCGAGGCGATCTCGCACGCCAAGAACGCGGGCGTCCCGATCGTCGTCGCGATCAACAAGATCGACCTGCCCACCGCCAACGTGCAGAAGGTCAAGCAGGACCTCCTGGCGCACGGCGTGGTGCTCGAGGAGTTCGGCGGCACCACGCTCGCCACGCCGATTTCCGCCAAGGCGGGCACGAACGTGCAGGAGCTGCTCGACCAGATCCTGCTGCAGGCGGAGCTGCTCGACCTGAAGGCGAACCCCGACCGCAAGGCCCAGGGCACGGTGCTGGAGGCGACGCTCGACCCCGGCAAGGGACCGCTCGCCACGATCCTCGTGCAGAACGGCACGCTGCGGGTGGGGGACGATTTCATCTGCGGCCAGTTCTACGGCCGGGTCCGCGCGATGTACGACGAGCGCGGGCAGACGGTGGACGCCGCCGGCCCCTCGACGCCCGTCCAGGTGCTCGGCTTCGAGGGCGTGCCCGAGGCGGGCGACACGTTCCAGGTGATGGCCGACGCCGCGGCGGCGCGCGACATCGCGCAGAAGCGCCAGCGGCTGGAGCGCGAAGCGCAGCACCGCCGCACCGGCCGCGTGAAGACGCTCGAAGACTTCATGGCGGAGCGGGCCGAGGGCGGCGCCGCTGCGCTGCGCATCATCATCAAGGCCGATCAGGGCGGTCCCGCCGAGGCGCTGGCGGACGCCCTGGCGCAGCTGTCCACGCCCGAGGTGAAGGTCGAGGTCGTGCACCGGGGCGTGGGCGCGATCACCGACGGCGACGTCCTGCTCGCCAAAGCCTCCAACGCGATCATCATCGGCTTCCACGTGCGGCCCGACTCCAACGCGCGCGCCTCGGCCGAGCGGGAAAAGGTGGAGATCCGCACCTACCGCATCATCTATGAGGCGGTGGAAGAGGTGAAGGCGGCGATGGCGGGCCTGCTCGCTCCCGAAAAGAAGGAAGTGGTCTTGGGCGAAGCGGAGGTCCGGCAGATCTTCAAGATCGCGAAGGTGGGGACCATCGCCGGGAGCTTCGTCCGCTCGGGCGTGATCCCGCGTACGGCGCGGGTGCGGGTGGTGCGCGACGGCGTCGAGGTGTATGACGGCACCCTGGCCTCGCTCAAGCGCTTCAAGGACGACGTGCGCGAAGTGCGCGAGGGCTTCGAGTGCGGCATCGGCGTCGAAAACTTCAACGACCTGAAAGTGGGCGACCTGATCGAGGCATACCGGATTGAGGAGGTCGCGCGCTCGCTGACGCCCGCGTGATCGTCGGGGTCATGACGTGGGAGCTGCACCTCGCGGCGTGTCGCTCCCTCAAGGACAAGCGCCACGTCCTGAAGAGCCTCAAGGACCGTCTCCACAACCGCTTCAACGTCTCGGCCGCGGAGACGGCCCACCATGACCTGTGGCAGCGCGCCGAGCTCACGGCGTGCGTCGTGGCGACCGATCGCCGGCACGCCGAGAGCGTGCTGCGGGAGGCGGACCAGCTGGTGGAAGCCGCGGACGGCGCCCGGATTGTGGACACGAGCACGAGCTTTTTCTGACATGATGCGACGACCGAGCCACCGCCCCGAGCGCGTGGCCGAAGCGATTCGCCAGACGGTGGCCGAGTTTCTCACCGGCAACGTGCGTGACCCGCGCGTCGGGTTCGTGACCGTCACGGCGGTGGAGGTCTCGGGCGACCTGGGCCATGCCCGCGTGCGCGTGAGCGTGATGGGGAGCGAGGAGGAGAAGGCGAAGTCGCTCGAAGGCCTGACGAGCGCCGCCCGCTTCCTCCGGGCCCAGGTCGCGAAAGAGCTGCCGCTGCGCACCACGCCCGAGCTGCACTTCGAGCTCGATCGCGGCCTCGAGCACGCGCAGCGTATCGACCAGGTGCTGCGGAAACTCAAGGAGGGCGCGGGCTGATCTCCGGCGTCGCGGTCGTGGTGAAGCCGGGGGGCCCCGAGGGGCCCACATCGCACGACGTCGTCGATACCGTGCGGCGTGCCCTCGGCACCGACCGGGTGGGTCACCTGGGGACGCTCGATCCCTTTGCCGCAGGGTTACTCGTGCTGGTGGTGGGACGCGCCACGCGACTCGCACCGCTCGCCGCGGCGTGGTCCAAGGCGTACGAGGGCGTGATCCGCCTCGGCACCACCACCACCACCGACGACGCGACGGGGGAGCCCGTCGCGACCTCGGAGGCCTGGCGGGGCAGCGACGCCGCGCAGGTGGAGCAGGTGCTGGCGACGTTCCGCGGCGCCTATGACCAGCGGCCGCCCGCCTACTCGGCGGTGAAGGTGGCGGGCGTTCGGGCGTACCGGCGGGCTCGCCGGGGCGAGACGGTCGTGCTCCCGCCACGGCGGGTGGAGATCACCGAGCTCGCGCTGGTCCGCTTCGCGCCGCCCGACCTCTCGTTCCAGGCGCGGGTGAGCGGGGGGACGTACCTCCGCAGCCTGGCGCGCGACGTCGGGGCGGCGTTGGGATGCGGCGCGCATCTCGCGACCTTGACCCGGACCGCAGTCGGCCCGTACGGGCTCGGGGAGGCCGTGGCGCCTGAAGCGGTGACGCGGCAGGATCTGCGTGATCCGGCTGAGCTGGTCGCCGACCTGCCGCGCCGCGATCTCACGGCCCTGGAGCGGGACGCGGTGTTGCACGGGAGGCCGCTGCCGGCGGCAGGAGCGACGGGGGACGAGGGACGGGTGGCCCTGTTCGCGGACGGCCGGCTGCTGGCGGTGGCGGAACGCGCCGGCGAGCTGCTCAAGCCCCGGGTCGTGGTGGCGGAGCCGTGACGCCGACCGTCGCGACGGTCGGCACGTTCGACGGCATTCACCGCGGGCACCGGGCGGTGCTGGACGATGTGGTGCGCCGCGCCCGGGCCCGCGGCCTGGTGAGCCTGCTGGTGACGTTCGATCCACACCCGCTCGAGGTGGTGAACCCGAGCGCGGCGCCGCGCCTGCTGACGCTGCCCGACGAAAAGCGGGCGCAGGCGGCGACGCTCGGCGTCGAGCGGATCGAAGTCCTGGCGTTCACGCCGGAGCTCGCGCGCCTCGGCCCCGAGGAATTCGTGCGGGACGTGTTGCGGGCGCGGTTCGCCATGGAGACGCTGGTACTGGGGTACGATCACGGGTTCGGGCGGGGACGCTCGGGGGACGTCGAGCTGGTGCGCCGGCTCGCGAGCCAGGACGGATTCGCCATGGAGGTGGTGGCGGCCGTGACCGACGGGGGCCAGCCCATCTCCTCGTCGCTCATCCGCACGGCGGTGGCGCACGGCGACCTGGCATCCGCCGAGCGTGGTCTGGGGCGCCGCTACAGCCTGCGGGCGGTGGTGGAGCGCGGGGCGGGACGCGGCCGGACGATCGGCGTGCCTACGATCAACCTCACGCCGCCCGACCCCCGCAAGCTGCTGCCGCCAGATGGAGTGTACGCGGTGTGGGTGGAAATAGCCGGGAAGCGGGATGCGGGAAGCGGGAAGCGGTATGGCGGCGTGATGAATCAAGGTCCGCGCCCCACGTTCGGGGTGACGGCTCGCGCTCTCGAGGCTCATCTGTTCGATTTTGCGGGTGACCTGTACGGTGAAACGGTGACCGTGGAGTGGGTGCGACGGCTGCGGGACGTGCAGACGTTCCCGTCGCGCCAGGCGCTGGTGGACCAGATCGAGCGCGACGCCGTCGCGGCGCGCTCGGTTCTCAACGGGTAGAGGACGCGATGTTCTACACGGTGCGCTCACGACTGATCACGGTCGGTATCGTCCTGGTCTTGAGCATCTGGGCCCTGATCCCGACGAACACCACGCAGCGCGTGCGCGACGCCGCGACCGGCCGCATGAAAGACACGACCATCCGGCGCGTGCCCATCAACCTCGGCCTCGATCTGCAGGGGGGGATCCACCTCGCGCTCGAAGTCGACCAGTCGAAAGGACCGGTGCCCGACGCCGCCGAAGCGATCCGACGCGCCGAGCGGGTGGTGCGCACCCGGATCGACGAGTTCGGCGTCACGGAGCCCGTGGTGCAGGTGGTCGGCAACAATCGACTGATCGTCGAGCTCGCCGGCGAAAAAGATCCGGCGCGCGCCAAGAGCGTCATTCAGCGCACCGCGTTCCTCGAGTTCCGCATCACCGACATGAAGAACCTGTTCCGCGACGCGCTGCCCGAGGTCGACAAGGCGTTGCGGTTGGCCGGCGTCAAGCCCGCGGGGCAGGCGGCCGCGGCCGCGAGCGTGACGCAGCTGTTCGGCGCCGACACCGGCGCGGCGAAAGGCAAGCGTGCCAAGGGCAAGCCCGCCGCCAAGGACACCTCGGACGTGAACGCGCCGGGCGCGCTGTCCTCGCTCTTGTTCCAGGGCCAGCTCCCGGGCGAGTACCTGGTGCCGGAGGAGCAGGTGCCCGTGGCGGAGAGTCTGCTGGCGCGCCCCGACGTGCGGCGGCTCATGCCCCGGGGCATCGAGCTCAAGTGGGGGAACGAGGTCTCGTCCCGCGCGGCGCGCAGCTACCGGGCGCTGTACGCCGTGGAGGACCGCCCGATCATCACGGGCGAGGAGCTGCAGGACGCCCGCGCCACGCGCGATCCCCTCACCAACCAGTCGGTCGTGAACTTCGTGCTGTCGCGCCGCGGCGGGCGCATCTTCGAGCGCGAGACCGGTCGGCATGTGCAGGACTACATGGCGATCATCCTCGACGGCCGGGTGCAGGGTCAACCGCCGATCATCAAGGGCCAGATCGGCCAGCACGGCCAGATCGAGCTGGGCGCGAAGCCGCTGCAGGAGGCGCAGGACCTGGCGCTGGTGCTCAAGGCGGGCGCGCTTCCGGCGCCGCTCACCATCATCGAAGAGCGCACCATCGGCCCGTCGCTCGGGAAAGACTCGATCACCGACGGTATCCGCGCCGGCATCGTGGGCGTGGTGCTGGTGATCCTGATCATGGTCGTGTACTACCGGTGGTCGGGGGCGCTCGCCGTCTCGGCCCTCACGCTGTACGTGCTGTTCACGCTCGCGGGACTGGCGGCCTTCGGCTTCACCCTCACCCTGCCGGGGCTCGCCGGGCTGGTGCTCTCGGTCGGCATCGCGGTCGACGCGAACGTGCTGATCTTCGAGCGTATTCGCGAGGAGCTGCAGCACGGCAAACTGGTGCGCACCGCGGTGGACGAAGGCTTCACGCACGCCATGAGCGCCATCATCGACTCCAACGTCAGCACGGCCCTCACCGCCTTCATTCTCTATCTCGTGGGGACGGGGCCGGTGCAGGGCTTCGCGATCACGCTCATCATCGGTATCGCCGCGTCGATGGTGACCGCGATCTTCGTGGTGCGAACCTTCTACATGATCTGGCTGCAGCGCCGGCCGGACATGGCCACTCTGAGCGTCTGACATGATCCGTCTCTTCGCCAACGCCAACTACGACTTCATCAAGTGGCGCCGCTGGGCCTACGGGCTCACGGCGGCCATCATCATCCCGGGGTTCGCGCTGTTCCTGGTGCACGGCCTGAACTACTCGATCGAGTTCACTGGCGGCACCCTGATCCAGGTGCAGACGACGCAACCGGTTGGCACCGACCGGCTGCGCGCGGCGCTCGACGCCGCGGGCATCCGCGACGCCGAGATCAAGCAGTTTGGGACGCCGACGGACTATGTCGTGACCGCGCGCCTGGGTACGAGCGGGGTCACCGCCGAGGGCTCCACCCAGGCGACGGCAGCGGCCGTGGACTCGGCGCTGGCGCGCGGCGTAGGCGCGGGGCAGTACGCGATCGTCCGGACCGAGGCCGTCGGGCCGAAGGTGGGGCGCGAGCTGCAGGGGAAGGCGTTCCTCGCCATCTTTTTCTCGTTCATCGTCACGCTCATCTATCTGGCGTTCCGGTTCGAGTGGCGGTTCGGCCTCGCCGCCGTGCTCGCGACGTTTCACGACATCCTCACCACCATCGCGTTCATCCGGTATCTGGATCTCGAGGTGAGCCTGGTCGTGGTCGGCGCCGTGCTGACGATGGTCGGCTACTCGCTCAACGACACCATCATCATTTTCGATCGGGTGCGGGAGAACCTGCGCAAGTACCGGCGCCAGAACCTGTACGAGATCTTGAACCTCTCCATCAACGAGACGCTGCCGCGCTCGGTCCTGACTCACGGGACCACGATGGCGACCACGCTGGCGCTCGTGCTGCTGGCGGGCGAAGTGCTGCGGCCGTTCGCGCTGGTGATGACGTTCGCCATTTTCACCGGCACGTTCTCGTCGATCTACATCGCGGCGCCGCTGCTGATGTACATCGAAAAGCGCTGGCCGGGGCAGGATGCGCGGGGCGCTCGGGCATTCCGGCCGACGGGCGCGGTGCCGCTCGACGCGCCTCAGCCCCCTTCGCCCCCCGCGCCTGGAGGCTCCCGCTCCAAAGCGGCCGTCTGACGTGCTGGTCGACGCCCACTGCCACTTGGGCGACCGCGCGTTCGACCCGGACCGCGAGGCGGTCCTCGACCGGGCCCGGGACGCCGGCGTGTCGCACGTCGTCGTGATCGGCGCGACGCTGGCGGAGAGCGACCGCGCGGTGGCGCTTGCCCGCATCCGGCCGGGACTCTCCGCGACGGCGGGCGTGCACCCGCACGAGGCCCGGAGCTGGTCGGCCGAGGCGGCGGCCCGCCTGAGAGACCTGCTGGCCCTACCCGAAGTGGTGGCGCTGGGTGAAACGGGCCTCGATTACCATTACGACCATTCCCCGCGCGATGACCAGCGGCGTGCCTTCGAGGCGCAGCTGCGCCTGGCGGCCGAGGCCGGCAAACCGGTGGTGGTGCACGCCCGCGAGGCGGACGACGACATGGCCGCGATGCTGGGGGACGCGGACGGCGCAGTTGTGCTGCACTCCTTCAGCTCGGGCACCAAGGTGTTCACAGCGGGAATGGGGATCGCGGCGTACTTTTCGTTCTCCGGAATGATCACCTTCAAGAACTGGACGATGAACGACCGCCTCGCCGCCTGTCCGCCCGACCGGCTGCTCGTCGAGACCGACGCGCCCTACCTCGCGCCCGTGCCGCACCGGGGGAAGCGCAACGAGCCCGCCTTCGTGCGCGCGGTGGCGGAGGCGCTGGCCCGGGCCCGCGGGGAGTCCACCGAAGCGCTCGGGCGTCGGACGACGGACAACGCGTGCCGTCTGTTCGGCGCGCGGCTGGCGACGACCCTCCGGCCCGTGACCGATCCGTGACCACGACGGCCAAGGTCCCCACCGACATCGCCATCGCCCAGGCGGCGAAGCTGCGCCCCGTCGCCGATATCGCCGCCGAGCTCGGGCTCGACGACGACGAGCTCGAGCTGTACGGCAAATACAAGGCGAAGGTGCGGCTCTCCGCGCTGGCGCGCCGCAAGCCCCGGGGTCGCCTCGTGCTCGTCACCGGGATCAACCCGACCCCCGCGGGCGAGGGCAAGTCGACCGTGACGGTCGGTGTCACGCAGGCGCTGCGCAAGCTCGGCAGGAACGCCGCGCTCTGCATCCGCGAGCCGTCCCTGGGACCCGTATTCGGCGTGAAGGGCGGGGCGGCCGGGGGCGGCTACGCGCAGGTCGTCCCGATGGAGGACATCAACCTGCACTTCACGGGCGACTTCCACGCCATCGCGAGCGCGCACAACCTGCTGTCGGCGCTGCTCGACGCGCACCTGCATCACGGCAATGCGCTCGCTCTCGACACGCGTCGCATCACCTGGCCCCGGACCATCGACATGAACGACCGCGCCCTGCGGAGCATCATCGTGGGGCTGGGCGGCCTGAACGCAGGCCCCACCCGGGAAGAGCGGTTCGTCATCATTCCCGGCTCGGAGATCATGGCGATCATGGCGCTCGCCTCCGGGCTGGACGACCTGGAGCAGCGCCTCGCGCGCATCATCGTGGGGCTGACCCACGACAAGCGGCCGGTGCGCGCGAGCGATCTCAAGGCGCAGGGGGCCATGACCCTGCTCCTCAAGGACGCGATCAATCCCAACCTGGTGCAGACGCTCGAGGGCGGCCCGGCGTTCATCCACTGCGGGCCGTTCGGGAACATCGCCCACGGCTGCAACTCGGTGGTGGCGACCAAGCTGGCGCTCGCGCTGTGCGACGTGGTGCTCACGGAGGCGGGTTTCGGCGCCGATCTGGGGGCGGAGAAGTTCTTCGACATCAAGTGCCGGATGGCGCGTCTCGATCCCGAGGCGGCCGTTGTCGTCGCGACGGTGCGCGCGCTCAAGATGCACGGCGGCGTGAAGAAGGATGCGCTCGCAAGGCCCGACGTCGCCGCCGTGGCGCGCGGCGCGGCCAACGTGCGTCGCCACATCCGCAACGTGAAGAAGTTCGGTGTCCCGGTGGTCGTGGCGCTCAATCGGTTCCTCAGCGATACCGAGGACGAGCTCGAAGCCGTACGGGCGGAATGCGCCGCCGAGGGCGTGGGCGTGGAGCTGTGCGAGGTGTGGGAAAAGGGCGGAGAGGGGGGCGTGGGCGTGGCCGAAGCCGTGCTGAAGCTGCTGGACGGCGGAGGGGCGAAGTTCAAGCCGCTGTACGACGAGCGGCGTCCTATCCGGGAGAAGATCGAGACGATCGCCAAGGACATCTACGGGGCGGCGGGGGTGGCGTTCGCGCCGGCAGCGGAGCGGGCCCTGGAGCAGCTCCCGGCGCTCGGCTTGGGCGAGACGCCGGTGTGCATGGCCAAGACCCAGTACTCGTTCTCGGACGATCCGGCGAAGCTCGGCGCCCCGAGTGGGTTCACGCTCCAGGTACGCGACATTCTTCCGTCGGCGGGTGCAGGCTTCGTCGTCGCGCTCGCGGGCGACATCATGACGATGCCGGGGCTCTCCAGGACGCCCGCGGCGGAAAAGATCCGGGTGCACCCGGACGGAACCATCGAGGGACTGTTCTGATGGGACGAAAAAACTTGGGCATGGTGGTGGCGGAGAACGCGCCGAAAGCGATCGGCCCCTACAGCCAGGCGGTGGTGGTGGACGGAATGGTGTACACGGCGGGGCAGATCCCCCTCGACCCGAAATCGGGCGCCATTGTCGGCGCGTCGACCGCGCAGCAGGCCGAACAGGTGTTCAAGAACCTCGCGGCCATTCTCGAGGCCGCGGGTTCCGGGCTCGACCTCGTCGTCAAGACCACCGTGTATCTCGTCGACATGGCCGATTTCCCGGCGTTGAACGAGGTGTACGCGAGGCACTTCACGAGTCACAAGCCGGCGCGCTCCACCATTCAGGCCGCGGCGCTCCCGAAAGCGGTGCGCGTCGAGATCGACGCGATCGCGCGAGTCGGGAGGGGCGCTTGACGCGCGGGGCGCTGCTCGGCGTGGCCCTGGTCGCCGCCTGCGCGACGGCGGCGAAACAGATCTCCCCCGGCCGCCTGTCGGCGCTGCCCGAGTCCGACCGCGAGCTGGCCGAGAGCCTGTTCGATGCGGAGCAGGTCGTCGCCGGCCGGCTCGTCCAGGTAGCCGAAGCCCAGGAGTACGAGCGGCCGGGGCAGCTGGTCTTCGGGGCCGGCGGCACCAAGGCGACCGCCGCCCTGGCGTATTCGGGCGAGATCCGCGTGGACTCGACCCTCGTGGGGCGGTCCGGCCGCACCGTGCCGATCACGTTTTTTGCGCCCCGGGGCGCGGCCATTCCGCGCCAGGACACCACGGCGATCTGGATCCTGCATCGCCGCGTGCTGTGGCGCCTCAAGGAATGCGCCGAGCGGCAATCGGTGACGTCCACGGCGTGTCCGTCCGACAACGGCCTGGCGCTCGACTCCAACTCCGACATTCGTCCCCTCGCCGAGTGGCCCCGCCTGCAGGCGCTGATCGGGGTGCTTGGCCTCGATCCGGGGCGCCGCTAGATGCGTCGCGACCTGATGGCCGTGGTCCTGGCCTGCGCCGTCTTCTCGACCGGCGTCGCGGCTCAGGACGGCCTGTCGCCCGCCGACCGCGGACTCGCCCGTGAGGTGTTCAAGCAGCTGATCGAGATCAATACGACGGACTCGCTCGGCAACACGCCGCGTGCCGCGCGCGCCATGGCCCAGCGGCTGCTCGCCGCCGGCTTCCCCGCGGCCGACGTGCGCGTGCTGATCGGCCCCGACGCGACCCACGGAAACCTGGTGGCGCGCTACCGCGGCACGGGAACGGGGGGCCGCCCGATCGTCGTATTCGCGCACCTGGACGTCGTGCCGGCGCGGCGCACCGACTGGTCCGTGGATCCGTTCACGTTCCTCGAGAAAGACGGGTACTTCTACGGCCGCGGCACGACGGACGACAAGGTGGGAGACGCGATCCTGGTCGTGGACTTCATCCGGCTCAAGCGGGCAGGGTTCCGGCCCACGCGCGATCTCATTCTCGTCCTCACGGGCGACGAGGAGACGGCGGGCAGCTGTATCGCGTGGCTCGTGACCAAGCATCGCGACCTGGTCGACGCGGAGTTCGCGTTGAACACGGACGCCGGCGGCGGCGTGCTGCGCGACGGCCGCCGCGTGATGTTCACCGTGCAGGCGAGCGAGAAAGTGTACGCGACCTACGCCCTCGAAGCCGCGGACAAGGGCGGCCACAGCTCGCTCCCCCGGCCCGCCGACAATCCGATTTACCGCCTGGCCCGCGTCCTCCAACGGCTCGCGGACTATCAGTTCCCCGTGCAGCTGAACGAGGTGTCACGAGCGTTCTTCGAGCGCTCCGCCGCCATCGAAACGGGCCAGCTCGCGGACGACATGCGCGGTGTACTCAAAGATCCGCCGGACTCAGGCCCGCTGGCGCGCCTGTCGGCCGTGCCCTTCTACAATTCCAAGCTCCGGACCACGTGCGTGGCGACCATGCTGGCGGCGGGACACGCCGAGAACGCGCTGCCGCAGGCGGCGCGGGCGACGGTCAACTGCCGTATCCTCCCGGGCGAGCCCACGGCGGGTGTCGAGGCGACGCTCGGTCGCTTCGCGGCGGGCGACCACATCACCGTCAGCACCGTCTACACCCCCATCCCGAGCCCGCCATCGCCGCTCACGCCGGCGATCATGGGTCGGCTCGGGCGGCTCGTGGCAGGCCAGTTTCCCGGCGTGCCCATCGTGCCGGTGATGGAAGCGGGCGCCACCGACGGGTTGTTCCTGCGCAACGCGGGGATCCCGACCTACGGCGTGTCGGCCGTGTTCGAGGATCCGAATGACATCCGGGCACACGGCCGCGACGAGCGGATTGGCGTGCAGAGCTTCTACGACGCGCTGGAGTTCTGGCATCGCATGCTGCAGGCGTTCGCGTCGCAGCAGTAGATTTGCGGGAGCACGGGGGCGGATCGGGCCTGGTGGCTCGAGCGGTCTTCAAAACCGTCTAGGGCTCGATTGAGCCTTGGTAGGTTCGATTCCTACACGCTCCCGCCACACCGCCCGCTGCATCCGCGCCGCACACGGCGCGCACCATCCTGGGAGACTCGCCGCCCTGCTCCCGCCCCGACATGAGGCGGTGCCCCACGCGGGATGTCTCGCGACGCGCGGCATGCTGGTTGCCCGGACCGCCCCCCGCACAAGTAACAAGTAATCGGAGGGTACTCCCATGCGGTGTTCGATTCGTAACGCAACGGCACATCTCGGTCCCGCGGCGGCCGTGCTCGGTCTTGCACTCCTCGCCTGCGACCGTGCAGCAATGTTCGAACCCGGTCACGCCCAGGCTGCCCGGGCTGCAGCCCAAATCGTCGGCTCTTACGCCGGCACGGCAGTCGCGACCGTCGCCACGTCGATCAAAACGTCGTCGGCGACGTGCCCAGGTGTGTTGACCATCGCGACGCAGTCGGGCAACGCCTTCTCCGGCAGCTTCGACATCCAGTCCGGACAGGGCTGCGATGCCCAACAGGCTACCGTCGCGGGCACGGTGCAGGACGACGGCAGCGTCTCGTTCACCGCCGACACGCCGGGCGGCGGCTCCAACATCTGGGAAGACGCTGCGGAGCGCACCCACTGCCGCCTCGTGAGTGGCTCCACGTTCGACGGGATGGCCGCGAGCGGTGTCCTTACGGCGACGGGACGAGGCGTGTACTCCTGCCCGCTGGTGGGCACGGTGCGCGTGTCCGTGAGCTTGCAGGTATCGGCCACGCAGGCCTAGCCGCGCAGTTCGTGCACGTCGCGGAGACCCGCCCGACCCGGTATCTTGGGCCGTCCATCCGCGGAGACCGCGACGTGCACGTTGTCCCGTTTCTGGTTGCGTTGATCGTCGCCCTCACGGGCCCGGGGCTCGGTTCTCTGCCGCCGGCCACCGTGCTGCTCGATGAGGCCCGGCATCGCCTCGTCATCGAGCTCCCGGCGGTGGACGTGCCGGTTGCGACGCACGGCGAGGTCATGGTTGGCCTGCCGCTCTGCCAGGTGCTCGTCCCCGTGAGCGCTTCCCTGCACAGCGCGCGCGTCGAAGTCCTGGACCGGTCGGGTCACGAGCTGCCGCGTGAGATGCTGCATCATGTCAACTTGAGCGACCCCGAGCACCGAGAGCTCTTCCTCCCCATCGGCATGCATCTCCTGGCGGCGAGCAAGGAGACACCGGCAATCACGGTCCCGCGGCTGCTCTTTGGCCTGCCGCTCGTCCGCGGTCAGCATCTGATCGCCGGCGCGATGCTCGCCAACACGACGGGGCAGGCCTACCACGGCGTGCACGTGCGACTCGTGCTCCGCTACACTCCCGCGGGCCGTCCCTGGCCGCTGTATCACACCTATCCGTGGGCGATCGACGTCCAGTACCCGCTCGGCCGCCCGCTCACGGGGAGCAAGGCGTTCGATCTGCCGCCCGGCCGGACCGAGCGCTCGTGGGAGGGGAGCCCGTCGATCTCCGGCACCATCCTGGGGCTGGGTGGTCATCTGCACGACTATGGCGTCAGCCTCGAGCTGCGCGACATGACGACGGGCGCGTTGCTGTGGCGCGGCGCTCCGACGACCGACGACGCGGGGCGCGTCACCTCGTTTCCGCTGGCCCGGTTCTACCGGTGGTATCGCCTCGGCCTGCATGTCGCCTCGACGCACCGCTACCGCGTCACGGCCGTATACCACAATCCCACCGGGCACGCGATCCGCGACGGCGGCATGGGGGCGGTCGCGGGCCTGTTCGTGCCCGACCGCGGCGCCGTGTGGCCCGAAGTGGACACCACCGATACGCTGTACCAGCAAGACCTGGCGGCTACGATACGATCCGGCTCGAGCGACATGATGGCCGATATGATGGTGGGTCATCACACCGACCCTTGATGCTCGACGGTCGATGACAGGTTGCCCCTCGTCCTGTGCGGTGCGTCACGTCGCCACTGGGGGTCCGGCGTTAAGTTCCCGCCCGTGACTGGAATGAAGTGGGGACGCCTCGTAGTGAACGTCAACTGCGCGCTGCGCCGGGGAGCTTGGTACCGCGTGGCGCGTGTCCGCTCCCTGGAAGCCATCTTCGACGTCAATCGTAAGCCGCTGGTCGTCCCCAACTATCTCGTCCAAATCGTCACCCAGCCCCCCAGACGCTGGAGCGTGGTGCCCCGGCCCAAACGGGCCCGTGAGCTGCCGGCGGAGTGGGGCGCCCACTACGCGGTGTGCCCGGCCTGCCGCGAGCGGGCCGCGTTGCGCGGCCGTCCCCGGCGGCTGGAGTGCGCGCGGTGTCGGGGGGAGTTCGACGTCGCCTGGGACGAAGGGTACCTGCTCGAGGCGTGATGCTGCCTGCCTACCCGAATGGGTGGCCAGGCGCCCCTGGAGACGACTTGACAGTGCCCCGCACGTCGCGTAGCGTCCCGTCCATGCAGTTGGCCTTCGCGCTTCCGCGTCTGCTTCTGGACCTGCTGCTGGTCCTGCTCCTGGTCCTGCTTGGACGACCCGGGGATCGCGGCGCGCTGGCCAGTATCGACTTGCAAGGCTGAACCGAGTAGGACACGCAAGCAGACGCCGCGGATCCCCGAGATCCGCGGCGTTTTGTTTTCTTACGGCCAGAGGGGAGAGCTCATGGTCCGAGACGTCGTCATTTTCGACACCACGTTGCGCGACGGGGAGCAGGCGCCGGGCAACACCATGACGCCCGAGGAAAAGATACAGGTGGCGCGTCAGCTCGATGCCTTGAACGTCGACGTGATCGAGGCGGGCTTCCCGGCGGCCTCGGCCGGCGACTACCGCGGCGTCCAGGAAATCGCAGCTCAGGTACGCCGTCCGGTGCTGGCGGCGTTGGCGCGCTGCACCGACAAGGACATCGATCTCGCGGGCGAGGCGCTGCGCCCGGCCGCCCGGGGACGCATCCACGTCTTCATCTCGACCTCCGACATTCACCTGCAGCACAAGCTCAAGATCGGCCGGGACGACTGTCTCGAGCTGGCGCGCGCCGCCGTGCGCCGGGCCCGCCGCTACACCGACGACGTCGAGTTCTCGGCGGAAGACGCGAGCCGCACCGACCTCGAGTACCTGTGCCGCGTGGTCGCAGCGGCGATCGAGGAGGGCGCCACGACGGTCAATCTGCCGGACACGGTGGGCTTCGCGCTCCCGGCCGAGTACGAGCAGATCTTCCGCGCCGTGCGGGAGCGGGTCCCGGGAGCCGCAGGGGTAACGCTCTCGGCCCACTGTCACGACGATCTGGGCCTGGCCGTCGCCAACTCCCTCGCCGCCATCTCGGCCGGGGCGGGGCAGGTGGAGTGCACGGTGAACGGTATCGGCGAGCGCGCCGGCAACGCCGCGCTCGAGGAGATCGTGATGGCGAGCCACGTCCGGCCGCAGGTCGCCGCGTTCCGCTGCAACGTCGAGACGCGCGAGCTGTATCGCACCAGCCGGCTGCTGTCGCACGTGACGGGCGTCTTCCCGCAGCCCAACAAGGCGATCGTCGGTCGCAACGCGTTCGCCCACGAGGCAGGGATCCACCAGCACGGCGTGATGCAGCACGGCCTCACGTACGAGATCATGCGACCGGAGACGGTCGGAGTCCCCCATTCACGCCTGGTGCTCGGGAAGCACTCGGGCCGGCACGCGCTGGAGCGGCGCTATCATGATCTGGGCTACGAGCTCGGAGAGGGGGCGCTCGAGCGGCTGTACGTCAAGTTCATTGCGCTCGCCGACAAGAAGCGCGAGATCCTGGACGAGGATCTGCTCGCGCTGCTGCACGACGGCTTTCAGGACGCGCCCGAGCAGTTCCAGCTCACCCACCT
This sequence comes from Gemmatimonadota bacterium, assembly GCA_003222055.1. Classification (GTDB taxonomy): domain Bacteria; phylum Gemmatimonadota; class Gemmatimonadetes; order Gemmatimonadales; family GWC2-71-9; genus AG41. The sequence goes on from QHUT01000094.1 coordinate 20,929, forward strand.
GCGCGTGGTGTGCGGCACCGTGGGCGGGGCCGCGGCGGTCCGGATGACGGGACCGTGGGCCGGCGAGCGCGAGGCGGAGGCCAAGGGTGATGGCCCGATCGCCGCCACGTTCGCGGCGGTGAGCGACATCGTGGGACAGCCGATCGAGGTGGGGAACCTCGCCGTCCAGTCCGTGACGCCCGGTCGCGACAGCCTGGGCCAGGTATCGCTCCAGGCGCGGGTGAACGGCAAATCCCTGTCGGGGCACGGCGCATCGACCGATATCGTCGAGGCGTGCGCCCGGGCGCTCGTCAATGCGCTCAACAAGGCACACTTCGCCGATCGGCTCGAGGCCGACTCGCTCAACTCCGTCTACCTCTGGGGGGTGTGACGTGGGCGAGCTCCTGTCGGGCGCGCAGATCCTCTGCCGCGTCCTGGTCGAAGAAGGCGTGGACACGATCTGGGGCTACCCCGGAGGCGCGATCATGCCGTTCTACCACGCGCTCCCCGACTTCCCCGAGATCCGCCATATCCTGGTGCGGCACGAGCAGGCGGCGGCGCACGCGGCGGACGGCTACGCGCGGGCCAGCGGCCGGATCGGCGTCTGCGTCGCGACGTCGGGGCCCGGCGCCACCAACCTGGTCACCGGTCTCGCCACGGCGCAGATGGACTCGTCGCCGGTGGTCGCCATCACCGGGCAGGTGCCGCGCGCCATGCTGGGTCGCGATGCGTTCCAGGAAACCGACGTGGTGGGAATCACCCTGCCCATCACGAAGCACAGCTGTCTCGTCGCCGACGTCACCGAGCTGGCCGACCGCATGCGCGAGGCGATCGCGATCGCGCGCGAGGGCCGGCCCGGGCCGGTGCTGGTCGACGTGCCGAAAGACGTGCAGAATCAGAAAACCGAGTACCAGGGGTCGGGGGTCGGGGATCAGGGGTCAGGGAAACCGGGGCGGCCGACCCCTGGCCCCCGACCCCCGGCCCCCGGACTCACGGACGGCGGTATCCGGCGGGCGGCGCAACTGATCGCCGCCGCCGAGCGCCCGCTCCTCATGGTCGGCCACGGCGTGATCTTGAGCGGGGCGTACGACGCCGTCCGGCAGCTCGCGGAGAAGACCGGGATGCCGGTGATCACCACCCTGCTCGGCATCAGCGCGCTCCCGGCCTCGCATCCGCTCCACCTCGGGATGCCGGGGATGCACGGCGAAGTGCACGTCAACCGCGCCATCCAGCGCGCCGACGTGATCGTCGGCATCGGGCTGCGGTTCGACGACCGCGTGACGGGCAACACCAAAGGCTTCGCGCCGCGCGCCAAGATCATCCACGTGGACTTGGACGCCTCCGAGATCGGTAAGAACGTGCCGGTCGCGCTGGCCCTGGTCGGCGATGCCCGCAGCGTGACGGAGCGGCTGGTGGCGGCCGTGGCGCCGCGCGGCTGCGACGCGTGGCTCGCCGAGATCCTCGGCTGGGCCCGACCGCCCGCCGACAGCTACCGCGGCGATCTCTCGCCCGACGCCATCGTCGCCGGGATCCACGCCGCCGCCCACGACCGCTGCACCATCGTCACCGACGTGGGCCAGCACCAGATGTGGGTCGCGAAGCTCTATCCCTACGGGCGGCCCAACACGCACATCACCTCGGGAGGGCTGGGCACCATGGGCTTCGCGGTGCCCGCCGCGATGGGCGTCAAGCTGGCCCGGCCGCGCGAAGATGTCTGGGCGATCTCCGGGGACGGCGGGTTCCAGATGAACATGCAGGAGATCGCGACGATGGTGCAGGAGCGGATCCCGGTGAAGCTGGCCGTGTTCAACAACGGTTACCTCGGGATGGTGCGGCAGTGGCAGCAGTTCTTCCACGGGAAGCGCTACTCGGCGACCCCCATCTGGAGCCCGGATTACGTGAAGCTGGCGGCGGCCTACGGCATCCCCGGATGGCGCGTGGCCCGCGCGAGCGAGCTCGAGCCGGTCCTGGCGCGCGCCAGCGTGGCCGAGGGGCCGGTGCTGGTGGAATTCGTGATCGAGCAGGAAGCGAACGTGTTCCCGATGATCCCGCCCGGCGCCACGCTCTCCGAGCCGATCGAAGCGGAGCCGGCGGCCGGGGTGAGAGACTGAGCGTCGCCATGGTGTACGCTCTGTCGCTCGTCGTGGACCAAGAGCTCCTTGCGCTCGGGCGCGCGTTCGGGGAGTTGCGGCGCCGCAACCTGAACGTGTCGGCCATCACGCTCGGCCCCGGCGCCGAGGCGGGTCAGGCCCGGCTCACGGTGATCGTGGATGCCGACGAAGGCACCGTGGAGATGGCGATGCGCAAGCTGCTGAAGGTGTCGGGCGTGCGCGGCGCGACGCACGAGCCACAATAACCTCAACCACTCGGGAGCGACCAATGCCTGGAACCTCCTCACTGCGGGTGTACTACGACGCGGACGCCGATCTGGGACGCTTGCGCGGGCGCACCGTCGCGATCATCGGTTACGGCAGTCAGGGGCACGCCCACGCGCTCAACCTGCGCGAGAGCGGCGTCACCGTCATCGTCGGATTGCGGCCCGGCGGGAGCTCGTGGGCCCGAGCCACGGCCGAGAAGCTCGATGTCCGCCCGGTGGCGGACGCCGCCCGCGCCGCGAATCTCATCATGATGCTCGTTCCCGACCAGCATGGGCGCGCCGTCTACGAGCAGGACGTCGCCGCGGCGGTCGTCCCCGGCAAGACCCTCATGTTCGCCCACGGCTTCAACGTTCACTTCAAGCAGATCGTGCCGCCGACGGGCGTGGACGTCTCGATGGTGGCCCCCAAGTCTCCCGGGCATCTGGTGCGCAGCGAATTCCAGGCGGGGCGGGGCGTGCCGGCGCTGGTCGCCGTCGAGCGCGACGCGAGCGACCACGCGCTCCCCGACGCCCTCGCGTATGCGGCGGGGATCGGCTGCACCCGCGCGGGCGTCTTGCCCACCACGTTCCGCGAGGAGACCGAGAGCGACCTGTTCGGGGAGCAGGTGGTGCTGTGCGGTGGGGTCACGGCGCTCATCAAGGCGGGCTTCGAGACCCTCGTCGCGGCGGGCTACGCTCCCGAGCTCGCCTACTTCGAGTGCCTGCACGAGCTCAAGCTCATCGTGGACCTGATGTACCGCGGCGGCATGAAGTTCATGCGCTACTCGATCTCCGACACGGCGGAGTACGGCGATTACACGCGCGGGCCGACGCTCATCACGTCCGCCGTCCGCGCCCGGATGCAACAGATCCTGGCCGACATCCAGAG
>QHUT01000095.1 GCA_003222055.1 Gemmatimonadota bacterium
CGGGGCGGGACGCCGAAGCGCTGGATCTCTTTCAGGGCGACTTTCTGGACGGGTTCTTCGTTTCTGAGGCGGCGCCCGAGCTCGAGCGGTGGGTGGAAGAGGAGCGAATCGCCCTGCGCCGCCGCGCGGCAGCGAGTGCCTGGGCGCTGGCGGACGGGTATCGAGTGGCCGGGGATCGGGCCGACGCGGCGGCGCTGGCGCGGCGGGCGGCCGGGTTCGCGCGCGAGGACGAGGGGGAGCTGGCCCGTCTCATCGCCTTCCTCGATGATCTGGGGGACCGGTCCGGCGCTGTCGGCGCGTATGACGAATTTGCTCGGCGGCTGAAACAGGAGTACGACGTTCTGCCGGCGCCTGAGACGCAGGCGCTGATCCAAAGCGTCAGACACCGGACAGCGGTCGGATTCCAAACCCGTGCCGTGGGCCCGTCCGTCGCGACTGCCGAGACGGTGGCGGGGCCCGCGCTGCGCGGGCGCCGGACGCTCGTCTATCTCGCGATCGGCGGCGTTGTGGCGCTGATCGGATACCTGGCGGCCTTCGCCACCCGGCGGCCGCCGTTCGATCCCGAGCGCGCTACTGTGGTGGTGCTGCCGCTCGAGGATCTGAGCGGGGATAGCACGCCGTCGTATTTGGCCAGCGGCGTGACAGAGCAACTCATCACCGATCTCGCGCAAGGTGGGGCACTGCGCGTGATCAACGGTCGCACGATGATGGCCTACCGCGACCCGGCAAAGACGGTTCAGGAGATCGCGCGTACCCTGCACGCCGACGCCGTCGTCTCAGGCACGGTGCAGCGGCTCGGCGACACCGTCTACATGACGGCGCAACTTGTGCTCGCGCAACAGGACCGCACCATCTGGGCTCAGAGCTACGAAGGGACTCGTGGCGACCTGTTGCGGATGCAGCGCGAAGTGGCCCGGGCGGTGACCCGACGGCTGCGGGGGGCGCTAACGCCGACCCAGCAGGCCGGGCTTGCGAGCGTCCGTCCACTCGATCCGGAGGCGCTCGACCTCTACATCCAGGGGCGCTACTGGTGGAACAAGCGGGGACCGGGACTTCTCAAGTCGATCCATCTGTTCACACAGGCGCTCGATCTCGATGCGACGTTCGCCCTGGCCTATTCCGGGATGTCGGACGCCTACGTCCAGCTCGGCTACGGCAGCCTCCTTTCCCCCAGCGACGCGTTCCGCAAGGCGGAGGCCGCTGCGCTCCATGCCCTGCAGCTGGACTCCACACTCGCCGAGCCGCATGCCACGCTCGGGTTCGTCAGAATGTATTACTACTGGGACTGGGCCGGCGCGGATCAGGAATTCCAACACGCGCTTGCTTTGAACCCGAGCTACGCGACGGGTCACGAGTGGTACGGCCTGTTCCTCACCGCTATGGGCCGCTATGACGAAGCGCTGGCGCACGAGCGCCGCGCCCAGGACCTGGACCCGCTCTCCCCCTCGATCGCCGGTACGACGGGGTGGGTGCTGCATTACAGCGGTCGCCAGGATGACGCCGAGCGGGAGCTGGTGGTCGCGCTGCGGATGGACTCAACTTTCACCCTCGGGCACCTCTATCTGGGCCGCGTCTACCAGGCCAAGGGCCAGATGGACAGCGCGCTGTCGCAGTACGCGACGACCGGCCCGCTGCGGAGTTGGGTGCCCACGGTGGCGGCCGAAGCGTACGTGTACGCGGTTCTCGGTCGGCGCCGCGAGGCCCAGGCGGCACTTGCGCGCATGGACTCCCTGTCGCGACGGCAGTACGTAACCGCGTACGCGGTGGCGCTGGTGCATACGGCGCTGGGGCAGAGGGACAGCGCCTTCGCGTGGCTGGCGCAGGGCGTCCGGGAACGCACGCATTGGCTGGTGTGGCTCAACCGCGATCTCCGTTGGGCTCCGCTGCGCGCGGACCCACGGTTCCGGGCCGTAGTCCATGAAGTGGGGTTGCCGCCGTGAGGCCGCGCGGGGCATGCGTCACGATCGTTCTCTTCGGCGCGCTGCTGGCGTGGAAGGAGTGGGTACCGCGGGTCGGCCAAGCTGCGCCGGAGTACCTCACGCGACGTGATGATCCGGCTTGCACCATTCCGATGGTGCGGATCCACAACGCCTCTGCAGCTTGCTCCTCCATCAGCAGATGCTTCTGGTCCTGGTGAACCCCGGGCTTGCGCCCGGGGTCACTACAAACGGGGCCGATATGGTCCTTGAATCCCCGGGCTTGCGCCCGGGGTCAGTAGAGCTCTTGCTATGTCCAGTCATCGGGCGTATCAGCTTTACGCTCACATCACGTGGCACACCTGGAAGCGAGTGGGGTGCATTGACCAGGCCGCGGCTCGCGATCTGGAGCGCGCGATCACCAGCGCGTGCGAAGATCTGGGCGTTCGGGCACTGCGCTGGGCGGTCTTAGCCGACCACGTGCATGTCGTGTTGAGCTTTCGCCCGGACACGCGCTTGAGTGACTTCGTGCGGATCGCGAAGAGTATCGGAGCGCTCAGGGCCAATCGGCGGATCCCCGGCGCCGTACGGTGGGCACGAGGGTTCTACGCCGCGACCGTACACAAGCGCGATCTCACCGGCGTGATCGCCTACGTCGCGAGCCAGTTCGAGCGCCACCCCGATCGAATCCCCCGACCATCGAGAAGCTGTAACTGACCCCGGGCGCGAGCCCGGGGTTCACGGAGAAAAGGTGGTCGACCCGGGGAGAGATCCCCACTGACCCCGGGCGCAAGCCCGGGAATATCGAAGGCGCGGGACTCTGTCCCGACCCCGGGCGCAAGCCCGCGGAAATCGGGAGGAGTCTCTACTGACCCCGGGCGCAAGCCCGGGGATCACCAACCCTGCGGGTCCCGAGTACTTTCTCCCCATGCACAGAACGACCCGACCGCTCCGCGGTCTCGCACTCCTGCTGCTCGTTCCCGCGGCGCTTGGCGCGCAGCAAGCGTCGTTCACCCTCGATCAGGTGATGAGCCCGCCGTTTCCCGACGAGCTGGTAGCCGCGCCCGCGGTCGCGGGAGCTGGGGGGGGCGGCGCCGTGGCGTGGGTGTTCAACGCGCGCGGCGCGCGCAACGTCTGGGTCGCCGCGCCACCCGACTATCGAGGCAAGGCGGTCACGAGCTACGCGGAGGACGACGGCCAGGAGCTCGCCGACCTACGCTGGACGCCCGACGGTCGAGCGATCGTGTACGTGCGGGGTGGGGGCCCGAACGAAAAGGGTGAGTACCCGAACCCGCGTAGCGTGGTGGCGGGTGTCGAGCAGGCGGTGTGGATCGTGGCGGCCACCGGCGGGACGCCGCGACGCGTCGGCGAGGGACACTCCCCGGCGGTATCGCCCAAGGCAGACCGCGTGGCGTTCATACGCCACGGCCAGGTGTGGTGGGCGTCCCCCGGCGACACGGCCGGCCAGGCCGAGCAGCTGATCCACGCCCGCGGGTCGGCGCGATCACTCCGCTGGTCGCCCGACGGCGCGAAGCTCGCGTTCGTGAGCGACCGCGGTGACCACGCCTTCGTCGCCGTCTACGACGTCGCGGCCAAGACGCTGCGCTTTCTGGACCCGAGCGTCGACTCGGACGCGGAGCCGGCCTGGTCGCCCGACGGGCGGCGGATCGCGTTCGTGCGGATTCCGGCGGGCGCGGACGGACTGCCGTTCACGCCCCAGCGCGCCGGGCAGCCGTGGTCCATCCGCGTGGCGGACGTCGCGAGCGGAGCCGGCCGCCAGGTGTGGGCCGCCGATACGGGTCGGGGCAGCGTGTTCCGGGAGATCGTCGCGCCGAACCAGATCGTGTGGGGCGGCGGTGATCGGATCGTGTTCCCGTGGGAGAAGGACGGGTGGACGCACCTGTATTCGGTGCCGGCCGACGGCGGTCGGGCCACGCTGCTCACCCCGGGCGCGTTCGAGGTCGAGCACGTATCCGCGAGCCCCGACGGCGCGACGGTCGTGTTCAGCTCGAATCAGGACGACATCGAGCGGCGCCACATCTGGAAGGTGCCCGTGACGGGAGGCCCACCGACGGCGGTGACGCGCGGGACGGACCTCGAGTGGACGCCCGTAATGACCGGAGACGGACGCGCGGTCGCGTTCATCCGGGCGGGCACGCGGATGCCGCCCCGCCCGGTGTTGCTCGGCAGCGGCGGGGGCGCGCCACGCGATCTCGCCGCGGGCGCGATCCCAACGGAATTTCCGGAGGCCGGGCTCGTCGACCCGCAACCGGTGCTGTTCCCCGCCGCCGACGGCATGACGATTCACGCACAGCTCTTCCTGCCGCGCGGGCTCAAGCCCGGCGAGCGCCGCCCGGCGGTCGTCTTTTTCCACGGGGGCTCGCGACGCCAGATGCTGCTCGGCTGGCACTATTTCTATTACTACCGCAATGCCTACGCGCTGAATCAGTACTTCGCGAGCCGGGGCTATGTCGTGCTGTCGGTCAATTACCGCAGCGGCATCGCCTATGGCATGGAGTTCCGCGAGGCGCTGCACTACGGCGCCCAAGGGGCGAGCGAGTTCAACGACGTGCTGGGCGCGGGACTCTACCTGCGCGGCCGGCCGGACGTGGACCCCAAGCGGATCGGCCTGTGGGGCGGCTCGTACGGCGGGTTTCTCACGGCCCTGGGGCTGGCGCGCGCGTCCGATCTGTTCGCCGCGGGCGTGGATCTGCACGGGGTGCACGACTGGAACATCGAGATCCGGAACTGGGTCCCGACCTACGACCCGGTCAAACAGGCGGAGGCGGCGAAGCTCGCCTACGAGTCTTCACCGATCGCGTACGTGAAAGACTGGCGCTCCCCCGTCCTGCTGATCCACGGCGACGACGACCGCAACGTGCAGTTCAGCCAGACGGTGCAGCTCGCGGCGGCGCTGCGAACGCAGGGCGTGGACGTCGAGCAGCTGATCTACCCGGACGACATCCACGATTTCTTGACGCACGCGCATTGGGTCGCGGCCTACGAGGCGGCGGCGGATTTTTTCCAGCGGCGACTGGGGGGAGGAACGAGCGCGACGAGTCGCCGGTAGGCTGACTGAGCCCGGGCGCAAGCCCGGGGATCACGGAAGACCGTGCCTCCGGTGAGACTACCGCACCCCGCCCATCAACCGCTGCACCGGTTTGATGAGCACGACCATGACGGCCGCCGCGCCCAGCGTCACGCCCGCGGTCACGCCGAACAGCGTCGGCAGTGGCGTCGTGCTGATGAATCCCGCCGACCAGCCGGCGAGCTTGTTACCCACGGCGTTCGAGAGGAAGAACACGCCCATCATGAGCCCGACCACCTGCCTCGGCGCGAGCTTGGTCACGACCGATAGCCCGACCGGGCTGAGGCACAGCTCGCCGAGCTCTTCGATGAAATAGACGGCGACGAGCCACAGGGGACTGATCCTGACGCCGCCCTGGGCGATCGCTCCCGCCGGCATGAGCAGTACGAAGGCCAGCCCTACGAACAACAGCGCGAGCGCGAATTTGGCCGGCGATGACGGCTGCCGGGGCCCGAGCGTCACCCATAGCCAGGCAAAGCAGGGGGAGAGCAGGATCACGAACGCGGCCTGGATGGACACGAACCACGACGCGTACAGCTTGATGCCCAGCAGCTCGAGACGGACGTAACGGTCGGCGAACAGGTTGAGCGTGGACCCCGCCTGCTCGTACGCCCCCCAGAAGAGCGACGCGAACGCGAAGAACACCACCACCGCCGTCATGCGCTTCCAGTCCTCGGCCGTGAATCCGGCGGTCGATCCCGGCACCCCCACCGCGGCCGGTCCCGGTCGGGCGGCCAGGCGCGCGATCGCGGGCGCGAGCCGCCCGCGACCGAGCACGTATTGCACCAGTCCCAAGGTCATGCCGACGCCGGCGCACGCAAATCCGAGATGCCAGTCCACGCCTTCGGCCAGCTTGCCGGCAACGATCGGCCCGAGGAAGGCACCGAGGTTGATCCCCATATAGAAGATCGAGAACCCGGCGTCCCGCCGCTCGTCCCCCTGCTCGTACAGCGATCCGACGAGGGTCGAGACATTCGGCTTGAGCAGCCCGGTCCCGAGGACGATCAACGACAGGCCGGCGTAGAAGAACGGCAGGGCCCGAAACGCGAGCGTGAAGTGGCCCAGCGCAATGACGCTCCCGCCGAGCAGGACGCTCCTGTAGTGACCCAGCCAGCGATCGGCGATGACGCCGCCGAAGATCGCGGCGAGCCACACGCTGCCGACATAGTTGCCGTACACCGCGCCCGCGTGCGGATCCGTGAAGCCGAGCGCCTTCGTCATGTACAGGATCAGGAAGCCCCGCATCCCGTAGTAGCTGAACCGCTCCCACATCTCCGTGAAAAAGAGCGTGGACAGGCCGCGGGGATGGCCGAACCAGCCGGCGTCGGCCATCAGTCGAACAGCTCGTTCTGCTCGATCGGTGCAGGCGTCTGGGGGGCGCGCAGCAGCTCCCCCACTCGCTGCTCCCATTGCTCGACGTCGAAGTGCTGTTCGTGCTGCAGGGCCCGGCGCAGCACGGGCGGAAACTCGTGGAACGCCGCGAGCAGCTCGGTGATCGCTTCCCGCAGCGCCTGCACCTGAAAGCCGCCCTCGCTCGCCCCCATGTCTTCGAGGATGCTCTGCTCGGTGCGCGACGCGACGATCGGCTCGACGCGACCCTCCACGAACACGCTGGTGCGCCGCTTCGGCCCGCGCTCCTCCTCGATGGGCATCAGCCCGATGATGGCATCCGAGCGCCAATACTTGCCGTACCCGAGAAACACCATGCGGTCGCGCTTGATATCCATCGTGCCTCCGGTGCGCCGCCCGTCGGCGGTCCGTGGTCCGGGACCGAACGCCTCGCGGAACCACTCGAGCACCCGGCGGACCACGCTCATGGCCGGCGTCGCTACTCTTTCTTCATCTTTTTCTTGAGCTCCCGCAGCTGCCGGTCGGCCGCGGCTTCCCGCGCGGCGCGATCGAGCAGGTCCGCCTCGGCGCGCGAGCCACCCGCCGCCTGCAGGTCCCGCCACGCGCGCTCGGCGGAGCGCTCCGCCTCCGTGAGCGGACGATCCTGCTCTGCACGCGCCAGCTGCGCCTGCATGTCCCCCACCTCCCGCTCGTACAGGGCGAGCTCGTCCCGCAGCGCCGCGAGCTTCTTCTCGAGCACGCCCACCCGCTCCCGGTGCTTCGCCGCGAACCGCCCGGCCACGGCCACGGTCTCCGTGTCCTGGATTTCGGACGCGAGCCGGCCCCGCCGCTCCGCGTCGGCCAGCCGCTGGCGCTCCTGTGCGAGATCCCGCTCGGTCCGCGCGACCGTGTCGCGCGTCTCCATCACCGCGACCTTCGCTTCGATGACGGCTTCCCGCATCTGCCGCGTCAGATCACGCAGATCTCCCGGCGGCGTCGCCGCGTCGAGGGCGGCACGCAGGGCATCCCGCAGGCGCTCGAACACGGGAGCTAGCTTTTCCGGACCGTCTTGGCGAAGAACGGCGAGAGCACCTGCTCCACCGCGCGCGACCGGCACTGCGGGCAGGCGGGCGGCGTGCGGCCGTGCTCTTCGATCTCCTCTTGCTGGCTGAAGCGCGCTTCGCACTTCGTGCAGCGATACTCGTAGATCGGCATGGCGGACTCAACGTTATTCCCAGCGGAAACGGGGGTCAAGTTGACTGCCCGAGGGGGCTCCTCGATCATTGCAGGCATGTCGAGTCGCGTCGCGCGCGGGGCGCTCGTCGCCGCCGCGCTCGCCTGTAATGGCGGGCTGCAGCCAACCCCCGCCCCTCCCGCCATCAGCGGCATCGTCACCTACCGGGGAGCCGTGCCCGACAGCACGCAGGCGGTCTATGTGGTCGCCTACCATACCTTCCCGCACTCGCGGGACAGCCTGTTCACGTTCCAGCCACCGGTCCAGTCGCTGCGACAGCTGCCGCTCGGCGGCGCTGCCGCGCCCTACAGCATCCCAGTAGAGTCCGGGCGTTACGAGTGGGTGTTGGCCGTGTGGGTCAAACGGGGATTCACGTCGGCCAACGCGGACTCCACGCTGCGGGAGACGGGGTACTATCGCGATCCCGCCGACACCAGCCAACCCGGTGTCGTGGATGTCTTGACGCAGCCGGCGACCTCGATCGACTTTGTGATCGACTTCGGTCAGATGCACCCGCCGTGCCGATACTACACTCCGCCGTGCCCTTGAGACTCCCGGCCGCCACCGCCCTCCTGCTGGTCGCGCGCACGCTCGGCGCGCAGACGGCGATCGTGTACGGCACGGTTCGTAACGTCGCGACGGGCGTCGGCGTCGCCAACGCGAACGTTTTCGTCCCCGGTACAGCACTCAAGACACTCAGTGGCACCGACGGTCGGTACCTCCTCAGAAACGTGCCCGCCGGTCAGGTCGAGATTCGCGCGGTCGTGGTCGGCTACCCTCCGGCGGTCCGCACCGTGCTGCTCGCCGCCGGAGACTCCGTTGAAATCGACTTCGACCTCCGTGGGCTGGCCGCCGCGGTCGACGACTTGCACGCGTTCACCACGGAACCGCTCATCGTCACCGCGGCCAAGCATTCCCAACTGCTGGCCCAGGCCGTGACAAGCGTTGCGCTCGTGAGCGACACCGACCTCGCGCGTCGAGCCGTGAGCACCGTCGACGAAGCGGTGAACCGAGCGCCCGGCGTGCAGTTCCTCAGCGGCCAGGTCAACATCCGGGGGTCGAGCGGCTTCGTGGAGGGACTGGGATCGCGTGTCCTGCTCCTCGTGGACGGCGTGCCCGCCAACCAGGGCGATCGGGGCGGGATCGATTGGGACATGGTGCCCCTCGCCGAGGTGGCCCACGTCGAGGTGCTGAAAGGTGCCGGCTCATCGCTGTACGGATCGGCCGCCCTGGGCGGTGTCGTGAACGTCATCACCCGGGAGACCCCGCTCGGCTTCCACGCCCGCCTCCGCGCCACCGGTGGCGCGTACGCGAACCCACCGTTCGACGTGTGGCGCTTCCGCGATGGCGTGGGCGCCCTGGGCGGTCTCGACGCCACCGCGTCGTACGGGCAGGGAGCGGTGCGTGGCAGTCTGACCCTGGGAGGGCGCCACTCGGACGGCTACCGCGAGCAAGACCGCAGCGACCAATGGGAGATGTCCGGTAAGGCCGAGTGGCTCCCGCAGCCGGGCACCCGCGTGACGACCTCGGGCGCATGGACCAGCCATCAACATGAGGTTTTCCCGACCTGGTGCGTGCCGGTGCCGCCCGGCACGCGAGCGTGTGACACGCGGGGGCAGGCTTTCCAACCGTTCCTGATCGACTTGTCGGGGGCGGGCAGTTACACACGTTCGAACAAGGGCTATCTCACGGCCACCCTAGACCGCACGGTCTCGAGCCGGTTCTCCTGGGAGGCCCGCGGCTCGTGGCTGCGCACCCACTTCACCGACGTGAACCCCGACGACTGGGCAGTGTCCAACCGGTTCGGTGGCGAGGTGCGCGGCGTGAGCCGAAACCCGAGCGGTCGTGTCGTGACGGCCGGTGCCGAGGTGGCTCGCGGCGACGTGACGAGCGACATCTTCGGCGATCACACGCAGAACCAGGTTGGCGTGTACGGCGAGGCGGAAGGGCTGCTGGGGGGGGGCCGCGTGACCGCCGGAACGCGAATCGACTATCTCGACGCCGACAGCTCGGAAGCCACCGCCGTGCTCAGTCCGAGAGTCGGTGCGGTGCTCCCGAGCCGGATCGGTACCTGGCGGGCTTCGGCGGGGCGCGGCTTCCGGGCGCCGACGCTGGCGGAGCGGTTCGTCAACACCCGAGCACTCGGCTTTCAGGTGATCCCGAACCCCGCACTCCATCCCGAGACCGCGTGGTCATTCGAGGTCGGCAATGCTGCACCGATCGCGTCATGGGCCCGGCTCGACGCGGCGCTGTTCTGGACGGAGGCGCGCCAGCTCCTCGAGCCGAGCTTCGTCCTCGTGGTGGACAGCACGACCAAGGATACCGTCCAGAAGATCCAGATCCAGAACGTCTCCCGCGCCCGGCTCCGCGGGCTCGATGCCTCGCTGGTCGTCACGCCGTTTCCCTCGTTGACCGGCACGATCGCCTATCTCTTTCTCGACGCGCGCGACCTCGCGAACGACTCCGTGTTGGCCTTCCGTCCCAAGCAGCTCCTCACCCTCAGCGCCGACTACCGTTGGCGCATGTTCTCCGTGGGCGGAGATTTCCGCTACTCGAGTCGCATCGAGCGGATCGAGCTCGAGCCGGTGTTCGGCGGCGATCCACGGGTGGCCGCCAAGGTGCTCGACCTCCGGGCGAGCTGGCAGCGAGGGGCCCTGGCGGCGCGCCTGCTCGTCGCGAACGCCCTCAACTACATCTACAACCTGGTCCCGCGCACGCTGGAGCCCGTTCGAACTGCTTCGGTGGTCCTGACCTGGACCTATTAGATTGGTGCCGATGGTCTACCCGTATGGCGTCGTCGCCACAGTGCTGCTCTGGACCGTGCAGGGCACGTCACTCGACGGCACCTGGCTGCTCACACGCATCTTCCGCGCGGGAAGCCCCGCCACCATGCGCGCCGTCCCGCTCGACTCCACCGTGTACATCCGGATGTCGCTCGAGTCGCACACCGGCGGTTGGTTCACCGGATCGCTCTACCGTCGTTATTTCGGGCAACCCGAGCGCACCAAGCTGGGCGGCGGCCCGCTGCGGGGGACGGGCCGCTGGATCCTGGGAGCCGGCCTTGACCACCCGGTCTCCCAGGAGGCGAAGACGGCGGCCTGGCTGGTGGGCGACACGCTTCGGCTCGGGACGCCGTTCGTCCCCGACGCCGACAGCCTGGAGTTCCGGCGGGTGCCGCGCGACGCCCCGGATCCGACCAGCGTGATCGAAGTGGTGACTCCACGGTGACGCCCTCCCGGCCGAAGACGCCGTTGCGCGCGACGCTTTTCAACGTGACGTCGTTCGTCGTGACGTCCTTAGTGGCGTGCGGTGGGCGCGATCGGACCCACTCGCCCACCTGCGGCATGGCGCAGCTGATCGGGCCCTCGCTCATCCAGGATCAGTTGAGGCTCTCGCCCTTCGTGCTCACCGAGCCGCCGCGCGGGTTGCCCGGCTCGCTCCCCGCCCGCGTCGCCGGCAGCGCGCAGCAAACCACGGTCGCCATCACCTACAGCGGGCAGCGCCTCGCGCTGGCGTACCAGGGCGCGAATTTCCCTCCCTACCCTTCCGACACGACGGTGTACGCGCTGCTCGTCGTGGACGACTCGAGCCAGCGGGCGCAAGGCGTGCTGCTGTACGAGGGACAGCGGCCCCCGAGGTCGTACCCGCAGCTGGGCATGGTGAGCGGGGGCGACAAGACCATCCCGCTGTACGGCGTGCGGGTGGACTGGCGCGGCGTCTCCAATCCGCACTGCCCGCTCCTGGGCTCGCCCGCTCCGACGCCATGACCAGGGTCGTCGCGGTGAGCGCCACGCGCCGCACCGACGCCGGTCGGGAGCGCGTCGCCCTCAACATGGCGTACGTGCGCGCCCTCACCCGTGCGGGCCTGGTGCCCCTCCTCGTGCCGCCGGTCCTCGAGCCCGACGCCGCGTGCGCCGCACTCGAGCGGGTCCAAGGGCTGGTGCTCACCGGTGGCGAGGACGTCGAGCCGTCCCGCTATCGTGCGGCCCCGCACCCCAAGCTCGGCGAGACCGATCCCGCCCGCGATGCCGTCGAGCTGGCCCTCATCGCCGGCGCGGAGCGACGCCGGCTTCCGATCCTCGCCATCTGTCGCGGCATCCAGATCGTGAACGTCGCGCTGGGGGGGACGCTGTATCAGGACCTCGCGAGCGAGCGCGGGGGGGGCCCCATCGATCACACGGACACCGCCGCCCGCCACGCCCTGCGCGTCGAGCCGCACAGCCTGCTGCATCACACCCTCGGGACCGTCGCCGCGAGCGTCAACAGCCGCCACCATCAAGCGATCCGCGAGGTGGCCCCGACGCTCCGCGCGACGGCCTGGGCGGAGGACGGCGTCATCGAGGGCGTCGAACGCGCGGACCGCGCGGCGCCGTGGACGCTCGCCGTCCAGTGGCATCCGGAGGACGACACGGAGGACGCGCTGTTCCGCGGCTTCGCGCAGGCGATCGGGTGAGCGTCGCGTTCCCGTCTCCCGAGTGGGTGAGCGCCTACGGCGCCGCCATCAATGCGAGCGAAGGCTACCGGGCCGCCTCGCTCGAATGGACGCACGGCGCCGTGGCCCTGGTGGTGAACCCGCAGCCCGAGATCGGGATCAAGGAAGCGGTCGGGATCTGGCTCGATCTCGACCGCGGCACGTGCCGGGAGGCGAAAGTCGTATCACAGGGCGAAGCGGAGCGGGCGGCGTTCGTAATCGCGGGGGACTATGCGCACTGGAAGCGCGTCCTCCGCAAGGAGCTCGGTCCCATCGCCGGGATCATGCAACGCAAGCTGACGCTCAAGGGCTCGCTGCCGATCGTGGTGCGGTTCGTGAAATCAGCGGAGCAGCTCGTGGAGGCCGCGACGACCCTGCCGACGCGGTTCCTGGATGAATGAAGCGGGTCAAAGATTCCGCAGTATCTTCTCCGGCGTGGTGACGTGGCGGAAGAACACCCGATCGCTCAGCCGATTGAACGCGACCCGCAGCGTCGGGAACCGTTCCGCCGCGCTGCGGTAGATGCTGGCGACGCCGAACCGCTCGGCGAGGCGGTGTTCCGACGCGAGCCGATACCCCTGCCGGCCCACCGCGTCGTAGTACGGCAGGTCGGGCCCGCCCTTGCGGGTGCGCCGGGCTTCGATGAAATCCGGGAACAGCCCGGCGAACCAGAGGCTGTAATTGCCGAGATGCACGCGCAACAGCAGTCCCCGCTCTCCGGTGTCGTCGAGCGCGGTGAGGTCCTCCACGATGTCGACGAGGTAGCCGTAGCTCTCGTCGTCGGCCCGGCCGATGCGCGTGTGCCGGTCGTGATCGCCGAACTCGAGCAACAGGGCGGCCAGGTAGTCGGCGAGCTCGCGGTCGTCGACGGCCGCGGCGCGCAGTGCGTGTCGCACCGCCACGTACGCGAACAACGGCGGCGACGGGACCGCCAGCGTGCGCAGGGCGAGCAGCGCCTCGAGCAGACCGGGCTCGTCGAGCAGCAGGTCGGGCCCCTGCTCCAGCAGCAGCTGCTCGTAGCGGGCGCGCCGCCGGGCGTCGCCACGCGCCAGCGCGAGCGCGACGAGCCGGAAGTCCTGCACCCGCAGGCGACCGCGGACGTTCGCCAGGATCATGCCCAAGCCTCCCTCTAGGGCTGCTACCCCGCGCCCCGCCATCGAGTTGCTGGCGCGCCTCACGATGCTCGCCCAGGAGCTCGCGGGAGCGTTCCGGCCCACCAGCGTGATCGACCTGGTGGCGCGGGCCCTCACCGAGCTGCTCAAACCCGACCGCCTCTCGGTCGTTCTACTAGACGCGGAAACGAACCGGCTCGCCGTGACCTACGACACGAACGCCGTGCCGGCGCGCACGGACGACCCCCTGCTGCAACTCGCCCTGCGGCGCGGGCCCCTGGTGTTCCCGCGCGACGTTCGTGAGGAGGCCCGCCGCCGCGGCGCCGACCCCGGCGGCGACGCGCCCGGCTCGTGGATCGGCGCGCCGCTCGTGGCCGCCGGCCGGACGATGGGAGCCGTCTCGGTCTCGAGCGACCGGCGGGGGGCGCTCGGCAAGGCCGAGCTCACCCTCGTGTCGCTGGTCCTCGCCCAGGGCGCCATCGCGCTCGAGAACGCGCGCCTGGTCGAGCTGCTGTCGTCGGCCAAGCGCGAGTGGGAGAAGACCGTGGACGCCATCTCCCAGGCGATCTGCATCGTGGACGCCCACGGCACGGTGCGCCGCGCCAACCGCGTGTTCGCCGAGCTGATCCAGACGCCCGTCACGGCGATTCCGGGCCGCCCCTGGCTCGGGCTCCTGCCGCCGGCCTGGTCCGACCCGGTCGCTCGCGCTATTGCCGAGTCGGCCGCGACCTCGGTCGAGATCCGGGCGGCCGAGCGGGTGCTGCTCCTCACGGCCATCCCGATGGCCGAACCCGGGTCTGCGGTGCTCGTGTTCGAGGACCAGACGGACCGGCGGCGCCTGCAAGAGCAGCTCATACAGTCTGAGAAAATGTCGGCGATCGGTCAACTCATCGCCGGTGTGGCGCACGACCTGAACAACCCCCTCGCGTCTGTCGTGGGGTTCAGCGACTTCCTGGCCGAGGCGGGCGTTCCGGCGTCGCTGGAGGAGCCGCTCCAGGTAATCCGTCAGGAGGCCGAGCGGGCGGCGACGATCGTCAAGAACCTGCTGTCGTTCGCCCGCAGCCAGGAGGGCGAGCGCGCGCGCCAACCGATCCAGCAGCTGCTCGACTCCACCCTGGTGCTGCTCCGCAACCAGCTGATGGCGCACAAGGTCGAGGCGACCCTGGACGTCGAGCCCGGCCTCCCCGACGTCGAGGTGAACGCCAACCAGATCAAGCAGGTGTTCGTGAACCTGATCAACAACGCCTGTCAGGCGATCGCGAGCGACGCTCCCTCCGGGCGGATCTGGATCACGGCCAAGCGGGCGCAAGACGTCATTGCCGTGAGCGTCACCGATTCGGGGCCCGGGATCTCCGAGGAGGTCGCCGCCCGGGTGTTCGAGCCGTTTTTCACGACCAAGCCGGAGGGCGAGGGCACCGGACTCGGGCTGTCGATTTGCCAGGGCATCCTCAAGGAGCATGGGGGTCGCATCACCCTGGAGAGCCGTCCCGGCAGCGGAGCGACGTTCACGGTGGAGCTTCCCGTCGGCGTCCCGGCCGTGCGGGTGGAACCGGCCCCCGTGCCGCGGGGCGATTCGAGGCCGCTGCACATCCTCGTGGTGGACGACGAGCCGCACATCCTGCATTACATGCGCGCCACGCTCGAGAGCTGGGGCCACAGCGTCGAGGTGGCGAGCGACGGCACCTACGCGCTCGAGCGCGCCCTGGCCGGTCCCTTCGACGTCATCATCTGCGACCTGCGGATGCCGCACCTCTCCGGGCGCGACATGTACATGAAGCTCACGCGGCAGGATCCGCGGGTCGCCGAGCGCATCATCTTCGCGACCGGCGACACGGTGCGTGGCGATACGCTGCAATTCCTCGACGGGCTGGGTCGACCCTACCTCCACAAGCCGTTCACTCTGGCCGAGCTGCGCGCTGCGCTCGGCCACGCCGCGAAGCAGCCGGTCTGAGCGGCCGTGCGCGTCCTGCACGTCGACTCGGGCCGGGAGTACCGAGGCGGTCAGAACCAGGTCCGGCTCCTCACCCGCGAGCTCGCCCGCGCGGATGGCGTCGGGCAGCGGCTCGTGACGCAGCGTCGCAGCGAGCTCGCGCGCCGGGTCGCGCAACACGGTGGCACCGTGCTGGAAGTGCCCTGGGGGCCGTCGCTCGACCCCCGTGCGCTCTGGCGCCTGTATCGCGCGGCGGCCGACTTCGCTCCCCACGTCCTCCACGCGCACGACAGCCACGCGCTGCAGCTCGCGTACTGGATGCGCCGACTGTCCGCACGTGGCCCCGGCGACCCGCTGCTGGTGGCGACGCGGCGGGTTGACTTCCACCTGCACCGGAGAAGCGTGTGGCATCGGGTGGATCACCTGATCGCCATTTCCGACGCGGTGCGCGCGGTGCTCGTGGCGGATGGGATCGCACTCCAGGACATCACGGTGGTCGCGTCGGGCATCGATCCCGACGAGGTGCGGCGCGCTGCTCGGACGCCCCTCGACGTGCGCGCCCGTCTCGGTCTATCGCCGGGCACGCCGCTCGCGGCCAACGTCGCCGCCCTGGTCGGTCACAAGGACCAGCACACCCTGATCCGCGCCGCCCACGCGGCCCGAGCGGCTCGCTCCGATCTCCACTGGGCCATCGCCGGTGAGGGCGAGTTGCGGGGCTCCCTCGAGGGGACGCTCGCGCGCCTTGGTCTCGCGGATCGCGTGCACCTGCTGGGGCACGTTCCCGAAGCCGACGCCCTCATCGCCGAGGCCGACGTGCTCGTGATGTCGTCGAAGGAAGAAGGCCTGGGCAGTGTCGTGCTGCACGCGATGGCGCTCGGCAAGCCGGTGGTCGCGACGCGTGCCGGCGGCCTGCCGGAGATGGTACCCGAGCCGTGGCTCGTCCCCGTGGGCGACGCGGACGCCCTCGCCCGGAAGGTGGTGTACGCACTCGATCACCCTTCCCCCTTCCCGCTTCCCCCGCGTTTCACGGCCTCGTCCATGGCCGCCGGCGTCTTGGCCGTGTATCGCTCGCTCGTCTAGATTGGAAGGCCATGATCTACGTCTGTGTCCCGGTCCACAACGAGGCCCGCACGGCGGGGCTGGTGCTCTGGAAGGTGCGCCAGGTGTTCACGGCGTTCCCGCGCGAGTATCAGCTGCTGGTGCTGGACGACGCCTCGACCGACGAGACACGCGACGTGCTCGCCTCCTACGCCAAGGTGCTGCCGATGACCGTGGTGACCCACCGGGCGCGCGAGGGCTACGCGCGCAGCCTAGAGGAGCTGCTGCGTCTCGCGCTGCAGCGCACCGACCGGCCCAAGCGCGACTGCGCCATCACGCTGCACGCCGACTTCGCCCACTCCCCCGAGAGCATGGAAGACATGGTGAAGCGGCTCGAGTCGGGGGCCGACCTCGTCGTGGCCGAGCAGGTGGAGGAGCGCGGTCGGGCGTCGCGGGCGCTCCGGCTGGCGCGGCGCTGGGCCCCACGGCTGCTGCGACTTCCCGGGCTGCGCGACACGATGTCGGGCTTTGTGGCGCTGCGTCTGATCGTGCTGCGGCAGGCCCTGCGCAGCGACGGCACGCGGTTGCTCCTCACCGACGGCTGGTGCGCGAGCGCGGAGCTCGTCGCCCGGCTCACGCGTCATGCCCGCCGCCGCGACACCGTGCCTGCGGCCGTCCGCTACGACCTGGTGCAGCGGCCTTCGCGGGTCAGGCCGTGGCGCCAGCTGCTCGAGGCGTGGCAGGCGCGCGCCATCATTCGCGCCGCCCGCACCGCGGCCGCCCTCCTGGTGATCGCCACCTCGCTCCGCGCGCAGTCCGATACAAGTCGGACCGACTCGACGCGGGCCGCCCCGCCAGCCTCGGGGTCCGTCACGGCGAGCGCGACTGCGCCCGCCCCGGCCCCCACAGCGGTGCCGTTCCCGGTGGGCGAGCGGCTGGTGTACGGGGCGCGGTACGGGCCCTTCAGCGTCGGAACGGCCACGATGGTGGTCGCGGGCGTGGACACGATTCGCGCGGAGGAGGCGGTGCACTTCCGGTTCCTGATCGACGGTGGCGCGCTGTGGTACCACATTCATCAGAATCTCGAGTCGTGGGTGGGGCGCCGCGATTTCCGATCACGCCGCTTCCTGAATCAGACCGAGGAGAAGGGCAAGTCGTGGGAGCGAAAGTTCGAGATCTACCCGGACTCGGGCGTCTATCGCGAGGCGGGGCGCGACAGCGCGGCCCCCACGGTCGCCGAGCCGCTCGACGATGCCGCGTTCCTCTACTGGATCCGTACCGTGCCGCTGGAGATCGGCAAGCGCTACGAGTACCGGCGCTATTTCCGGCCCGAGCGCAATCCGGTCATCGTCGAGGTGCTCAAGCGCGAGCGCGTGAGCGTCGCGGGCAGGAAGTGGGATGCGATCGTGGTCCGTCCGCGCATCCCCAACGGCGGCGGCATCTTCGCCGAGAAGGCCGACGCCCGGATGTGGCTTTCCAACGAACAGCCGCGCATCATGCTCGCGCTGCAGTCCAACTTCTCGTTCGGCCAGGTGACGCTGAAGCTCAAGGAGTACTCCGCCCCCCCCGCTGAGCACCCATGACCGACTACCGCGAGGCGGACTTTTCGCGACTCAAGACCGTTCCCATCGCGCAGCGCCCGAACAAAGTCGACCCATCCCTCCTCGCGCACCCGCCCGGCGGCGACCGGAGCTTCGCCGCGTTTTGGGACTCGCTCCCGGACGTGCTCGCCGCCAAGGACGCGCGCGACGTCGCGCGTTTGGTGGCGGGCGCCGCCGGGCGCCGGGGCGTGGTCGTGATGCTGGGCGGCCACGTGATCAAGGTCGGCCTCGGGCCCCTGCTCGCCGATCTGGTGCGTCGCGGCGTGATCACCCACCTCGCCCTGAACGGCAGCGCCGCGATCCACGACTTCGAGCTCGCCGCCTACGGCGGGACCAGCGAGGACGTGGCGGCCGGGTTGGCCGACGGCACGTTCGGGATGGTGGAGGAAACGGGACGCGAGATGAACGCCGCCATCGCCGACGGCGCGCGTGCGGGCCGGGGCATGGGCGAGGCGCTCGTGGACGCGCTGCGGCGCCGCGCCGGGCTCGCCGCGCCCGAGGCGTCGCTGCTCGTCGCCGCCGCCGACCGTGGCGTTCCCGTGACCGTGCACGCCGCCGTCGGGGCGGACATCATCCACCAGCACCCCACGGCCGACGGCGCCGCCCTCGGCGCCACCAGCCACCGCGACTTCAAGCGCCTGGCAGGGTCGTTGCCGGCACTGCACGACGGCGGCGTGGTGCTGAATCTCGGGAGCGCCGTCGTGATGCCCGAGGTGTTCCTCAAGGCGCTCACGGTGGCGCGCAATCTGAGCGGGGGAAAGCCGACCGGGTTCACGGCGTGCGACTGCGACATGCAGCGCCATTACCGCCCGCGGATGAACGTGGTCGAGCGCCCGACGCTCGCCGGTGGCCGCGGGGTCCAGCTCACCGGCCATCACGAGATCCTGATCCCGCTCCTGGCGTGGGCGGTGCTGCGTGAGCTGGACGCGCGCTGACTACGCGTCGGCGGGACGGCCCTTGATCATGTCGCGGATCTTGTCCGCGGTGCTGGGGCTGACGAGCCGGAGCGCGAAGTAAAGAATGAAGCCGATGGCGGCGAGCTTCAGGATCCACAGGGCGATCCCGAAGAAGCCCGCGAGCAGCCCGAAGAAGATGTTGAGGGCCACGAACGCGAGCGCGGCGAAGATGGCGAATCCGAGAATGCTGCGGAACATGGGGTCAACCTCCGTGGAGCCCCGACGCGAGGGCCGTACGACGCAATCTAGCAGCCGGTTTCAGGCAGGCGCCAGCAGGTGAACACCGCGGATGTGGCGATCATCGGCGGCGGAGCGATCGGCGCCGCCTGCGCCCGGGCGGCGGCCCTGCGCGGCCTCGCCGTCGCCATTTTCGAGCCCGGCCCCGAGCCGGCCGCCGCCTCCCCGGCCTCGGCCGGCATGCTCGCCCCCCAGATCGAGCCCGCCGACGACGCGTTGGTCGCCCTGTCGGTGCGGGCGCGCGACCTCTACGAGCCCCTCGCCCCCGCGCTGCGGGAGACCACGGGCATCGACATCGGCTTCTGGAGGTCCGGCATCGCCGCGGTAGCGTTCGACGAGCCCGACGCCGCGCGCCTCAAGGAAGAGGTGGCCCGGCAGCGGCAGGCGGGGCTGCGGTGCGACTGGCTCGAGGCAGATGAGGTGCGCGAACGCTGGCCCGGTGCCGCCCCCGAGTGCCAGGGCGCCCTGTTCGCACCGGAGGATGGCGCGCTGGACCCCCAGGCACTCACCCGCGCCTGCCTCGCGGACGCGCGCCGCGTCGGGGCCGCGCTCCACCCCGAGCCGGTCGAGGCGCTTCAGTTGGCGCAGGGCCGGGTCACCGGCGTGGTGGCGGCGGGCGGCACGACCAGCGTGGAGCACGCCGTGCTCGCGGCCGGCGTCTGGTCCCCGCAGCTGCGCGGCCTCCCCCGCGCCCTCCCCGTCGAGCCGTTGCGTGGCCAAATGGCGGCCACCGCCTGGCCCGACGGCTGCCCTCCTTCCATTCTCTACCACGATCAGGGCTACGTGCTCGCCCGCGGCGGTGCGGCGGTGCTCGGCAGCACCATGGAGCGGGCCGGCTACGATGCGCACGTCACGAACGAGGGCCTCGCCCAAGTGTTCCGCGGCGCAGTACGCCTGCTCCCGGCGTTGCTCGCCCAAGCCGTGCAGCGCGTCTGGGCCGGCCTCCGGCCCGCCACTCCCGACGGCCTGCCGATCCTGGGGCGCGACCCGGACGTGGAGCGGCTGTGGTACGCCACCGGCCATGGCCGCAACGGCATCCTCCTCGCGGCGCTCACGGGGGAGATCATCGCGGACCTGCTCACCAAGGGCGCAACCGACGTCGACATCGGACCGCTCGGAGTCGAGCGCTTCAATCTGACGCCTAGCCCCTAGCCCCTAGCCCCCGATGTACCGCACCTGCGCCTTCTGCAACGGCAAGCTCGATGGCGACGGCGGCCCTACGGACCTCGGGGTGGGACGGCGGCTCGCGTTCGACGAGTGGAAGGGGCGGCTGTGGGTGATCTGCCCCAGGTGCTCACGCTGGAACCTGGCACCGCTCGACGACCGCCTGGAGCGGATCGAGGCGCTGGCGCGGGCCGCGGCCGACGGGCGCGTGGCGGCCGCGACCGACCACGTCGCATTGATCCGCTGGCACGGCTACGACCTCGTACGCGTCGGCAAGCCTCGGCGCCTCGAGCTGGCCACGTGGCGCTACGGCGAACGGCTGCGGGCGCGGCGTCGGGAGCAGCTCAAGTTCGTCGTGCCCATGACGGTCGCGGCGGTGGGGCTCGCCGTGGCGGTCAACGTCGCGGCGGGCGGCTCGGTGGGCGTTTTTGTGTGGAACACTCCCCGGCTCGTCAGGCGGATCTACGTCGAGATGGTCGGACGCCGCAAGGTCGTGCTCGTCGAGCCGCCGATCTGCGAGCGGTGCGGGAGCGTGATGCTGTTGCGCGCACGACATCTGGAGCGAGCACGCGTCACTACCACGGCGCGCGAGGGTATGGCCCTGCTCCTCACGTGTCCGAGCTGCGGAGCCGAGGGCACGATGCTCACGGGCAGCGACGCGCAATTTGCCCTGCGGCGCGGCCTGACGTACCTCAACCTGGCGCGCGGTGGCCGGCAGCGCGCCGAGGACGCGGCCCGTCTGGTCGAGGGCGCGGGCGGTCCGCACCAACTGATCCACGACGTGGCCCGGCGCGAGCTCACGCTGCGGAGCCTCGCCCCGGACCGGCGCCTCGCCTTGGAGATGGCGGTCGACGAGCGTGCCGAGGTCGAGGAGCTGGAGCGTCAGTGGAAAGAAGCCGAGGAAATCGCCGAGATCGCCGACGGCATGCTCAGCTCCGACCCGGGGATCGACGAGGAGCTGCGCCGGCTCAGAGAGCGGCTCGATCAAAAGAAGGAAGGGTCGGGCTGACAGGGCCGCGTCGTGTGCTGCGCCCACGCCACGCCGCACGTCGAGTCCCGCGGGGACCCCTCCGGTCTCAATGCCGTATGACGAATAGAACCAAGCTCGGAGCGAGCGGATGGCTCCCCCTGCGATCCGGTGCTCGATGGTCGTGCTGGCGCTCTCGGTCGCCGGGGCGCGCGCACCGGCACAATGGCTCGACCCCGACGCCTGCGTCACCTGTCCTGACAAACGGATCCACTTCGCCGCGGGCGTGGGGCTCGACTTGTTGGCTCGGGGGCCTTGGGTGGCGAAGCCGTTCCATGACCACGCCTGGAAGCGCGTGCTCATGACGGCCACCGTGGCCGCGAGCTGGGAGATGCTCGACGCTCTGCAGGCCCGGCGCGAAGGCAAGGCCGGCAGGCCGGGATACGGGTTCGGGCCGCTCGACTTTGCGGCGACCGTCGCGGGCGCCGCAACCGCCGAGGCGCTCCAGGCACTCGGGCGCAAAATTGTCCGACGACGAAGCGCGGCGAGTCGGTAGGGCCTGGATCAACCGCACGGTTGAAATTTTGCTGGCGCGGCTACCAGACCCCCCGCGAACTCGCTATTTTGTGGCTAGTTATGACCAGCCCCCCCCTCGTCCAACTGCAGCGCCCGCGTCCCGCTCATCCCCACGCTCAGGTCGATCGCAAGCCGCCGTGGCTCAAGGTCCCCGCTCCCGGCGGGCCCAACTACGTCGCCCTGAAGCAGCTGATGCGCGACCACGGGCTCCACACGGTCTGCGAGGAAGCCCACTGCCCCAACATCGGTGAGTGCTGGGAGCACCGCGCCGCCACGTTCATGATCTTGGGCGACGTGTGCACGCGCAACTGCGCGTATTGCGCCGTCGCGCATGGCACGCCCGCGGCCCTGGACGAGGACGAGCCGGTCCGGCTCGCCGCCGCGGTGGAGCGCATGGGACTGCGGCACGTGGTGATCACCTCCGTCGACCGCGACGACCTGCCGAACGGCGGCGCCGAGATCTTCGCGGCCGCGATCGTCGAGATCCGGCGGCGCACGCCGGACACCTCGGTCGAGGTGCTGATCCCCGATTTCAAAGGAAGCGAGGAGGCGCTCCGCATCGTGGTCCAGGCCCGACCCGACATTCTCAATCACAATCTCGAGACGATCGACCGGCTCTATCGCCTGGCGCGGCCCGGAGGCCGTTACGTCCGCGCGCTCGAGCTGCTGCGCCGGGCCAAAGAGCTCGATCCCGGCATGCTGACCAAGTCCGGCATCATGTGCGGCCTGGGTGAGGAGTGGGACGAGCTGCTGCCCGCGATGCGCGACGTGCGCGCGCAGGGCGTGGATATCCTGACCCTGGGACAATACTTGCGGCCCTCGAGCGACCACCTGCCGATCGCCCGCTACTACACTCCCGACGAGTTCGCCGAGCTGCGCCGGCTCGGCCTCGAGATGGGGTACCGCCACGTGGAGGCGGGTCCGCTGGTCCGCTCGAGCTACCACGCGTGGGAGCAGGTGGAGCGGGCCACCGCGTCCGCTTAGCGCACGAGCCCCATGGCCACCGCCGCCACCCGCACCGCGAAGCCGAGCGCCCAGACGGAGCTGGAGCGGCGCATGCTGCGTCAGATGCTCCTGATCCGTCGGTTCGAGGAGAAAGCCGCCGAGGCATACGCCCTCGGCAAGATCGGCGGGTTCTGCCATCTCTACATCGGGCAGGAGGCCGTGGGAGTCGGGTCGCTTGCGGCGTTGCGGGAGGACGACTATGTGATCTCCTCGTACCGCGAGCATGGTCAAGCCCTGGCGAGGGGCGTGCCCGCCACGGCAGTGATGGCCGAGCTGTTCGGCAAGGCGACCGGGTGCTCGAAGGGCAAAGGCGGCTCGATGCATCTGTTTGACGCCGGGCGGCGGTTCCTGGGCGGCCACGGGATCGTCGGCGGGCACATCCCGCTCGCCGCAGGGATCGGATTCGCCATCCGCTACAAGGGCGGCGACCAGGTCTGCATCTGCTACTTCGGCGAAGCGGCGGTCAACATCGGCGCCTTCCACGAAGCCCTCAACATGGCCTCCGTCTACAAGCTCCCCGTCATTTTCTGCTGCGAGAACAACCGTTACGGCATGGGCACCGCGTTCGAGCGCGTGGCGGCGGTCACGGACGTGGTGGAGCACGCCTGCAGCTACGACATGGCGGCGGAGGTCGTGGACGGGATGGACGCGCTCGCCGTGTACGCGGCTACAGAGCGGGCCGCCGACCGGGCCCGGGGCGGCGGTCACCCGACCCTGCTCGAGGTCCGCACCTACCGCTACATGGGGCATTCGATGTCCGACCCGCTACACGGCGTCTATCGCACCAAGGAGGAGGTCGAGGAGCAGCGCAAGCGCGACCCGATCGGGCAGCTCGCGCTCAGACTGAAAGAGGAAGGCGCGCTCGATGACGCGGCGCTCGACGCCCTCGACGCCGAGGCGCGGGCCCAGACCGACGAGGCGGTGCGCTTCGCCGAGCAGAGCCCCGACCCCGACCCCGCCGAGCTGACCACCCACGTGCTCGCCGACTGATGGCCACGCTCACCTATCGCGACGCCCTGAACCAGGCGCTGCGCGAGGAGATGCAGCGCGATCCGAATGTCTTCCTGATGGGGGAAGAGGTCGGCGTCTATCAGGGCGCGTACAAGGTGAGCCGCGGCCTGCTCGAGGAGTTCGGGCCCCAGCGGATCGTGGACACACCCATCGCCGAGCTGGGCTTTGCGGGGATCGGCGTGGGAGCCGCCATGGCGGGCCTCCGCCCGGTGATCGAGTTCATGACGTGGAACTTCGCGGTGCTCGCCCTCGACCAGATCGTCAACTCCGCCGCGAAGATCCTGTACGAGTCGGGCGGCCAGGTGCCCATCCCGATCGTGTTCCGCGGGCCGAACGGGGCGGCGCTGCAGCTCGCGGCGCAGCACTCGCAGGCGTGGGAGTCGTGGCTGGCGCACATCCCCGGATTGAAGGTCGTCGCGCCCGCGACACCGGCGGACGCGAAGGGGCTCCTCAAATCCGCGATCCGCGATAACAACCCGGTCATCGTGCTCGAAGGCGAGATGCTGTATAACATCAAGGGCGAGGTGCCGGAGGGGGAGCACATCGTGCCGATCGGGCGCGCCGAGGTGAAACGGCCGGGGAGCGACGTCACGCTCATCTGCCACTCGAAGACGGTCGCGGTCTCCCTCAAGGCCGCCGAGCAGCTGGCCGAGCACGAGGGCGCGTCCGCCGAGGTGCTCGACCTGCGGTCGTTGCGCCCGCTCGATGAGGCGGCCATCCTCGAGTCGGTGGCGCGCACCAACCGGGCGGTCGTGGTCGAAGAGGGGTGGCCGCAGAGCGGCATCGGCGCCCAGGTGGTCGACGTGATCCAGCGAGAGGCGTTCGACCAGCTCGACGCCCCGGTGCTGCGCGTCACCCAGGCCGACGTCCCCATGCCCTACAACAAGCAGCTCGAGCGCCTCGCGAAGCCCTCTGCCGAGCGCGTGGTCGCCGCGGCGCGCCGCGTGCTCTACCTCGACTGACCGTGGCCACCAACGTCTATATGGAAGCGCTCTCCCCCACCATGGAGGAAGGGCGCGTAGCCAAGTGGCACAAGCGGGACGGCGACGCCGTGAAGACAGGCGAGACGCTGGCCGAGGTCGAGACCGACAAGGCGGTGATGGACCTGGTCGCGCGCGCGGACGGCGTGCTGCGGCAGGTGGCGGTGGCCGAGGGGCAGACGGTACCGGTGGGGAGCGTGGTGGCGGTGATCGCGGCCCCCGGCGAGCCGGTCGGCGCAACGGCAGCCTCCGCTCCCCCGCCCGCGCCGGTCCCCTCGGGAAGCGGGAAACGGGAAACGGGAAACGTGGCGACCATGACTGCCCCCGCACCGGTGGTTGTCGCTCCGTTGCCGGCCACCGCTCCCTCGGATGCCACCCGTGTAAAGGCGTCCCCACTCGCGCGGCGCATGGCGAAGGAGGCCGGCGTAGACCTGAAGCTCGTAACCGGCTCTGGGCCCGGCGGCCGAGTCGTTAAGAAGGATCTCGAGCGCGCGCCGAGCACAGCGCCCGCGCCACCCTTTCCCATTTCCCGTTTCCCGCTTCCCGAGCGCTCCGCGGCTCCGTACGATGACGTCCCCCTGACCCAAATCCGCAAGACCATCGCGAAGCGGCTCGCGACGTCCCTCGGCCCCATCCCCCACTTCTTTCTCACGACCGAAGTGGACATGGAGCGGGCGTCCGAGGCGCGGGATGCCCTGAACAAGCAGCTCGGCGACCGGGGCAAGGTCTCGTTCAACGACATCGTCATCAAGGCCACCGCGCTCGCGCTCGGGACGCACCGCGCCTGCAACGCCTGGTTCCAGGAGGACCACATCCGCTACTGGAACGAGGTGCACATCGGCATGGCCGTGGCCGTGGAGGACGGGCTCATCACGCCGGTGATCCGGAGCGCCGACTTGAAGTCCCTCGGCGAGATCGGCCGCGAGGCGAAGGACCTCGCCGAGAAGGCCCGCAACCGCCGGCTCCAGCCGAACGAATACACCGGAGCGACGTTCTCCGTCTCGAATCTCGGCATGTTCGACATCGACCAGTTCACGGCGGTCATCAATCCGCCGGAGGCCGGGATCATCGCCGTGGGCTCGATCGTTCAGAAACCGGTGGTGCTGGACGGACAGGTGACGGCCCGGCGCCGCATGCGCCTCACGATGAGCTGCGACCATCGGGTGATCGACGGCGCGACCGGGGCGGCGTTTCTCCAGACCCTGAAACAGATGCTCGAGAACCCGCTGGCGATGCTGTTGTGATTGCGGATTGGGGATTGCGGATTGCGGAATCGAAGACCGAGCCGCCAATCCACAATCCGAAATCCGCAATCCGCAATTGGGAGGGGGGCACCGTTGGCCAGTCAATTTGACGTCATCATCCTCGGGGGCGGCCCCGCCGGCTACGTCGCCGCCATCCGCTCGGCCCAGCTCGGTATGAGCACGGCCGTGATCGAGAAGGACAAGCTCGGCGGCGTGTGCGTCAATATCGGATGCATCCCCACCAAGGCCTTGCTCCATTCCGCCTACATCGCACGGCTGTTGCGGGAAGCGAAGGAATTCGGCATCGAAGCCGGTGCCGTCAAGACCGACTATGGCGTCGCGATGCAGCGCTCCCGCAAAGTGAGCGACCAGAACTCGAAGGGCGTCGAGTTTCTCATGAAGAAGAACAAGGTCACCGTCGTCAAGGGCAGTGGCGTGCTCCTGCCCGGACGCAAGGTAAAGGTCGGGGGCGACAGCCACGAAGCGAAGAAGGCCGTGATCATCGCGACGGGCTCGCGCGTGAAGGGCCTGCCGCAGATCGGGCTGGAGATCAACAAGACGACGGTCATTTCCTCGGACGAGGCGCTGTTCCTCGAGAAGGCGCCGGCGTCGCTCGCGATCATCGGCGCGGGGGCAGTGGGGATGGAGTTCGCCGATATCTTCCACGCCTTCGGCACCAAAGTGACGCTGATCGAAGCGCTCCCCCGCATCCTGCCGCTCGAGGACCCCGAAGCTTCGGACGCCCTCGCGAAGAGCTACAAGAAGCGGGGCATCGACGTGATCCCCGGCGCCAAGGTGAAGAAGGGCACGGCGGGGAAAGACAAAGTGACCCTCGAGGTCGAGGCGAACGGCGCGACGCAGAAGCTCGAGGTCGCGACCGTGCTCATGGCCGCGGGCCGCGCAGTGAACACCGAGAACATCGGCCTGGCGGACTGCGGCGTGCAGGTGACCGAGCGCGGCTTCATCAAGGTCGATGCGGGCCTGCAGACGACCGCACCCGGCTACTACGCCATCGGCGACGTGGCGGGGCCGCCCATGCTCGCCCACAAGGGCATGCGGGAGGGCGTGACCGTCACCGAGCTCCTCGCGGGCAAGAAACCCCACGCCATCAGGTACGACAACGTCCCCAGCGTGACGTATTGCCACCCCGAAGTGGCCAGCATCGGGCTCACGGAGGACCAGTGCAAGGAGCGCAAGCTCGATTACGTGGCGGGGCGGTTCCCCTTCTCGGCGAACGGCCGGGCGCGCGGCACGGGTGAGACCGAGGGGTTCGTGAAGCTCCTGCGCGACAAGACGTACGGCGAGATCCTGGGCGCCCACATCGTGGGCGGGCACGCCTCCGAGATCATCCACGAGCTGGCGGTGGCGCGGGAGAACGAATACACGGTGGAAGAGGTCGAGCTGGCGATTCACGCGCATCCGACCATGTCCGAGGCGGTGGCCCAGGCGGCCCTCGATTCGCTCGGCCGTGTGGTGGACATGTGAAAGACCCCCTCGCGATCGGTCTCGGCGGTCTGGCGTGCGGCGCGGGGTTCGGGGGCGGGACCATCGTGGCCGCGCTCGTCATCGTCCGGACACTGGAGCACCACGTGAGCTCCTCGGGCACGCAGGAGAGCGCCGCCGATCCGGTCCTGGCCGGGACGCTCGTCGGCCTCGCCATCGGCGCGACGTTCGGCTGGCATCGCAGCCGCTGGCTCGACAATCTGTGGCAGCGGGGCGTCATCGGCGTCCTGTCGGCCGTGGGAGCGCTGCTCGTCGCCTTCCTCGCCTGGCCGATCGACCATCTGCTCGGCATCCCGGGTCTCGCCGTGTGGGGCGTGGCGAGCTTCGTGCTCGGGGGCGCGGGTAGCGCCTGGTCCGTGCGCGGAAGCCGGGACGACGCGTTGAGGGATGGAGAGTGACGGGGCGCCGCGTTCGGGTCATCGAGGCCGGTCGCATCTCCTACCGCGAGGCGCTCGAGTGGCAGCGTGCGCTCGCGCAGGCGCGCATCGACGGTCGGCTCGGGGAGGACCTGCTCCTGTTGCTCGAGCACCCTCCCGTGGTCACGCTGGGCCGCACCGCCCGGGCGGCCCACCTGCTGCACCCGGAAGGCGTCGACGTGCTCGAGGTCGAGCGCGGCGGCGACGTCACGTTCCACGGGCCCGGGCAGCTGGTGGGTTATCCGATCCTCGACCTGCGCGGCTACCGTCAGGACCTGCACTGGTACCTCCGCACGCTCGAGGACGCGCTCATCGCCGCACTCGCGCAACTCGGCATCCCCGCCGAGCGGAACCCGGGCTACACGGGCGTATGGACGCGCGGGCGCAAGATCGCGAGCATCGGGATCCACGTGAAGCAGTGGGTCACCTGGCACGGGTTCGCGCTGAACGTCACGACCGATCTCACGCACTTCGATCGCATCGTGCCGTGCGGGATCCAGGGAGTCGAGATGACGTCGGTAGAACGGGAAAGGGGAAAGGGGAAAGGGGAAACGAAGTTGTGGGATGCCGCCGTTGCGGCGGTCATGCTTGGCTTCGCAAGGGCCTTCGACGTCGAGGTGACGACGTCGCGGACAGGCGTCACGGAGATGCGTCCGACCGCCGCGGTGTCCTGAGGAGCATGGCCCGGCTCGCCGCGCTCGCTGCGGTGACGCTCACCCTCGCGACGACGCTTCCGGCGCAGGCCCCCACTGGCGCGGCGCTGCGCGATTCGGCGCGCGCGCGTCTCGCGCGACTCGACGGGACCGTCGAGGTCGCCGGCCTGGACAGCACCGTCGAGGTGCGCCGCGATCGGTGGGGCGTCCCGCACATCTACGCGAAGACGCGACACGATCTTTTCTTGGCCCAGGGGTACGTCGCGGCGCAGGACCGGCTGTGGCAAATGGAGATGTGGCGGCGCAGCGGCGACGGGCGTCTCGCCGAGGTGATCGGCCCGTCGGCCGTGGAGCGCGACCGGTTCGCGCGACTCCTCAAGTACCGCGGCGACATGGCGCGCGAGTGGGTGAGTTACTCGCCCGACACGCGGGAGATCGTCCAGGCGTTCGTGGGCGGCGTGAATGCCTACATCGCGCAGGTACGTTCCCGCCCGCCGATCGAGTTCACGCTGCTCGAAATCGCCCCCGAGCTGTGGACGATCGAGGTTCCGCTCCAGCGGATGGCGGCGCTCGCGATGACCGGAAACGCGCTGGACGAAGTGGAGC
>QHUT01000096.1 GCA_003222055.1 Gemmatimonadota bacterium
GACTTGAGCCTGACGGGGACCAAGCACGGCTGCGAGCTGGGCGAGTGCGGCACCTGCACCGTGCTCGTCGACGGCACGCCCGTGCTCTCCTGCCTGGTCCTCGGCCTCGCCTGTGCCGGACGGCGCGTGAAGACGATCGAGGGGATGGCCGCCGGCGGCAAGTTGCACCCGCTGCAGGACGCCTTCGCGGAGCTGGGCGCAGCGCAGTGCGGCTATTGCACGCCGGCGTTCCTGCTCGCCGCCGAGGCCCTGCTCGCCGGGAACCCTCGCCCCGACCGGGACGACATCAAGCGGGCGCTCTCGGGCAACCTCTGCCGCTGCACCGGCTACCTCAAGATCTACGAGGCCGTCGAGCTGGCCGCGGCCCGGATGCGCGGTGAACAAGCCGAGCCGACTCCGGAGAGCCTGTATGGCGTCCGCTGAGCAAGGCCTCCGTGTCGTCGGCAAGGCGCTCCGCAAGGTGGACGCCACCGCCAAGGTCACGGGCACGACGAAATTCGCCGACGACCTGTTCCTCCCGCGGATGCTCTACGCCCGACTGCTGCGCAGTCCGCACGCCCACGCGCGCATCCGGTCGATCGACACGACCCAGGCGACCACCCTCACCGGCGTGAAAGCGGTGCTGACGGGGAAAGATCTGCCGATCCCCTTCGGGATCCTTCCCGTAAGCCAGGACGAGCACGCGCTGGCACTCGACAAGGTGCGCTTCGTGGGTGATCCCGTCGCGGCCGTCGCGGCGACCAGCGAGGAAACGGCCGCCGCCGCGCTCGCTCGCATCGCCGTCCAGTACGAGCCGCTGCGCCCGGTCACCGACGCCGAAGACGCACTCGCTCACCCCGAGCCCCGCATCCACGAATACGGCGACCAGGGCAACATGCACAAGCTCATCCACCTCGAGTTCGGCGACGTGGAGGAGGGGTTCCGGGACGCCGACCTGGTGCGCGAGGACACGTTCTTCTTCGAGGGCAGCACGCACCTCCCGATGGAGCAGCACGCGGCGGTGGCCGATTGGTCGGCCGACGGGAAGCTCACGCTGTGGAGCTCCACCCAGACGCCCCACTACGTCCACCGCGCCCTCGCCAAGGTGCTCGAGCTCTCACCTGCGCGGATCCGGGTGGTCGCGTGCCCCAACGGGGGCGGGTTCGGCGGCAAGAGCGACCCCTTCAGCCACGAGATCGTCGCGGCGAAGTTGGCGATGGTCACGGGCCGGCCCGTGAAAATCACGCTCACGCGCGAGGAGGTGTTCTACTGCCACCGGGGGCGTCACCCGACGCTCATGTGGGTCAAGACGGGCGTGAAGAAAGACGGCGCCATCACGGGCATGCACTTCAGGTCGCTGCTCGATGGCGGCGGATACGGGTCCTACGGCGTGGCGAGCACGTATTACACCGGCGCACTGCAGACCGTCACGTATCACGTTCCACGTTACAAGTTTCAAGGCGCACGCGCCTTCACCAACAAGCCGCCGTGCGGGCCGAAACGGGGGCACGGGACACCGCAGCCGCGCTTCGCGCTCGAGGTTCACCTCGACAAGATCGCCGAGCAGCTGGGGCTCGATCCCGCTGAGCTCCGGCTCAAACACCTGGTTCCGCCCAATTCAATCACCGCCAACTGGCTGCGCGTCGGCACCATGGGCCTGGGGCGCTGCATCGAGAAGGTGGTCCAGGGGTCGGGGTGGAAGGACAAGTTCAGGAAGCTGCCCACCGGCAAGGGGATCGGTCTCGCCTGCTCGTCGTACATCACGGGCGCGGGGCTGCCGATCTACTGGAACGCCATGCCGCATTCCGGGGTGCAGCTCAAATGCGACCGCGGCGGCGGGGTCACCGCGTTCTGCGGTTCGACCGAGATCGGGCAGGGCTCGGACTCGGTCCTGGCGGCGATCGTCGCCGAGGTGCTGGGCCTCGATCCGCTGGACGTGGCGGTCGTCACGGGCGACACCGATCTCACGCCCGTAGACCTGGGCAGCTATTCGAGTCGCGTGACGCTGATGACCGGGAACGCGGCGATCCAGGCGGCCGAGCGCGCGCGCGACATCATCGCGCGCCACGCGGCCGCGAAGCTCGACGTGTCCCCGGAGCGCGTCGCCTTCGCCGCGGGACGCGTGTTCGACGTCGAGCGTCCCGAGCGCGGGCTCACATTCGCCGACGCCGTACAGCTCGCGGAGGCCGCGGAGGGGACGGTGGGAACCGTCGGCTCCTACACACCGCCGCCGTCGCCCGGCACCTACCGCGGCGCGGGCGTCGGGCCGTCGCCCGCCTACTCCTACAGCGCCTGCGTGGCGGAGGTCGACGTGGACCCGGCCACGGGGATCGTGCGCGTCCCCAAGATCTGGATCGCGCACGACGTGGGGCGAGCGATCAACGCCGCGACGGTGATGGGCCAGATCGAGGGCTCCGTGTACATGGGCCTGGGCGAGGCGCTGATGGAGGAGATGGCGTACCGGGGAAACCGTAACGTCGTCCACAAGATTCCCAGCCTGCTCGAGTACAAGAGCCCCACCACCCTCGAGATGTGCGACGTGGTGACCTACGTGGTCGAGGACCCCGATCCGAACGGCCCGTTCGGCGCCAAGGAGTGCGGCCAGGGTCCGTTGCTCCCCGTACCGCCCGCCGTGGCGAACGCGGTGTACGACGCCGTCGGCGTGCGCATCGACGAGGTGCCCATAACACCAGAAAAGGTGTTCAAGGCACTGCGGCGTAAGGAAAAGGGCGAAGCTCCGCGGTTCGGACCGGCGGCGTTCCCGGATATTGCGTGGCCGGAAGCGACCCGGGTGCCGCCACCGTGGGAGGGTGGGGACGGCAAAGCGGTCCCCCTGACCCCGGGCGCAAGCCCGGGGAAAACCCGGTCCCGCAAGCCCCGGGCTCGCGCCCGGGGTCGGTGAGCGCTGATGCTCCGACTTCCCTCGTTCACCTATCTGCAACCTCGCACGCTCCACGAGGCGCTCGCGATGAAGACGGACGCGGGCCCCGATGGGATGTACGTGGCCGGAGGCACGGACCTTTACCCGAACATGAAGCGGCGACATCAGGAGCCGCGCACGGTCATCTCTCTTATGGGCATTCCGGAGCTCGCACAAATCGGAATGCGGAATGCGCAATG
Source organism: Gemmatimonadota bacterium (assembly GCA_003222055.1). GTDB lineage: Bacteria > Gemmatimonadota > Gemmatimonadetes > Gemmatimonadales > GWC2-71-9 > AG41. The sequence continues at coordinate 3,100 of QHUT01000096.1, forward strand.
CGGAATTGGACCATGTGTGACACTCACCACAGTATCTGGCCATCCCACGATCCGCGACGACTACGCCGCTGTCGCCCACGCCGCCGGGCTGGTCTCCACCCCGCTGCTTCGCAACATGGGCACCCTGGGCGGCAACCTCTGCCTCGACACGCGCTGCAATTACTACAATCAGACGTACGAGTGGCGCCAGGCGATCGACTTCTGTATGAAGAAGGACGGGCACATCTGCTGGGTGGCGCCTTCGTCCCCGCGCTGCTGGGCCGTCAGCTCGTCGGACGTGGCCCCCGTGATGGTCGCGCTGGGGGCGGACTATGTGCTCGTCGGGCCCGGCGGCGAGCGCGTCGTGCCGGCCGCACGCTTCTATCACAACGACGGGATCAATTACCTGACGAAACAGCCCGACGAGGTTCTCTGGGAGGTGCGCCTGCCGCGGCCGGATGGGTGGGACGCGGTGTATCACAAGCTGCGCCGCCGTGACTCGTTCGACTTTCCCGTGCTCGGTGTGGCGGCATGGGTGAGATGGGAAGGGGGACGAGGGACGAGGGACGAGGGACGGGTAGCGGAGGCGCGCATCGTGCTGGGCGGCGTGGCGAGCTGGCCGCAGGAGGTGCCCGAGGCAGGCGCCGCGCTCGTCGGGACCGACCTGTCGGACGAGGGTGTAGCGGCCGCCGCCGACGCCGCGTATCGACCCGCCAAGCCGATGGACAACACCGACTTCGATCTGTCGTGGCGCAAGCAGATGACGCGCGTCTATGTGAGCCGGGCCCTGGCCGAGCTGCGCCGGCGCCGCCTCCCTCCCGCGCGATGACCTCTACCCCGGAGTCCCGATGGAAGAGCTGAGTCCCCTCGAGCCGTCCCTGGCCCCGTTTCACAACCTCGTCGCCGAGCGCCTGTTCCGCGCCCGCATCGTGATTCTCACGGGTGAGATCACCCAGCGCGTCGCGGCCAACGTGACCGCGCAGCTCTTGGCCCTGGCCGGCGAATCGAGCGACGATATCACGGTGTTCATCAACTCCCAGGGCGGGCATGTAGAAGCGGGCGACACGATCCACGACCTGGTGCGCTTCCTGAGCCCCCGCGTGCGGATGGTGGGGACGGGGTGGGTGGCGAGCATCGCGGCCCTGATCTTCGTCGCCGTACCGCGCGAAGACCGCTACTGCCTCCCGAACACCCGCTTCCTACTCCACCAGCCAGCGGGCGGGGCGGGCGGCTCCGCGAGCGACATCGAGATCGAGGCGCGCGAGATCCTCAAGATGCGCGATCGGTTGAACCGCGTCTTCGCGCAACAGACCGGACAGCCGCTCGAGCGCATCGAGGAGGACACGCGCCGCAACTTCTGGCTCTCGGCCGAGGAGGCGCGTCGCTATGGCTTGGTCGGGCGGATCATCGAGCACCAGGCAGAGCTCGGCACGGCGCGGTGACCCATGAGACCACACCGGATGGTGATCGCGGGAAGCGTGCTGGCCCTGCTGGCCGCGTGTGGCCGGCCCGACCGTGAGCCGGCCCAGGCGAAAGCGACCGCAGCGGGGGCGGCCAGTCCCCTGCTCGACCCGCAGTCGTCCGAGATGCGAGCCTCGGCCCCGGCGAGCTTCCGCGTCCGGTTCGAGACCGGTGGCGGCCCGTTCGTCGTCGAGGTGACGCGCGCGTGGGCGCCGCACGGCGCGGACCGACTCTACAACCTCGTGCGGCACGGGTTCTACGACGGAGCGCGCTTTTTCCGCGTCGTACCGGGGTTCGTCGTCCAGTTCGGCCTGAGCGGCGATCCCGCCGTTTCGGCCCGCTGGCGCCCCGCCACCATCGCGGACGATCCCGTGACGCAGCACAACACGCGCGGCACCATCACGTTCGCGACGGCGGGACCGAATACGCGCACCACGCAGCTGTTCATCAACTATCGCGACAATAGTCGCCTCGACGGCATGGGGTTCGCGCCGCTGGGTCGCGTCGTCGAGGGCATGGACGTCGTGGACCACATCTACGCGGGTTATGGGGAGCGGCCCGATCAAGGCCGGATCGAAGCGCAGGGGAACGCGTACCTCGCGGCTCAGTTCCCCCACCTCGACTCGATCACGCGCGCGACGATCGTCGCACCCTAGGGCGACGTCCTCAGGTCGCCGCGCCCTCGACCTCGCCGAGCGTGCGCTCGAGCAGTTCGACCAGGCGGCGCCGTGCGGCCTCGTCGCGCGCTTTCCAGCCGGCGCGGTATACCGCGCGCGCCAGCCGCCCCACGGCGCGGTTCACTTCGACCATGCCGCCGCCCAGCGCGCGGTCGACGGCATCGCGCACGCGCTCGAAAATGTCGTCCACCACGTCGCGGTGCTCTTCCAGAAAGCGGGTTCCCGCGGCGGTGATTTCGTAGACTTTCTTCCCCTCGACGTCCTTCGCGCTCACGAGCCCTTCGTCCTCGAGCCATTGCAGCGTGGGGTAGACGGTTCCGGGCGAGGGGGAATAGCACCCGTGCAGCTGCTCTTGCAGCTCTTTCATCACCTCGTAGCCGTGTCGTGGCTTGTCCTTCAGGAGCTTGAGGATCACGTACTTCATGTCGCCCGATTCGAACCACCGGCGGCGCCGGCCGCGCGGCCCGCCCCAGAAGAAGGCCCGTGGCCCGAACCCGAAAGCGAGCCCATCCCATCCGAACTGTCGCGTCATTGTCGCCTCGCTGATGTACGATGTAACGTCAAGATATACCGTCACGATATATCGTGTCAAGCCGTCGTAACCCGGCTCACCGCGATCCCCTGGACTGTCGCACAAGTTCCAAGGCCGCATGAACTTGTGCAGGGGAGCCGGGGTGATACATTTGGAGCCCGCGCTAACCCTGTTTCCCTTAGCCCGCGCGCCCGGAAGGAGCTTCGATGTCCGTGCAGGTGACCCCCCACCCCCCTTGGGTGGCCGACCTGGATGCAGCACTGGATCCTAGCCGTGAGGCGATCCTCGACACTCGGGTGATCGTCCACGCGTCGGAGAACGAGCTGGTCGACGGCAAGATCCAGAACTTCCTCGTGGCCTTCTACCCGATCATCCGTGACTTCCCCCAGTGGCTGCAGCTGCTGCTGGACCGCTCGCCGGAGGACGGCAAGGTATTCTTCCGGGACAACATCCGCGTGGAAAAGCGCCACGACGCCATGTGGCGCGCCATGGGAGATGGCTTTAACGTCCCCAAGGAGCGGTTTCAGGTGCCCGAGCCGATGATCCCCGAGGTCAAGGAATTCCACGCCTATCTGACCGAGATGTGCCGCGGCGCGACGTTCGGCGCGGCCGTGTCGGCGACCAACTACGCGGTGGAAGGCGTGGCGCAGAAGATTTCCGAGAAAGCGCTGCGGGGGCTCGCCAAGAACGAGAAGATCGGACCGCGCGGGCGGTGGTGGCTCGAGGAGCACGCCAAGTACGACGACGAGCATCCCATTCACGCGCTCGAGATCATCAAGGGCTGCGTGAAGCGCGGTGAGGCGCCGCGCGCCGTGACCGAGTCGGCGCTCAAGAGCCTCGGACTGATGAAGGACGCGATGGTGGCCTCGTACGACTCATGACCAAGGGCCGGCGCGCTACGCCCGCGCGCGGGCTCCGGTCACCCGTGCCGTCCTCCAAGACGGGGTCCAAGCACCCGCTTGATTCGCAGCACATCGCGGCCGAAATCGTGGCCGCGCTCGCCGACGCGGTGATCGTCACGGGCGTGGATCGCCGGGCGCTCATGGCCAACCGCGCCGCCGCGGACCTGTTCGGCCGCCCCCTCGAGGACCTGCCGGGGACGCCCATCGACGACCTGGTGGCCGCCGGCGAGCGCGCGCTCGTCGCCGAGCACGAGCAGAAGGCGTTCCGGGGCGAAGAGCAGCACTACGAGACGAAGATCGTGAGCGGGAACGGCGAGGAACGGGTGGTCGCCGTCTCCACTACGGGGCTCGTCGTCGAAGGCGAGCTGATCGGGGCCGTGGCGACCTTGCGCGATATCACCGACCAAAAGCGGGCAGAGGAAACACTAACCCGCTCCGAGGCTCGCTATCGCCATCTGTTCGAGTCGGCGTCGGATGCGATCGTTACACTGGACGCAACCGGCCGGTTTACCACTGTCAACCACGCTTCCGAGATCATCTCAGGCTACCGCCGCGAGGAGCTGCTAGGGATGTTTTTCGCTCCCTTGTTCCCGGACGACGAGCTTCCCCGGGCCCTGACCCACTATCAAAGGGCGCTAGGGGGCGAGACGGGGTTGTTCGAGACTGCCTTCTACCGGAAGGACGGTGAAGTCCGGACCATTCAGGTGACCTACTCGACGCCTCAGCTCGACGAAGAGGTGCTGTGCGTCATCCGCGACGTCACCGACCAGAAGATGCTGCAGGAGCAGCTGATCCAGTCGGAGAAGATGTCGGCGATCGGGCAGCTCGTCTCCGGTGTGGCGCACGAGCTCAACAACCCGCTCGCCGGGATCTCGGCGTTCGCCCAGCTGCTGCTGAGCGAAAAGCGCTTCCCGCCCGACCAGCGCACGGCGGCGGAAATGATCTACGCCGAAGCCCGGCGCGCCTCGCGCATCGTACAGAACCTCCTGACCTTCGCGCGCCAGCACAAGCCCGAGCGCTCCCCGACGTCGGTGAACCAGGTGCTGGACGACACGCTCGAGCTGCGGGGGTACGAGCTGCGGGTGCGGGGAATCGACGTGCAGCGCGACTACGACGATCAGGCCCCCGAGACCATGGCGGACGCCCACCAGCTGCAGCAGGTGTTCCTGAACCTGATCACCAACGCCGAGCAGGCGATGGAGCGGGCCGAACGGGACCAGCAGCGCCTCACCGTGCGCACGCGCCAGGCCGGCGCCGTCATCCGCATCGAGATCGAGGACACGGGCCCGGGCATCCCCCCCAATCTGCTCGAGCGGATCTTCAATCCGTTCTTCACCACCAAGCCCACGGGGTCCGGCACGGGGCTGGGGCTCTCGATCTCCCTCGGCATCGTGCGCGAGCACGAGGGGCGGATCTGGGCGGAGAATGCCCCGCAGGGCGGCGCCCGGTTCGTCATCGAGCTGCCGGTCGTGACGCCGCGCGCGACGGGAGAGTTCCAGAGCACGCCGCTGGCGCAGCCCGTCACCGACCGCTTGCACGTGCTCGTGGTGGACGACGAGGCCTCGGTGCGAGTCGCGCTGCAGCGCTACCTGTCCGGCCGTGGCCACGAGGTCGAGACGACCGCCAGCGGCCGGGAAGCCCTCGCCCGAATGCGCGAGGACGCCTTCGACGCGGTCATCATCGACATGCGGATGCCGGACCTGTCGGGAGAGCAGCTGTTCGGGGAGCTCAAGGCCCGCGACCCGTCCTACGCGGATCGCGTGATCTTCACGACGGGACAGCTGGTGGACGACACCGTGCGCAGCTTCCTCTCGTCCACGGGCCGTCCCTGCGTGCCGAAGCCGTTCGAGTTCAGCGCCTTCGACCAGGTGCTGCCGGCGCGCCGCGTCTCCTGATCAGACGCGCTGGAGGCGCACCCGACGCGACTCGCGCACCCGCTGGAAGCGACTCTGGTCCTCGTGCTCGCCGTGCTCATCGTGCCGCCGGAACATGCGCGTCTCGCGCGACGGCACTTTCCAGCTCACCGTCGTACGCTTCTGCTTGCGCATGATGTCGATGGAGACGGTCTCGCCCTTGTCGTAGGACCGCAGGATCCGCATCGCGTGTGAGGGGCTCGAGGGCTTGCGCCCGCCGATGGACAGGATCACATCCCCGCCCTTGAGCGACAGGCTCGAGTCCGCCGGGGCCTTCACCACCAGGACGCCCTCCTTGCTGCCGAAATATTCTCCCAGGTCGGGGTTGAGACTCACGAGCTCGAGATCGCCCCACGGCGCGCCAAACGACATTTCGAAGCCCATCTCCGGCATTACCGGCATGACCATGGGGCCGGGACCCGGCATCTCCATCGGGAGGCCGCCGCCCAGGTCCTCGGCGACGAGCGTGGCCTGTTTGGTGTCGCTGCCGCGACGAAACTCGAGCCGCACCGTGTCGCCGGGCTCAAGCTTGCGCGCCAGCGCGATGAGCTTCTGACTCGGCCCCGACTCGTCTTCATCTTCCGCCTTCAAGCCGCCCAGCGCCGTCCCGTTGAACTTGGTGATGATGTCGCCCACCTTGAGGCCCGCTTTCTCGGCCGGGCTCCCCGGCGTGATGCCCTCAATCTTAGCCCCGACGTTATCGCTCTCCTGACTCGCATCGGGCCGTACGACGACCCCAATTCGAGCGCGGTTGTCTCCCCACGCGAAGGCGAATGCGCGCGGCGCCCGGGACGCCCGCGGCGGGCGGGCTGTCGGCGCGGGCTCCTGCGCCGTGAGCCCGGCCGCCCACAGGGCCGCGACGGCGACGATGACCAACCACTGACGTTGCATGTGTGCTACCTCCGGGGCCCTAGAGCCCCACGTAAGCGGCCCGCGTCACGTGAACCCCCACCAGCTGCTGCATGAGATCCACGCGCTGCTGCCACAGTTTGACGAGCTCCGCCGGACGCGGCGGCACGTCCGGGGGCCCGAGGCGGGCCAGCTCGCCGTCGATGACGGCAATACGATCTTCCAGCGCGGCCGCGAGTGCCGCCAGCCGACCGCTGATCACCCGGGCGTCGGGGTCGTAGCGGTCGAGCTGCTGCTCCAGCGTCGCCGACTCCTGCTTCACACGGGCGAGCTCGGCCGCATCCGCTTGGCGAGTGCCGAACGGGCGGAACACGAGCAGGCCGGCGACCGCGGCGGCCGCGGCCACACTCCAGACGCCCCAGCGCTCGCGCCGCCGCCGCCCGGCCATCACGGCCTCGCGCACCACGGGCCAGCGGTCGCGCGCCGGACGCCGCGCCGGGAGCGCCTTGAGCTGCGCGACGCGCTGGTACAGCGCATCGAGCTCCGCACGGCACGTCGCGCATGCCTCTACGTGCGAACGCGCCCAGGCGGACCCCTCCCCCGCCCGCAGGGCCAGCAGATCGTCCATCGTGCAATGCATCATCGTGCCGCTCCTTCATCATCCAGCATGCCGCGCAACCGCGCGTGCGCCCGCGCCAGCTGCGACTTCGAAAAACTCACCGTCTTGCCCATCTGCTCGGCGATCTCCTCGTGCGTGTACCCCTCGACGTCGTGCAGCCATACCACCGCCCGCGACGTCTCGCTCAGCCGCTCGAACGCGCGCTCGAGGTCGATCCGCGCCGGGATAGCCGAGCCTCCCGGTCCGGCCGCCGCTTCCTCGTGAAGCTCATCCGTCGCGCGCACCTGGTTGCGCCGGATCCGCATCAGGGCCTTGGACGCCGCGATCTGCCGCACCCAACCCCACAGGTGCCCCTCCGCCCGATACTGCTTGATGCTCCGCACCACCTCGAGAAACGTCTCCTGCAGCACGTCCTCGGCGTCCTCGGGGCTCCGCAGCATCCGGAACGCGAGGTTGTACACGGGCGTCTCGAACGCCCGGTACAGCGCCTCCAGCGCTTCCAGGTCGCCAGATTTCGCCCGGGCAACGAGAATGTCGGGGACGGCGAGCGAGATGGTCATCTCCTGAACTACAAAGATGCGTCGACTACGAAAGACGTCGCGCCAAGGCGTCAAGCAAAGACGTCGCGCGACGGCGTTGTGCTACGTCTCCGTGCTACGTCGTCGCTTGACGTCTCTGCGAGACGCCGTTCTAAGCTGTTGCTATCTTGCAAGTTGCAGCTATTTTGCGGGATGCTCGATCTCGACAAATCCACGCTGCACACCTGGCTGCACCACTGGCAGGACGAATACGACGCCGCCTACCTGTACCTGGTGCTCGCCGGCCAGGAGCCGGACCAGAAGCGCAAGGACGTCTACATCAAGCTGGCCGGCGTGGAAGAGCGGCATGTGCAGATGTGGGAGAAGCTGCTCGCGGAGCACGGCCATCCGGTCGGCCGGCCGCAGCCTTCGGTGAACGCACGGCTGCGTGCCTGGTTCGGGCGGCGCTTCGGGCCCGGATACCTGCTGCCGCTGCTCCTGCGCGAAGAGGGGCAGGAGGTGAAGGGGTACATGGACCTCCACAAGCAGGCGACGTTCGCCGATGCGCGCGACGTGTCGCTCAAGCTCGCGAAGGAATCCGCGGCGCACGCGGAGACGCTGGCGGACCTGGCGGGGCGGGCGGCGGAGCCCTGGCACAACACGGGGTCGGGCGGATTCCTGCGCAATGTCGTGTACGGGTTCAATGACGGCCTGACCGCGAATTTCGGTCTCGTGGCCGGCGTGATCGGCGCCAGCGTGGCGTCGCACATGGTGCTGCTCTCGGGCCTCGCCGGGATGATCGCGGACGCGCTGTCGATGGGCGCCTCGGGCTATCTCGCGGCGAAGAGCGAGCAGGAGGTGTACGCCCACGAGATCGCCATGGAGAAGGAAGAAATCCGGATCATGCCCGAGGTGGAGGAAGAGGAGCTCGCCCTGGTCTATCAGACCAAGGGCATCGAAGCCGGGATCGCCCGCCAGATGGCCGCCGAGGTGATGCGCGACTCGCAGCGGGCGCTGGACGAGCAGGTGCGGGAGGAGCTGAAGATCGGCGAGGCGCACGCGACCCCGTTCAAGGAGGGATGGGTCACGGGGGCGTCCACGGCGGTCGGGGCGCTCATTCCCGTGGCACCGTTCCTCGTGCTGAGCGGACGGGCGGCCGCATGGACCGCATTCGCCATCGCCATGCTCTCCCACTTCGCGGTCGGAGCGGCCCGCAGCTTTTTCACGGGCCGCGGTGTGATCCGCAGTGGAATCGACATGTTCGTGGTGGGGCTGGGCGTGGCTGCTGTCGGGTACGTCGTCGGGGACGTGATCGCGAAAGTGCTCTAGACGACCAGGTTGAGCAGGCGGTCTTGCACGTAGACCGTCTTTCGCACCGGCTTTCCGTCCACGAACTTGCGGACGGACTCGTCCTTCATCGCCAGGGCCACGACCTCCGCCTCACTCGCGCCGCGGCCCACCGTCACCCGCGCTCGCACCTTGCCGTTCACCTGCACCACCACTTCCACGTCTCCCGCCGCGGCGAGCCGCTCGTCGAACGCCGGCCATGCCGCCGTGAAGATCGAGCGCTCGTGTCCGAACAGGGACCACAGCTCCTCGGCGAGGTGCGGGGCGTACGGCGCCACCATCACGAGCAGGGGTTGAATCGCTTCCCGCGCCACGACGCGCTCGTCGCGCACCGTGTTGAGATACTCCATCATCGCCGAGATGGCCGTGTTGTAGTCGAGCCGCTCGGTGTCGCTGGTCACCTTCTTGATCGTCCGATGCAGCTTCCGCTCGACAACTGACCCCGGGAACCCCGGGCTTGCGCCCGGGGTCGGTTGGGTCGCCGCCTCGTGGGCCGTGGTCCACAGCTTGTCGAGGAAGCGGCGGACACCGATGATGCTCGTGTCGCGGAAGTCGCCGCCCTCCTGGAACGGTCCCAGGAACATCAGGTACATGCGCAGCGTATCGGCGCCCCACTTCTGGATGTAGGCGTCCGGGATGACCACGTTGCCGCGCGACTTGGACATCTTCGCGCCGTCTTTGATGATCAGCCCGTGCGCGCGGAGCTTCGGAAACGGCTCGTCGAAGTGCAGCTTCCCGAGCTCGCGCAGCACCATCGTGACGAAGCGGGAATAGAGCAGGTGGAGCACGGCGTGCTCGTTCCCCCCGATGTAGCTCGACACCGGCAGCCACGTCGTCGTCCGCGCCGGGTCCCACGGCCGGTCGTCGAATTCGGTCGAGGGGTACCGCAAGAAGTACCAAGCCGAGTCGAGGAACGTGTCCGAAACGTCGGTCTCGCGCCTGCCCTGGGAGCCGCACTGCGGGCACTTCACGAAGTACCACTCCTTGTGGCGTGCGAGGGGCGAGACCCCGCTTGCATCGGGACGGAAGTCCTGGATGAACGGCAGCTCCACGGGCAGGTCCCGCTCCGGCACCGCCACGGGACCGCAGCGGTCGCAATAGATGATCGGGATGGGTGGTCCCCAGTAGCGCTGGCGCGAGATACACCAGTCGTGCAGCCGGTACTGCACCTCCGGGGTAGCGAGTTTCCGCTCCTGGAGCCAGGCGACGATGGCGCCCTTCGCCTGGCGGCACGGCCTGCCGTCGAACTGCTGCGAGTTCACGAGCACGCCGTCCTCACTGACGCGGGGGAGCGGCTCGGCTCCGCTAGTGCGCACCACCTCGCGGATGGGCAGCTTGAACTGGGTGGCGAACTCGAAGTCGCGCGTGTCGTGCGCCGGCACGGCCATGATCGCCCCGGTGCCGTATTCCATGAGCACGTAGTCCGCGATCCAGATGGAGATCGCCTCACCCGTCGCCGGATTGCGGGCGTAGGAACCGAGGAACACTCCGGTCTTGGTCTTGTCGCCGACCCGGCGTGATACGAGGTCCTTCCCCTGCATCTGACGCCGGTAGGCGTTCACCGAGCGCCGCTGCTCGTCGGCCGTGAGCTGGTCCACCAGCGGGTGCTCGGGGGCGAGCACGAGGTAGGTCGCACCGAACACCGTGTCGGGACGGGTGGTGAACACGGGGATCCTGGCACCGGCCGGCGTCTCGAAAATCAGCTCGGCCCCCTCGCTGCGACCGATCCAGTTGCGCTGCAGCGTACGCGTCGAGTCGGACCAGTCGAGCCGGTCGAGGTTCTTGAGCAGCGGCTCCGCGTACTTGGTGATGTTGAAGAACCACTGCTCCAGGAAGCGCTGCTCGACCTTGGTGTCGGGGTGCCGCTCGCAGTAGCCATTGATCACCTGCTCGTTGGCGATCACGCTCATGTCCTTGGGACACCAGTTGACCGCCGCCTGCTTGCGGAACGCCAGGCCCGCGGCGAACAGCTGCAGGAAAATCCACTGCGTCCACTTGTAGTAGCGGGGGTCGGTGGTGGAGAGCTCGTGCCGCCAGTCGAACATGCCGCCGAAGCGCCGCAGCTGGCGGCGGAAGGTCTCGATGTTCTTCGGGATCAGCTGCGCCGGGTTGGTCCCCACCGAGAGCGCGTAGTTCTCCGAGTGGATGCCGAACGCGTCGAACCCGATCGGCTCGAACACGTCGTACCCCTGCAGCCGCTTGAACCGCCCGTAGATGTCGGCGCCGGTGAACGCGAACATGTTCCCCACGTGCAGGCCCTCAGCCGAGGGATAGGGGAACATCATGAGGTTGTAGAACGGCCGGCGCGTTCGGTCCAAGTCGGGCTCGTTGGTGTGCTCCCGCACCCAGCGCTCCTGCCACTTGGCCTCGACCAGCTGCGGATCGTACGGCGGGACCTGAGTCATAAGTCCATGAAATTAAACAGGCTTGCTCAACCGGGTAACCCTGCGTAGCTTCGCTTCCGACCCGCATCATGTCCAGCCGCACCCCGCAGCTCCGGCAGAGCTTCCTGGTGACGGGAGCGGCCGTGGCCCTCGTCCTGGTGACGGGGTTCGCCCTCCTCTCGAGCCGCAGCGCCAGCCGGATCGTCGAGCGGCAGGCGAACGCGCGCGGCCAGGACCTGGCGACCCACGTCGCCGCGCTGCTGGACCTGTATCTGCGCGAGCGCCGCCGCGAAGCGGAGGCGCTGGCGGGCTCCCCCGCCGTGATCCGCGCCGCACTCGAGGCGTCACAGGCCGCGGTGCGCCAGCGCCTGCCGCAGCTCGACATCCCCACGCTGGAGCGGATGTTCAACCAGCGGCGCGAGCTCGGCGGCGATCCGGATCTCGCCGCCTACCTGCGCGGCTACGGACAGCACTCCGACTTCGCCGAGGTGTTTTTCACGGAGAGCCACGGGTACAACGTGCTCGCATCGGACCGCACCTCGGACTTCGTGCAGTCGGACGAGGACTGGTGGCAGCGGACCGTGAAGACGGGAGCGTACGAGGGTCCGCCCCGGTACGACTCGTCGGCGGCCGTGGTCTCGCTCGAATACGACATCGCCATCCGCGCGCCGCGCGTGGCGCGTCCGGTGGGCGTCCTCAAAGCCGTGTTCGCGCTGGATCGCCTGTCGAAGCTCCTGGCCGCCGCCGATCTGCCCGGCGGGGTACGGCTCGAGGTGGTCGACGCCCAGGGCCGACGCATCGTCACGCCGGACTCGACCGATCTGCTGCGCCCGCTGCCGCAGGCGGCGGACATCCCGCGGCAATCGCGCCCCGCCACGGCGCGCGTGCCGGCGCCGGGGGGGCCGGGGGGCAGTGCCGATCTCGTCGTGACGGTGCCGACCGCCGACGGAAAGTGGTGGGTCGTGTTCCGCGAACCGGAGAGCGCGGCGTATGCCGTGGCGCGCACCACGGCGACCAACATCGTGCTCTGGACGGTGGCGCTGTTCGGCGCCGCGCTCACGCTGCTGGTCGTGTTCTGGCGGCGGCTCAATCGGCGGGTCACAGAGCCGGTGAAGGCGGCGGGGGCGATCGCGAGCCGGGTGGCGGGCGGCGATTTGTCCGTCACGGTTGTGACCGAGCGTACGGAGGCCGCGGAGGTGGGCGATCTGCTCTCGTCCGTCCACTCCATGGTCGTGGCGCTGCGCCGCCTGGTGGGTGCCATCCGCACCGCCGCGGACGAAGCCGCGGCCATGGCCACGGAGATCTCGGCTTCGACCGAGCAGATGAGCGCGTCCACCCAGGAGATGTCGGCCACGTGCCAGGATCTCACCAAGCGCGCCGCGGAGCAGGCGCAGCTGGTGCGCGCCGCCGCGGACGACGCGGCCAAGATCCTCCAGATCGCGACGATTCTGGCGGCCGGCGCCGACGACTCGGTGCGGCGCAACAGCGCCGTCGCCGAAGTCGCCAAGCGGCACAAGGACGTCCTGGACCAGAGCACGGCCCAGCTCGCGAAGCTCGTGGAAGAGGTGGCGCGCGGCGCGGCGGAGGCCGAGGCTCTGGCGCGCGCCTCGGCGGACATCCAGAAGTTCGTCGCCCAGGCCAAGGCCGTCGCGACGCAGACCAACATGCTGGCCCTGAACGCGGCCATCGAGGCGGCGCGCGCCGGACCGCAGGGACGGGGCTTCGCCGTCGTGGCGGACGAGGTGCGCAAGCTCGCCTCGGTGGCCGCCGCGGCGGCGACCGACACCGCCGACACGGTGCGCGGCGTGCTGGGGCGCGTGCAGGCGACGCGCGATCGGCTGGCGCACCTCGCCCAGGGCGCGGGCGTCGCGCGGGAAGCGGCCCAAACGGCCGCTCAAGGGCTCGGGACGGTGGCCGCCGAAGCGGAGGCCAACGACGTGTGGAGCCGCGAGATCGCCAACATGGCGGGTGAGATGCGGCGGCTGGTCGAGGAGATCGGGGCCCGGCTCAACTCCGTCGCCGAGGGGACGGAGAACCTGCTCGCGTCGGCGCAGGAGATCGCCGCGTCGAGCGAGGAGCAGAGCGCCTCGACCGAGGAGATCGCGTCGTCCGCGAACCAGCTCGCCGAGGCAGCGGACAAGCTCACCGGCGCCGTCAAGTCGTTTCGCCTGCTGGCCGACGAGGAGCCGCCCCGGCAGCAGGCGGCGGACTAGCCCGGAACCAATCGGCAGCCCGCTCCGTACGTAACACGCACCCCGTATTGCGCACTCCGAGCGGAGCCGTCCTAAGATGAAGCGCCGCACGATGTTCGTCGTCACCATCATGGTCGTAGTGCTGGGGCTCGGCGCCATGGCCGCGAGCGGCAAGCTCGCCGGCAGGAAGAAAGACGCAGCCAAGGCGGTGGCGGTGGCCCGCGGGTCCTTGGTCGACAAGGCCCTCGCCGTCGGCACCATCGAGCCGCGGGTCGAAGTCAGCGTCAAGTCCATCCTCGCCGGCGTCGTGCGGCGGCGCTTCGCCGGCGTCGGCGACTACGTCAAACGGGGCCAGCCGCTGCTCGAGATCTCCCCCAACCCGACGCCGCTGGAAATGGTAGAGCTGCGCCGCAACGTCGAGCTGCGCGAGATCGAGCTCAAGAACCTCGAGCGTGAGTTGGCTCGCCAGCAGGAGCTGCGCGACCGGAACCTGATTTCCCCTTCCGACCTGGAGATCGCTCAGCGACGGGTGGACGAGTCGCGCAGCCAGCTCTCGCTCGCGCAGGAACGGCTGGCGTTGCAGGAAGGCGGCAAGGTGCTCACCGGGGGCAAGCAGGTAGAGACCGTGGTGCGTGCCCCCATCGACGGCTACATCCTCGAGGACTCCATCGAAATCGGTGATCCGGTGGTGCCGCTGACCCCGTACCAGGCCGGCACCGTGCTGATGCGCATGGCGGCCATGCGGGACTTGATCTTTCGGGGCACCGTGGACGAGATCGACGTGGGTCGGCTCAAGGAGGGCATGCCGGTGACCATCAAGATCGGCGCCCTGCCCAACGCAAGCGTGAAAGGTCGGCTCGAGAAGATCTGGCTCCAGGCGCACAAGCAAGAGCAGGCGACGGTGTTCCCGATCGAGATCGTCCTGACCGAGGTGGCAGGGGCGACACTGCGTGCGGGGTATTCTGCCAATGCCGAGGTGATCATCTCGCGCCGGGACAGCGTGCTCTACATCCCGGAGCGGCTCATCACGCACCGCAACGACTCGAGCTTCGTAACCGTCCGCACCGGCCCCGGCAAGACCGCACAGCGGAGCATCAAGACCGGCCTCTCCGACGCCATCAACATCGAGGTGCTGGAGGGCCTGCAGGCGACCGACTCGATCGTCGAGCCGGCGCCGCGCGAGATCAGCTGACGTGTGGCGCGAGTTCTTTGCCGATCTCCGGGCGCAGAAGCTGCGCACCTCCCTCACCGTGCTCGGGATCGCCTGGGGCACCGTCGCCGTGGTGGTGCTGCTGGCGTTCGGTGTCGGCCTGGAGCGGCAAACCAAGAAGCGGTTTCACGGTTTGGGGGACCGGATCGTGATACTCTGGGGCGGACGGACCACGAAGCCGTTCGCCGGCTTCGGCGATGGCCGCCCGATCCGCCTGCGCTCTGACGACGCGCCGCTCCTGGCACGCGAGGTCGCGGAGATCGAGTACATCAGCCCGGAGTTCATCACGCATAGCGCGCGGGTGCGGCGTGGCGTCAAGGCCGCCACCCCCGCCATCACGGGCATTCTTCCCGTGTACGGCCTGATGCGCAACATCATCCCCGAGGCGGGCGGCCGCTTCATCAACGATCGCGATATCGCCGAGCGGAGACGGGTGGCCGTGTTGGGCGACGAGCTCGCCAAGCTGCTGTTTGGTGACGAAGCCGGCGTGGGACAGCAGGTGTCCCTGGGTGACGCACCGTTCACGGTCGTAGGCGTGATGCGCCCCAAGCTGCAGAATTCCTCCTACGAGGAGCGTGATAAGGACCGGATCTTCATTCCGGCGACCACCCACTATGCGTTGTTCGGTAACCGGTTCCTGAACGACATCGTCTACCGCGCGCGGACGTCGGAGATCACCAAGCAGGCCGAGCGGCGCGTGTACGAGACGATGGGGCGCAAGGACAAGTTCGATCCGCAGGACAAGGACGCCCTGGCCTTCTGGGATACGAGCGAGTGGGAGACCCGGTTCGGCAAGATGTTCGTCGCCTTCAACATTTTCTTCGCGATCGTCGGGAGCTTCACCCTGCTCGTGGGCGGCATCGGGGTGGCGAACATCATGTACATCGTGGTCAAAGAGCGCACGCGCGAGATCGGCGTGCGGCGCGCCGTGGGTGCGACCCGTGCCGACATCATGCGCCAGTTCTTCGCCGAGGCCCTGATGATCGTGGCGATGGGAGCCACGCTCGGTTTGCTGCTCTCGCTCGGGCTCGTTGCCGCCCTGAGCGGCTTGCCCATTAAAGAATTCGTCGGCGTCCCGACCATCTCGCCACAAGTGCTTACGGCAACCCTCGTGCTGCTCGCGGCGGTGGCCTTTGCCGCAGGCCTGATGCCGGCCCGGCGCGCGGCTGCGCTCGACCCGGTGGAAGCGCTGCGAACCTAGGCATGTTCTACATCCTGCTCCAGGAATTCATCGGCGATCTGAGGGCGCAGCGCACGCGAGCCTTTCTGACCTTCTTTGCGGTCACCTGGGGAACGCTCGCGGTCGTCTTGCTGCTCGCGTTCGGTGAGGGACTGAAACGCACCGTCCGTGACGGCCTGCTCGGCGCCGGCGAACGGATCTTCATGATCTACGGCGGTGAGACCAGCAAGTCATTCGCCGGCCTGGGGCAAGGCCGGCGCATCCGGCTCGTGGAGGAAGACCTCGACCTCCTCAAGAGCGCGATCCCGGACGTCGACCGCGGCAGCATCTCGTATGGGCGCTGGGGGACCGCGTTTCAGGTGGGCAAGACTCGCACCAATGCGTACCTCGAGGGGGTCGGCCCCGATCACGAGGCGATGCGCCACATGGAGCCGGCGCAGGGCGGACGCTTCATCAATGCCGCCGACATCGCGCAGAAGCGGCGCGTGTTGTTCCTCGGCAACGAGCTGGCGGAGCGAATTTTCGGCAAGGGCGTGGATCCGATCGGCAAGAGCGTCGTCGTCGACGGCTTGCCCTTCACCGTGGTCGGCGTGCTGCAGAAGAAGTTCCAGGACTCGAGCAACAACGGCCCGGACGCCGACCGTGCCGTCATCCCGTATTCGACCTTTCGCACCATCTGGGGCAACCGCTTCGTGAGCCATCTCATCGTGCAGCCGCACGATGCGTCCCGGGGACCGCTGGTGAAAGCGGAGCTCTACCGGGTGTTGGGGCGGAAGTACCGCTTCGACCCCAAGGATGAGCGGGCGCTGGGCGTTTGGGACTTCATCGAAAGCGAAAAGGAAACCCTCGCGGTCGGGCTCGGCATCCAGATCTTCATGGGGCTCGTCGGGGCCTTCACCCTGCTCATCGCCGGGGTCGGCGTCGCGAACATCATGTACGTCGTGGTGAAGGAGCGGACCCAGGAGATCGGCATCAAGCTCGCCCTCGGCGCCCGCCGCCGACACATCATGGCGCAATTCCTGTTCGAGGCCCTGACGATCGCCGTGTCCGGCGGGCTGGTGGGGCTCGCGACCGCGGCGCTGATCGTGCTCGGGGTCGACGCGATCCCGACCGCGGACAACCCGGCGATGCAGTACATCCTGAACCCGAAGCTGTCGTGGCCGATCGCCCTTATCTGCGTCGGCATCCTGGTCGGGGTGGGACTCCTCGCCGGCATCCTGCCCGCACGGCGTGCCGCGGCAGTGGACCCGGTGGAGTCGCTGCGGTACGAGTGAGCTAGGGCTTGCCCTGCTTCTGTGGATCGTCCGCCGGGTTGACGTAGGTCATCCCGAACGGGCCCATGGCCGTCACCTCAATGAAGGTGGCGCCCTGCGTCGCGGCGAAGTGGTGTGCCTTCGCCGGTATCGACCCCTTGTCACCCACCTTCATCGCCTTCGTCTTCGAGGCGTCGAACTTGTCACCCATACCGACGAGCAGCGTGCCCTTTTTGACTTCGACGGCCTCGTCGGTGGGATGGAAGTGCGGCGGGATCTTGTACCCGCTCGGCATCGCCAGTTCGACGGTAAAGAGCGCCGCCTTGCCGGGGTCGCCGGTCACGACGGCCATCCGTGCGCCCTGGGGAAATACTGGCGGGGCCGGGCCCCACTTCGCCGCCGACTTTTCCGCCGGGGCAGCTTGGGCGTGAATCGCGGGGGCTACCGCGAGCAACAAGGAGGTCGAGAGGCTGACAGCGAGGCCAACAGGGCGCATAGGATCTCCGATAGGTGAGGGAGCGTCGGCATGATGTAGCGCCGGAAACCGATAAGCGGAAGAGTGGGTGTGCGTTCAGTCCCCGAAGTTCACCAGCCGCACCAGCTGGATGTCCGGCACGCGGGCGAGCTGGTCGAGCACGCCGTTCAGGAGGGGCTGATCCACGGTGATGGCGGCGAGCGCATCGTGCCCCGGGAAGGGCACTCGTGCCTGGTGGTAACTGCCGATGTTGATGCCGGCGCCGCCGAGCAGCGTGCCGACCCGGCCGATGACGCCGGGCACGTCCCGGTTCCGGATCACCAGCATCCAGCCTTCGGGCGCCACGTCGACGTGGTAGTCGTCGATGCGGATCACGCGCCCCTGGCCGTTTCCCAGGACGGCGCCCGCCACCCGCGCGCGCCCGCGCGCCGCCTCGAGCGTCACGCCCACGGTGGTCTCGAAGCCCGGCTCGGGCGTTCCGGTCTTGCGCGCGTGACGGACCCCGCGCTCCTCCGCGATGAGCAGGGCGTTGACGAGACTCACGGGCTCGACGTTCATGGCCGAGAGCAGGCCCTCGACCGCGGCCATCAGGACCGGTCGCGACGCCGCCTCGTCCCTCCCGCCGTAGTCCACCTCCACAGCGGCGACCGGTCCGTCCACCAGTGCGAGCGCCAGGCGGCCCAGCCGGCGTGCCAGGTCGAGCAGCGGCCCGAGGCGCCTCAACAGGTCGCCCGAAATGCCGGGCACGTTGATGGCGAACGACAGGTCGCCGGCGAGTAGCGCGTCGCGCACGGCACCGCAGATCTCCAGACTCACGCGCTCCTGCGCCTCCGCCGTGGACGCGGCGAGGTGGGGCGTGAGGATCACACGCTCGAGCTTGCGGAGCGGCGAATCGGCGGGGAGCGGCTCCACCGCGAATACGTCGAGCGCCGCGCCACCGATGCGCTTCTCCCCGATCGCTTCGGCCAGGGCCACGGCGTCCACCAGCTCACCCCGTGCCGTGTTCACGAGCACCGCCGTGGGCTTCATGAGCTTCAACCTCGCGGCGTTGATCAGGTGGTGCGTCTGCTCGGTGTGCGCCACGTGCAGCGTGACCACGTCCGCCTGGCTGAGCAGCTGGTCGAGCGGTAGCAGCTTGAGCTGCAGCTCCGCGGCGCGCTCGGGAGAGAGGTAGGGGTCGTGCCCGACCACGTGCATGCCGAACGCGCGGGCGAGCTGCGCCACATGTCCGCCGATGCGGCCCAGTCCAACGATGCCGATCGTCTTGCCACGGAGCTCGGTCCCCTCGAACCGCTTGCGGTCCCATTCGCCGCGGCGCATCGCCTCCGCGGCCCACGGGATGTGACGGGCTTGCGCGAGGAGCAGACCCATCGCGTGCTCGGCGGCGCTGACCGTATTGGCACCGGGCGCGTTCATGACGGCGATCCCCCGGCGGGTGGCCGCGTGTACGTCGATGTTGTCGACGCCGGTGCCGGCGCGGGCGATCACGCGGAGCCCGGGGCCGTGCGTGAGCAGGTCCGCGGTGACCCGCGTCTCGCTGCGCACGATGAGGGCGTGCGCGCCGCCGAGCGCCCGCTCGAGCTCGTCGCGCGGCTTGCCGGCGCAGTTGACCACCTCGATCTCCGGCGTCGCCGCCAGCAGCTTGAGCCCGGCTTCGGTCAAGCGATCCGCCACTACCACGCGAACGCTCACGCCACGAGCCCCGCGAGCAGTGCCAGGAGCTCGTCCAGGGTCGCGACCGTGTGGTCGCCCATGTGGCCGATGCGGATGGTCGACTCCTTGAGCGAGCCGTAGCCCGCGCCGATGGTCCAGCCCACCTGCTTCAACGCGGCGACAATGGACTTCGACGTCTTGCCCTCGGGAAGCTTGAGGCACGAGACGGTCCAGCTGCGGCGTTCTTCGCGCGGCAGGTACGCGACGCCGTGCTGTCCGCTCCACTCCTCAACGCGGCGGCGCATGGCGTCGTGACGCCGCCACCGCGCCTCCACCCCG
Organism: Gemmatimonadota bacterium; assembly: GCA_003222055.1. Taxonomy (GTDB): domain Bacteria; phylum Gemmatimonadota; class Gemmatimonadetes; order Gemmatimonadales; family GWC2-71-9; genus AG41. Next base: position 22,583 of record QHUT01000096.1, read on the forward strand.
CCCTCGCGCTCGATCCGGGCAAGCTGCGTCTCGAGCGCGAACAGCAGGGAGATCGCGGGCGTGTTGGTCGGCTGGTGCTTGGTGGTCGCTTCGAGGAAGCTCACCAGGTCGAAGTACAGCCCGCGACCGGGAAGGGTCTTGGCCCGCTCGACCATGCGCTCGGAGGCGACGCCCAGGGCGAGGCCCGGCGGGAGGGCGAGGGCCTTTTGCGACCCCGTGAGGACGAAGTCGAGCCCTCCCGCGCCGCCCCAGCGATCGGTCTCAACGGGAGAGCCCGCCAGCGACGTCACGGCGTCCACCAGCAGCACCACATCGTCGAACTCGCGCACGACGCCGGCGAGCGCTTCGACGTCCTGGAGCACGCCGGTCGATGTCTCGGAGTGAACGAGCGTGACGGCGTCCACCGGAGAGCGCTTGAGGGCGTCCCGCAGCATGTCGGGCTCGACCGCACAGCCGAGCGGCACATCCAACCGGACGCTTTCCTTGCCGCAGGCGCGGACGAGTTTCGCAAAGCGCTCGCTGAACGAGCCGTTCACGAGCGACAGGGCGCGGTGCCGCACGCCATTGCGCACCGCCATCTCCATGAAGCCCGTCGCCGAGGTCGTGCCGACCAGTACGGGACGAGACGTGCGGAACAGGCGGGCGAGCGGCGCTTCGAGCCGCGCGAGCAACTGCTCCATGGCGCCGGAGCGATGCCCGATCATCGGGCGCTGCATCGCGGCCAGCACCTCGGGATGGACGTCGGTGGGACCCGGCAGAAAAAACCGCCCAAAGGCGGGGGCGGTGGCGACGGAGGCCGCGCTCATACGGCGGCGCGGGCGAGACTCTCGACGAGCCCCTCCTCCACGACTTCCCTGGTCTTCACGAGGCGCACGCCCTCGTCGCCCCAATCCTTGAGCAGCTGCTCCGACACGTCCTTGTCGATGCCCTTCACGGCATCGGTGACCACAAACAGTCGGGTGTGCGGCCGCCGCTCGAGCAGGCCCTCGATCGCCGCCTTGTCGCACACGTCGGTCGCCACGCCGTACAGGACGATGTCGTCGGGCGCCAGCACGTCGAGCACGGTCGGCACGTTTTCGTTGGTGAACACGTCGAAACGGTGCTTGTGGAACAAGATGTCTCCTCGGTGCGCCCGCACCCGCTCCCCTAGCGCCTTGGGGTCAGTCCGCCCCGGCTCGATCACGAGCGGGTCGCGGAGTGCCGTTTCCGGAATCTTCTTCTGGCCGGGAGTGCCCCGCAGGCAATGCGGGGGAAACGTGGTCTTCCAGTCCGGCGTGTCGGAGATCTCGGCGTGGGCCAGCACGTGGTCGTCGGCGCTTGCTATCAAGCAAATGGCGTGCCCGTGCGCGTAGTCGGTGAGGCGCTTCAGGTTGCCGATGATGCGCTCCGCGCCCGGCACGTACAGCTTGCCGTCGGCGTGCATGAAGTCGTACTGGGTGTCGACGTCCCAGAAGATGACACGGGGCATGGCGGGGAATCTCTCCGAGGATGTAGGAGGGTGTCAACAGGCTAGACGCACAGTTCTGCCGTGGACAGCGCGCGCAATCCGCCCACACCTTGAGCGGGAACTGCTCGCGCTCGGCCGGCACGAAACCGAGCTTCAAGAAGAATGCGGGCTTGCGCGTCAGGGCCAGCACCTCGTGCAGCCCCTGCGCGTGCGCCTCGGCGGTGAGCGTCTCGAGCAGCGCCCGGCCCACCCCCGCCCCCTGCCACTGCGGATGCACGGCGAGGCCGGCGACCTCGGCGAGGCCACGCGAATAGATCTTGAGGGAGCCGCATCCCACGATCTCGCCGCCCGGCGCGGCGGCGACGGCGTATTCCTTTATGTGCCGGCACAGATCGTAGTTGCTCCGCGGCAACAGATCGCCGGTCGCCACGTACGGGGCCATGAGCGTCTCGAGGGCCGGGACATCGGCGAGCACGGCGCCCCGCACCGCAACGCCGTGGACCGGTATGGGAAGAGCGGTCACGCCAGCACCTCTTCCAGAATTCCGACGCCGCGCTCGAGCTCCTGCTGCGCGATGACGAGCGGCGGGATCAGCCGCAGCACGCCCGGCCCCGCGGTCGCTACGAGCAGCCGCCGTTCGCGCGCCGCGGCGACGAACGGGGCCGCCGGCTCCGTCAGCTCGACGCCCCACATCAAGCCGCGTCCGCGCACCTCCGCGACGCGCGTGCAACGGGCGGCCAGCTGCGCGAGCCGTCCGCCGAGCCACTCCCCCGTGCGGCGTACCTCGGCGAGAAACTCCGGCGCGGCGATCGCGCGCACCACGTCGAGGGCGACGCCGGCGACCAGCGGCCCGCCCCCGAACGTCGTGGCGTGATCGCCCGGCTTGAGCGCCCCCGCGACGGCGCCTGTGAGCAGCACCGCTCCCATCGGCAGCCCGCCGGCGAGCGGCTTGGCGAGCGTGAGCACGTCGGGCACGACGCCCGTCTGCTCGTAGGCGAAGAGCGTCCCGGTGCGACCCAGCCCGCACTGTACCTCGTCGAAGATGACCGCGACGCCGCGCGAATCGCACAGCTCCCGCACGAACCCGAGCCACTCGGGATCCACCGGCCGGACCCCGCCCTCGCCCTGCACCGGCTCCACGATCACCGCCGCCGTGCGCGACGCCGACACGGCGTGATCCACCGCCGCCCAGTCCTCGCGCGGCACGATGCGGATGCCCGGCACCAGGGGCTCGAACGGCTTGCGGTATTCGGGGCGGTCGGTGGCGGCGAGCGTGGCGAACAGCCGGCCGTGAAACGAGCCCGAGAACGCGACGATCTCCGGCTTGCCGGACCACTTGCGGACGAACTTGAACGCGGCCTCGTTCGCCTCGGCGCCCGAGTTGCAGAAGAACACACGATCGGCGAACGAGCGCGCCACGAGCTCCTCCGCGAGCCGCTCGCCCGCCTCGGTGCGGTACAAGTTCGAGACATGGATGAGGCCGGAGCGCAGCGCGCGCTCGATCGCCCCGCGGACGACCGCGTGGTTGTAGCCGAGCGCGTTCACGCCGATGCCGGCGACGAAGTCGAGATAGCGCGTCCCGTCGTCGGCGACCAGCTCCGCGCCGTTCCCCGTCACGAACACGGGGCCGGCGCGGGAATACACGTCGAGCAACGCGGACAGCGCGGAAGGGACTGTGGTCACGCCGGTTGCGGGGCCGGGGCGGGGGCGACGAGACGGGTGCCGGCGCTGGGGTCTTCGAGCAGGCGCAGATCCCCGATGCGGACGGCGCGGGCGCCGGCGCGGAGCGCCGCGGTCGCGGCCCGGAGCTTCGCGGCCATGCCGTCGGTCGCTGCGCCGGCGTCGATCAGCGCTTCCACGTCCCCCACATCCAGCGTGGGCCGCAGCACACCGTCCACCTGCACGCCGGCCACGTCGGAGACGAGCAGCAGCTCGGCGGCGTGCAGTGCGCCCGCGACCGCGGCCGCCGCGGCGTCCGCGTTGACGTTGAGCGGCGGACCACCCTCGGCTGCCGGAGGCGGGGCCATCGGCGCGATCACGGGGGTCAGGCCCGCGAGCAGGAGGCGCTCGAGCAGCGAAGCACGCACGTGCGCGATCTCCCCCACCATCCCGAGCCCGCCCACCGCGGTACGGGCGACCAGCAAACCACCGTCCACGCCCGACAACCCCACCGCGTCGAGCCCGGCCGCGCGCAGTGCCGCGACCACCTGCCGGTTCACGGGGCCGGCCAGCACGAGCTCCACCACCTCCGCGACCTCGGGAGTCGTCACCCGCAGCCCGTCCCGCTGCTCGACCGTGAGGCCGAGCCGGCGGCACAGCCCGCTGATCGCGCGCCCGCCGCCGTGTACCACGACGATGGGGTCGAGGCGCACCAACGCCCGGGCGCAGGCCGCGAGCCAGCCGGGGCGATCGAGCTCGTTTCCGCCCAGCTTGACGACGCGCGGGCTCAGCATACGAGTCCCGCCGTCTCGGGCAGCCCCAGCATCACGTTCATGTTCTGAATCGCCTGTCCCGCGGCACCCTTCACGAGGTTGTCGATCGCCGCGATCACGGTGAGCCGCGGGCGGCGCACGTTGGCCACGGCCGCCACGCCGATGGCGACGCGGTTGCGATACACGACGTCTTTGAGCGACGGCAGCGCGCCGCGCAGCACCGTCACGCACGGCTCGGCGGCGTACACGGTTTCGTAGATCCCCTCGGCCGTGGCCTGGTCGACCGCGCGGGTCAAGGGCACGTGGATGGTCTCGAGAATTCCCCGCTTCACGGGAAGCAGATGGGGCGTGAAGACCAGGTCGCCCGTGAAGCCGCCCTCGCGCGCCAGCGTGGCCTTCAGCTCGGGGAGGTGGCGGTGGTCGTTCCCCACGCCGTACGCCCGGAAGTCCTCGGCCACCTCGCCGAACAGCAGCTCCCGCTTGGGCGTGCGGCCGGCGCCGGTGACGCCCGAGGCGGCGTCGATCACGACCTCGCGCGACTGGTCGATCAGGCCGTGCTGCGCCAGTGGCAGCAACGCCAGCAGCGCCGCGGTCGGGTAGCAGCCCGGGTTCGCGACCAGCTCGGCGGCCGGGAGCCGGGGCCGCGTGACCTCCGTGAGGCCGTACACCGCCTCGGGGGAGAGCCGGAAATCGGACGACAGGTCGACGGCGCGCTTGCCCGCGGCGCGGGCCTCGAGCACGTAGCGACCGGACACGCCGTGCGGCAGCGCCGACAGCACGATCTCGGCGCGCGCCAACGGGGCGTCGTCGACCCGCACCAACGCGACGCCGTCCAGCGTCTCGCCGGCCGCGGATTCCGCGGTGGCAAACACGACCGCGGCCCCCGGATGCCGAGTGAGCAGCCGCAGCAGCTCCTGCCCGACGTAGCCGGAGGCCCCCATGACGCCCACGGGCACGGGTGAATTAATATTCATTGCTTCGGAAAAATATGCATTTGCACGGGGAGTGCAAGGGCCATAGGCTTTGCGCGCATGATCCGGACGCTCCTCGTCGCGCTCTGGGCGCTCGTCGCGCGCGGTCTCGGCGCGCAGGCGCCCGCCCCCGCCCCCGCCCCTGCGCCCCGACCGGTGACGGCCACAGACCTTTTCCGGCTGCGCGACGTGGCCGATCCGCAGCTCTCCGCCGACGGCGCCTGGGTGGCTTACACCGTGGCCAGGGCCGATTCGACGGAGGACAAGCAGCCCGGCGCCGTGTGGATGACGAGCTGGGACGGCACCCGCACACTGCGCCTCACCAATTCGAAACAGGGGGAAAGCGCCCCGCGCTGGAGCCCCGATGGACGCTGGCTCGCCTTCCTGTCGAGCCGCGAGGACGAGCACGCGCAGGTCTGGCTGCTCGATCGTTCGGGGGGCGAAGGCCACAAGCTCACGAGTTTCGGCGGCGACGTCGAGGATTACGTGTGGGCACCCGATGGCAAGCGGCTCGCCGTCGTAGTCGGGGACGCCGACACCGCCAAGCCCAAGACGCCCGCCCCTATCGTCATCGACCGTTTCCAGTTCAAGCAGGACGAGATCGGCTATCTCGGCAAGGAGCGGCGCCATCTCTACGTGGTCGACGTCGAGACCGGGAAGGGCCCGATCCTCACGCCGGGGGCGTACGACGAGCTGCTCCCGGCATGGTCGCCGGACGGCCGCTCGCTCGTGTTCGTGAGCAAGCGGCGCGCGGATTTCGACCGGGACAACAACTGGGACCTGTACGTGATGGACGCCGTCCCGGGGGCCGTGCCGCGTCGGCTCACGACGTTCGAGGGCCCGGACAACGATCCCGACACGGAAAGCCGCCCCGCGTGGAGCCCCGACGGCCGCTCGATCGCGTACCTGCAGGGTGGGCCTTTGAAGCTCATTTACTATGGGATACAGAAGCTCGCGGTGGTCCCGGCCGCGGGCGGCGCGCCCCGCGTCCTCACGTCGGCGCTCGACCGCAGCGTGGCGAACCCGACCTGGTCGCCCGATGGGACGGCGATCCTGTTTCAGCTGGAAGACGACCGCACCGTGCAGCTGGCCCGCGTTCCCGCCGCCGGCGGGGCGATCGAGCGCCTGATCGCCGGACCGCGGGTCGTCACCGGCTTCACCACCGCGCCGGGTGGGAGGCTCGCGGTGGCAGTCTCCACGCCGGAGGCGCCCGCCGAGGTGTTTGCGGTGGACGGCGCGGGGAACGCGCTGCGGCCGTTGTCACACCAGAACGACGCATGGCTGACCGAGGTGAAGCTCGCACCCACGGAGCCGATCACCTTCAAGAGCCGCGACGGCACGACGGTGAACGGCCTCGTCGTGAAGCCGCCGGACTTCCGGGCGGGGGCGCGTTACCCCGCGATTCTGCGCATCCACGGCGGCCCGGTGTCGCAGTTCCAGTACGAGTTCAGCCATCTGTTCCAGGTGCTGGCGGCTCGCGGCTACCTCGTGGTGGTCGCGAACCCGCGCGGCAGCTCAGGCCGCGGCGAGAGCTATGCGACCGCGATCTACGCCGACTGGGGGAACAAGGACGCGCAGGACGTCCTGGGGGCGGTCGATTACGTGGTGGCGCAGGGGCTGGCCGATCCCGCCCGGCTCGGGGTGGGCGGGTGGAGCTACGGCGGGATTCTCACGAACTACGTGATCGCGCAGGACCGGCGTTTCAGGGCCGCCGTGAGTGGCGCCTCGGCCTCGAACATCCTGGCCGGCTATGGGACCGATCAGTACGTGCGGGAATACGAAGGGGAGCTGGGCGTCCCGTGGCACCACGCCGACGTGTGGCTCAAGCTATCGTTCCCGTTCCTGCACGCCGACCGGATCGTCACGCCGACGCTGTTCCTGTGCGGCGACAAGGATTTCAACGTGCCGTTGCTCAACTCGGAGCAGATGTATCAGGCGCTGCGAAGCCTCGGCGTCGAAACCCAGCTCGTGATCTACCCGGGGGAGCATCACGGGATCAGCAAGCCGAGCCACCTGCGCGACCGGATGGAGCGGTATCTGGCATGGTATGACAAGTATCTGAAGCCGTAGGGGCGCAGCATGCTGCGCCCCTACATCATTCCACCCGCTCGAGCCGCGGGTTGGGCCGATAGCTGCGGCCCACCTTGGCGACGGGTTTCCCCTCCACCCGCACCACGTCCGCGGTGAAGTCGAAGCGCCCCTGGAACAGGCTCGACCCGACGCCGTACATGTCGACGGGAACCTCCTCCTCCTCGAACTGGCGGATCTTCTCGACGGTAAATCCGCCGGAGACGACGATCTTCACGAACTGGAACCCTTCTTTGTCGAGCGCGCCGCGCACGTTCCGCACCAGCTGCGGGTTGACCCCGGTCGGCTTGAACGTGCCCATCTGGGGAATGACCGAATTGTCGACCAGGGTCTCGGACGTGTCGATGCGCACGCCGTAGAGCCGCTCGCCCAGGGCGCGGGCGACCTGGAGCGACGTATCCACGCAGTCGTTCTCGAAATCGACGAGGGTAATGAGCCGGACGCCGGGATCCATGTGCCGGGCGAACTTGCTGGAGGCGAGCACGGTGTCGCCGCCGTATGCGGCGATGAGGGCGTGCGGCACGGTGCCGACACCTTCGGAGCCCCACCACGAAGCCTGCGCGTCGGTGGAGACGCCGATGGCACCGGCGATGTGTGCGGCATAGCCGTCGCCGGTCTGCACCAGCCAGTGGTCGTGGCGCGCCGGGAAGAACATCACCTGCTTGGGCCGCGCCGCGTCCACCACCCGGCGCGTGTTGGTCCCCACTTTCGTGCGGCGGGCGAGGACGCCGAGATACAGCGTCTCCAAGTGGGCGAAGGCGTCGTACGGTCCTTCGATGAGGAGGACCGTCTCCCACGGCTCGATCTCGTCGCCGTCGTACAGCGCGTACACCTGGAGCTCGTCCCACTCGGTGGAGCAGAGCTTGAGGATGGCGATCGCCTCGTCGATGCCGCCGAGGAAGGCGTGCGCCTTGCCGAACACCTGCATCGTCACGCAGGGGCGATGGTTGTCCTTGAGGAGCAGTTCCCGCGTCCGGACGAAATACTTGTCCGAGTAGTACCCCTCCCGCATCCGGTCCACGGGGAGGTGGAAAATCGCGGGATCGAGCCGCTTGCGACTGGGCATCGCTGGATAATACCGCGCTCACCGCACGGCCGGCCAGGCGAACGTGGCGACGAGCGTGTCGCCGTCCACCAGCGCGAGGCGCCGGGCCACGTTGTCGAGGCGGCCGCAGCGCACGCGGGCCGGCCCCGACGACCCCGGAACCAGGAGCCGCAGGCACACCACGTCCGCGTCGACCGCCAGCGCGCTGTCGCGCCCGGTGCGGGGAGGCTCGGGTCGCTCGAGCGTAACGTCGAAGTCGAACGTCTCGCCCCCCAGCACGAAACTCACGCGCCGTCCGGGTGTTTCGGGGACGAAATCGACGGTGCGCTGGCTGCTCGCGGTATCGCCGCGCACCAGGCTCATGCGCACGGTGACGCGGCGGGGCGGGATCACGGCTTGGGCGTCGAACGCGAGCGCGCTGTCGACGATCGTGACTTCCTCGCTCGCCCGTGTCTCGCCGGCCGCGAACTGGCGACCGACGGTGATCTCGACCCAGAGCGGCGGCCGGGCGGCGCGGGCCGGCCGCGCGGCTCCCCCCGGTCCGAACGGATAGAGGCGAGCCGTGCCGCCCCACGGCAGACGGGTCCAGCGCCGGTAGCTGTCTTCCTCCCACAGCGGCAGGCCCCGGCGGGAGCGGCCCGCCGCGCGGCGACTGAAGAACAGCGCGGCCAGATTGACGGTGTCCGGCTCCGGGAGGGTGGCGAGTAACCCGCGCAGCTCGGCTCCCGGAGCACGCAGCGAGAGCCGCAAGTTCGTCTCCGGGGGGCCGGTCACGACGCCGCTCGCGAGCAGCTGAGTGTCGACCCCGGCCGCCCCGGGCTGGACCACGCGCAGCCGATAGGTCACCCGGTAATTCGGCGCCTGCAGGGCGGCGGCCAGCAGAGCCGCCGCCGCAACGGGCAGGCTACTGCGCCACGAACGTCGCACGCGTCGCCTCGAGCGGGCCCGCACCCGGTCCACCCCAGCGCCCGTGCGCCAGCCAGCCCGCCGCAGCCCCCGCCACGAGCGCGAGGGCGACCGCGATCGCCAGCGCGCGAGCGCGGATGCGGGGGCGGGGCACGGTGCGGGCGTGGGGCTCGCCCGCCGAGCGGGCGAACGCGACGCGCATTTCGAGGTGGCTGACCCGTGCTTCGGCGCAGTGCCGGCACGTGGCGAGATGGCGTGACAGGGCGGCGCGCTCGGGCAGGCTGAGCTCGCCATCCAGCTCCAGGTCGACCTGTCGCACCCAGTCCTCGTGCATCAGGGTAGCTCCTCCCGCACGCGGTAGCGCAGCGCCCGGCGCTGCATCCAACGGACGGCGAGTGCGTCCGCCAGCCCTCGAAACACGCGGTTCCACATACCGTACTTGGTCTTCCCGTACCGGCGGGGGCGGTGCCGCACGGGCACTTCTCGCACGCTCCCCCCCTGCATCCGGATGAGGGTCGGGAGGAAGCGATGCATCCCGTTGAACAGCGCCAGCTCGCGCAGCGCGTCGGCGCGGAACGCCTTGAGCGAGCAGCCGGTGTCGCGGATCGTCTCCCGATTCAGCCGGTTCCGCACCCCGTTCGCGATACGGCTCTGCAGCCGCTTCCAACCGCTGTCGCGCCGGTCGACGCGGTATCCGGCGACCGCCGTGGCCCCGCTCTTGGCGAGCTCCGCCACGAGGGCCGGGATGTCGGCGGGATCGTTCTGGAGATCGGCGTCGAGCGTCACGACGACGCGACCCCGGGCCACGCGGAATCCCGCGGCGAACGCGGCCGTCTGCCCCGCGTTCGCCGCGAACGCGACGATGTGCAGCTCGGGGTGATCGCGCTTCAGGGCCTTGAGCTCGTCGAGCGAGCCGTCGCTTGACCCGTCGTCCACGGCCACGATTTCGTAGCGCCGCCCCGGGAGCGCTCGGCCGATCTCCTCCACCAGAATCGCCAGGCTCTCGCGCTCGTTGTACACCGGCACGATCAGCGACAGCTCAACGGGGGCGGACATACGCGAGCTCGGGCGCGTCCGGATACCGGGCCACGAGCCGGGCGATCACCTGCTCCGCCTTGGCGGCGTCGTGCTGGTGTGTCCGATAGATCTCGGCGAGCCGGATGCCGGCCAGCACGGTCCGGTGCCGCGGCGGCGGTGGATCCGCGTCGAGCAGACGCTCGAGCATCGCCGTCTCGTCGTCGATCGTGATCGTGCTCCCGCCCGACATGGCGCCGCCGGTCAGGGCGGTGCCGAGAAACCGGCCGAGCGGCTCGACCACGGATTCCAGCAGCGCGCCGAAGAAGCTCCACGCGCCCCAGAGGGAGAGCAGGAGCGCGACCAGCCGCCACTCCACGTGTCCCTCGTCGATCGATACGACGACGAGCGCCAGGCCGACCACCACCGACGCGGCGCCCAGCACCCCGCGTATCACCGCACGCATGCTCGGCGGATCTGCGAAGTCCACGAGGAGCAAGTTGACAGGGCCCGCCCGACCGCGCAACCTACGCACGCGTCTTTCAACCGGAGTGTTTCCGTGGCCGATCTGCTGTCGCGTCGCGAGTTTCTCGCCTCCGCCGCCGTCGGGGTGGCCGCCGCCCAGGCGCGCGACATCCCCTTCCCGATGCGGCCGCCGCGTCCGCTGCCGCCCCGCAGCCGTTGGGCCGCGAAGCCGGTAGCGGTCTCGAGCGCCAACGGGTTCCGGGCGGTGCAGAAAGCGTTCGACATGCTGATGCAGGGAGCGGACACGCTCGACGCGGTGATCGAGGGGGTGAAGATCCAGGAGCTCGACCCGAACGACGATTCGGTGGGCTACGGCGGCTTGCCGAACGCCGCGGGCGTCGTGCAGCTCGACGCGTCGTGCATGCACGGGCCGACCAGGCGCGCCGGCGCCGTGGGCGCCCTGGAAGGGATCAAGACGCCGTCCGAGGTCGCCAAGCTCGTGCTCAAGTACACGAACCATATCTTCCTGGTGGGCGAGGGCGCCAAGCGGTTCGCGCTCGAGTACGGCTTCAAGGAGGAGGACCTCCTGACCCCGCACGCGCGCGAGGCCTGGCTGCACTGGCGCGCCAACCTGAACCCGACCGATGACTACCTCGACGTCCCCGAAACCCAGGACTTGTCGGTCCGGCCCACCGGCACGATCAATTGCGACGCCGTCACCCCGCAGGGCGACATCTCTTCCGTCACGACGACCAGCGGACTCGCCTACAAGATCCCGGGCCGGGTGGGCGACAGCCCGATCATCGGCGCCGGCCAGTACACCGATAACGACGTGGGCGCGGCCGGGTCGACCGGGCGGGGCGAATCGAACATCAAGGTGTGCGGCGGCTTCCTGACCGTGGAGTTCATGCGCCGCGGCATGAAGCCGACCGACGCGTGTCTCGAAACGCTCAAGCGGGTCGTGCAACTCAGCGAGCCGCGCCTGCTGGGCCCCGACGGGAAGCCGACGTTCGACCTCAAGTTCTATGCAGTGAACAAACGTGGTGAGTTCGGCGCCGCCTCACTCTACCCGGGGCGCTACGCCGCGCACGACGGAGTCGAGGCCAAACTCCGGGACCTGGCCCATCTCTACGAGCGCCCCGCCGCGAGCCGCTAGCGTCGCGCTCGCGTTGCTCGCGGCCGCCGCCCCGTGGGGAGCGGGCGGGACGCTCTCGGCGCAGCGCTACTGGCGCGGCAGCTTCTATCCCAATCTGTCCCACAGCACGGGCGACGGGTTGTGGATCGGGCTCCACTACGGGCGGTACAGCCCCGTCGGCTTCGCCGAGCGGCCGGAGCCGAACTACGCCTCGATCAACCTCGATGCCGGGGCCAGTACCCAGGGCAGCTACGCGTTCGTCGTGGACGCGCAAGCACCGGCCTGGTGGCCCGGCTGGCGGGCCGGACTCGCCTTCGGCGCCGTGCGCGTGAACCGATTGGGCTATTACGGACTGGGAAACGACACGGAATACTCGAGGGACAGCCTCACGACCGCCGGGTCCTACTTCTACAAGGTCAGCCGCACTACCCAGTTTGCGCGCGCCGGCGTGCAGCGCCGGGTGATCGGACCCCTGCGGGTCCTAGCCGGCGCTTCCATCGAGCACACCGACTTCCGCGCCCTCCCGGGCCGGAGCGTGTTTGGCAGCGATCTCGCCGCCGGGGTTGTCGATCCGGGTACGATCCCGTTCACCGACAAGGTGGTCCGCGCGGGCGTCGTCCTGGATACGCGGGACAACGAAATCGACCCGCATCGCGGCGTCGCCGCGGAAGCGCTGTTCGCGAGCGGCACGAGGTACACGCGCACGACGGCGAGCGCTCGGTTATATGTGCATCCCTTGCAGCGGCTGGTTCTGGCGGGGCGGATCGGGGCCGAGGGCACGGGCGGGAACCCGCCCCTGGCGGCGCTGGAACTGATGGAGTCGTCGGCGCGGCCCTTCGTGGCGGTGGGCGGTTACTACTCGCTGCGCGCGTACTATAACGGTCGATTCACGGGGCCGGGCAAGCTGATCGGCGGCCTGGAGGCGCGGTACGCGCTCATCTCGGTGCCGAGCGTGGTCGAAGTCAAGCTGGTCGGGTTCTACGACGCCGGTCGCGTGTTCGAGCGGGGGGAGGCGGTCCGGCTCACCACCACCGGCCTCCACGGTAGCGGCGGCGCGGAGCTGGCGCTGCGCCTGCTCCGCAATTCACTCCTGTGCATGGGCTATGGCCACGGGAGCGATGGGGGACGGTTCCTGTTTGGGACCAGTTGGAGTTACTGAATTGCGGATTGCGGATTGCTGATTGCGGATTGGACGGTGCCGACCTCTCGACGCTCGTCATGCCAATCCGCAATCCGAAATCCAAATCCGCAATTAGACCTCCCGAATCTCCACGCCGCGCTTGGCGAGCTCTGCAACGTACGCGCCGAACGGCACGGCTTCATCGGGCGTGCGCACTCCCTTCACGGCGATACGGCCGTCCACCTGCATGAGGCCGGTGATCGCGAGCGAATACCCCGTCGTCCGCATCATCGCACTGATGCCGTGGGCTGCGTCGTAGTAATCGAGCAGCTGCCAGGCGGCCCGCTTCCCGTTGTCGGCGCGCACCTCGACACGCAAGGCGACCAGGTCGCGCCCGTCGGGTTTGGTGAGCTTGGGGGACACGGTCGTGATGAAGGCATCGCGCGGCACGACGTCCGTCCCGTTCACCCTCACGGGAGTCAGGTCGAGCAGCCCCAGCTCGCGGATGGGGCGCATGATTGCAACGTGCCCGGGGTAGCGCAGCGTCTTGTACTCCATCGTCCGGACCCGGCCCTCGTACGCCCACGGCATGGTGGAGATGCCCCCGCCCGTGTGGAACGCCTCGAGCTCGCCCACCGGCGGGGGGAAGGCGACGTGCTCGAGCTCCGAGAGCGCCTCCACGCGCGCCGGCCTGCCGTCGCGCAGCACCCATGAGGGCGTCGTGTAGTAGTCGAGCGCGCCGGCGAGCGAGTACACGATCTGGTAGTTGAGAGGGGGCTCGGGATGCTGCGGCAGGCCGCCGACGTAGATCTTCACGACGTCGGCGTCCCCCACCCGGCGGATCCCCTCCGCCGCGAGGATGTTGACCATCCCCGGCGCGAGGCCGCAGTCGGGGATGATGGACACGCGCCGCGCCTGCGCTTCGGCGTCGAGCGCCTTCTGCTGAAAGACGATCTCGGTGTTGCCGCCCAGGTCGGCGCAGTGGACCCCGGCATCCAGCGCCGCGCGCGACACCGCGAGGTTGAAGTAGTACGGCGCCGCGTTCTGCACCGCTTCGTGACCGCGCATCGCGTCGCGCAGCGCCGCGCCGTCCTGCACGTCGAGCTTGAGGAGCGCGAGCCGTCGGCCGGCATGGGGTCGGAGCACCGCGGGGATGCGGTCCGGCTCGAGGTCGGCGATCGTGACGCGCTCCACGCCGGGCTGCTGCAACAGATCATAGGCGCAGGCGGACCCTTGCAGGCCCGCGCCCAGAACCAACATGCGCATGACGCGATTGCCTCCGGACGACGTGAGGGAATGCGGCGCCGAAACCTAGCGAGGCCAGGCCACCGCTGGAACCCCTGGGAGGTTAGATTCGCGCCCGATGAGCCAAGCCGACTTGACGCGCGAGCGCCTGGTCCGAGCGGCGCTGGAGCTGTTCACCGCGCAGGGATACCACGACACCACCACGCCCGCGATCGCGAAGAAGGCCGGGGTGGCCGAGGGGACGATCTACCGTCATTTCGCCGGCAAGCAGCAGTTCTTCAACGAGCTGTACCGCGCCTCGGCGCGCTGGGCCGACAACCTCGTCAAGGACGCCAACGCCCTCAAGGTGGGGCCACGCGAGAAGCTGGCCGAGCTCGCCCGCGGGCTCGTCGCGGGTGCGGCGCGCGAGCCGGCCGTAGCGCGCCTCTTCTTCGTGCAGCGCTACGACGATCTCCTCGACGAGGAGAGCCGCAAGACGGCCCGCGAATTCCGGGTCGACCTCGAGAGCCTCATCGCGCAGGGCAAGGCGGACGGCTCCGTGAAGCCCGGGGCTGCCGAGATATGGGCGGGCGTGTGGCTCGGCGTCGTCACCCTGGCGATCGATCACATCTCGGCGCGGGAGTGGCCCGAGACGCACGCCGGGGTGAAGCTGGCGCTCGACGGCGCCTGGGACGCGATCGCGGCACCCCGGTGAGGCGGTTGGGGTCCCACTCCGCGACAAAACGACGCAGTCGCTGCGTGGGACCCCAACCGCCTCACCGGCCCACCCCCGACCTCACCGGCGCCTAAGCTCGAACAGCTCGATCTCCGGCGGCGCGAACACGCGGATCGGAACGCCGACCACCCCGATCCCGCGGCTCACGTACAGCTGGCTCGACCCCCGCTGAAAGTGACCCATCACGTACTTGGTGATCAGGCGTCCCGGCGACCAGCCGATCAGCGGCACGTAGAACTGGCCGCCGTGGATGTGCCCGGCGAGCGTGAGCGGAATGCCGCGCGGCGCGGCGGAGTCCCAGGCGCCCGGGCGGTGGGCGAGGAGCACCCGAAACGCATCCGGCGGTGCGGCGGCGAGGGCCGCGTCGACGTCCCTGGTCTGGGGGTCGTCCGCCGTCCAGTTGTGCGGATCGTCGATGCCGAGCAGCGCGAGCGTGGCCCCGCCCCGCTCGATCACGTGGCAACCGTTCTGCACGAACACCTGCCCCGCCTCGCGGCACGCGCGAATCACCTCGCGCTCGCCCGTGTAGCGGTCGTGGTTCCCGAGCACCGTCACCACGCCGAGCGGGGCCCGCAGGTCCCGGAACGCGCGCACGTACGCCGGAATGTAGGACTGCGAGATGTCGATCATGTCCCCCGTCTGCACGATCAGGTCGGGGCGGAGCACGTTGGCCTGCGCCACGATCTCCTGCATCTTGTCCTCCCCGAGATGTACGCCCGCGTGCAGGTCGGAGAGATGCAGCAGCGTGAGCCCGTCGAGCCCGGCGGGCAGATCGGGGAACCGGAGCGTGCGGCGTGTCAGCTGGGGAAGCCGATAGGCGCTCCAGATGCCGTAGGAGGAGAGCGCGACGCCAGCGCCGGCGTAGGCGTACGTGGCGCGGGCGAGGAAGCGGCGACGGGAAAGAGCGGGTGCGCGGTCCGCGGTGCGCGGTTGCTCCCGGTGCGCATCGGAGTTCCGGTCCGCATCGGCGGCAACCGCGTACCGCGCACTGCGTACCCGCTGCACCAGCCACCATCCCACCTTGCCGAGCAGGTACACGGCCACCAGCGCGCAGAAAATCCATCCCAACAGCTGCCAGGCGATCCAGGGGCCGGTGAGCGGGAGCCGGCCGACGCTCCACATGGAGCCGAACAGCGCACGTTGCGCCACGAACACCCATGGCAGGTTGAACGTCACGAACACGAGCGCCAGCACGGCGCGCACCACCCGCGCTCGATGCGGCCGGCTCGGGTCGGGCAGGCGCGTGCGCAGGTACAGATAGAGCAGCGCCTGCGGCGCGACGAACAGAAGGAGATAGATTAGGCGCGTGACCACTCGCTCCAAGCTCCTGATGTATCTGGCCGCCCTGTCGCTCGTGCCGCTCCGCGCGGTGGCCGCACAGCAGCTCACCGCCCCCGAGCGCGCTCACGCCCTCGCCACGATCTGGGCCGAGGCCCGGTACAACTTCGCCTACTGGGACCGCGTGCGGGTCGACTGGGACTCGGCGCTCAGGGTGAATCTGAAGCTCGCCGCCGAACCGCAGCCCGACCTGCTGTTCTACCGCCGCCTGCGCCGCTTCGTCGCCCTGCTGGGCGACGGACAGGCTGCGGTGCTCGCGCCCCCGAATCTGCGGTCCCGGATCGCGCGCCCGCCGCTCCTGCTGACGAGCGCCGCGCGCAGACCGTTCATCATGGACTACGCCGAGAACGACGAGATGCGCGTCGCGCACCCCGATCGGCTGGCCGAGATCGTCGCCGTCCAAGGGGTCCCCGCGGAGTCGTGGATCCGCGACTCGGTGCTCCCGGAGACCCCCGCCGCGACGCCCGCCGACCGCTGGCAGCGGGCCGTCGCCTGGATGCTGCAGGGCGAAAAGGGCACCAGCCTGCATCTGCTCATCCGCGTGCCCGGCGGCGATCCCCGAGGGGTGAGCGTGACCCGCTCCGTATCGCTCAACGATCGCTGGCCGCTCGACCCACCCGCCTTCGCGGTGGACTCGCTTCCCGGCGGCGTCGCCGTCGTGCGGATCAGCTCGCTCGCCGACGAGGACGTCGTCCGCCAGTTCGACCGGACCTACCCGGACTTCGCCACCGTACAGGGGCTCGTGCTGGATCTCCGCGGCGCGAGCGGCGGCCAGACCGAGTACGCCTACCAGATCCTCGCCCGCCTCACGGACCAGCCGTTCCCGGCCGTGCGCTGGAAAACGCCGCAATACCGGGCGGCGTTCCGCGCGTGGAACCTGCCGGACTCCGCCATGACCTGGTACGGACCGGCGGCCGGAAGCGTTGCACCGCGGCGCGAGCACCCCCCCTACGGCGGCCCGATCTCGCTGCTGGCGTCGAGCGTCACCTCCGGCGCCGCGGAAGATTTCCTGGCCGCGTTCCGCGCGTCGGGCCGCGGGGTCATCATCGGCGAGGCGTCCGCCGGGAGCGTGGGCGACATCGCGACGTTCGCGCTCCCCAAGAACTGGGGCGTCCAGTTCTCGGTCACGCGCCACTCGTTCGCCGACGGGACGGAGTACGCGGGGCTCGGTGTGAAGCCCGACTTGGTGGTCGTCCCGACGGTGGACGACCTCCTGGCGGGGAACGAGCCGATGCTGGAGCGGGCGCGGGAGTACCTGAAGGGACGGTAGAAGACGGTAGAGGACGGTAGAGGCGGCGGGGCTCTACCGCCCTCTCAGCGCTCCAACGTCTCCCGGAAGAACTCCCGCACCGCCCGCCACGCGCTGTCCGCGACCTCGGGCCGCTCGCGCGTGCGCAGGAACCCGTGGCCGACGCCGGGATAAACCGTGTAGCGGTAGCTCTTGCGGTACGTCCGGATCGCCGCGTCCACGTCGGGCAGCCCCGCGTCGATCCGCGCATCGTTCTCGGCGTAGACTCCCAGACCCCGGGCCCGAATGCGCGCGACGGCGAGCGCTTCCGGGCCGGGCCCGTAGCAGACGACGAAGCCGCGGAGCGAGGGGTTGTTGGTGGCGTAGCGGAAGCTCTGGCCGCCGCCCCAGCAGAATCCGATCACGCCGATGCGGTCGGGCCGCACCGCTTTCACGCCCCGGACGTACGCCACCGTGGCGTCGAGGTCCCGCGTGACCGTGTCCGGGTGGAGTCCCGCGATGAGCTTGCGGGCCGAGTCGGGAGATGGAGGCGTACCGCCCCGGCGCGAGAGGAGGTCGGGAGCGATCGCCACGAAACCGTCCTGGGCGAGCTGCTCGGTGGTCTGCCGGATGAAATCCGACATTCCGAAGATCTCGTGGATGACGACCACGGCCGGGGCCCGTTCCCGGCGCTCGGGATAGGCCAGATACGCCGTGATGGTGTCGCGGCCGCTCGGCACCTTCACGTACTCCGCGTGAACGTCGCTGGAAGAGCGAACCGGCGGAACCGCGGACAGCAGCATGACCGCCGCCAGAGTCTTCAGATTCATAGGCCTCCCCTCGGTTGCACGACGCCGTTGCCCGCGTACACCCCTGCCAGCGCCGACGAGCCCGCCGGCATCCGGTCGCGGCTCCGCAGCGCTTCTTCGGCGGCCCGCTCCACCTCCGCCGTGATGTTCGCCTCGATGTCCGCGAGTCGCTGCGGGGCGACGTCCCGCTCCTTGAGGTATTCCTCGTAGAGCCCGATCGGATCCCGCCTGCCCCAGCTCTTGAAGAGCTCATCCGGCAGCGTTTCGCGTGCCTCGCGCTCGTCGTGGGTGGCGTGCCCGCCCATCCGGAACGTCTCCGCCACCAGCAGCGCCGGCCCCTCGCCCCGGCGACAGCGCTCGGCCGCGAGCCGGGTCGCCGCGTAGGCGTCGAGCACGTTGTTGCCGTCGAACTCCGCTCCGTGGATGCCGTAGCTCGCCGCCCACTCGTGAAACTGGCCCGGCAGGTGATGCCGGTCGAGCCGGGTCCCCAGGGCGACCTGGTTGTTCTGGAGGACGAAGATGGCGGGGAGCCGGCGGACGGCGGCGAAGTTGGTGCCCTCGTGGGCGGCCGCGGTGTTGGCGGCGCCGTCGCCCACCCACGTGAGGGCCACGCGGGGCTCGTGCCTCATGCGGAAGGTGAGCGCGACACCGCTGATGACCGGCACCATGTCGCCGACGTGCGAGATCGGCTGCAGCACGCCACGGTCCCATGCGCCGACGTGCAGGTCGCGGCCGCGGGAGGGCGAGTCGTCGCTGCCGAGATAGCCGCGCAACATGTCGGCGACCGGGATCCCCAGCTCGCAGCACGCGGCCGCGTTGCGGATCATCGGCGCCACCACGTCCCGCCCGCGCTCCAGCGCGTGCACGGGCCCGACGGTGACGGCCTCCTCGCCCGTGCCCAGCCACGCCTTGGAGATCACCCCGGTCCGCACCCAGCGCTTGAGCTGGATGTCGTGCAGCCGGGCGCGCAGCAATCCCGCGTACAGGTCGAGGGCGGCTTCGGGCGCGAGTCGCGCGACGACGGCGGCGCGCTCGGGGTCCCGCTCGAGCGTCTCCCGGAAGCCGCGCACCAGCACGGGGTCGGGTTGCCATTCGACGTACTCCGGTGGATCGAAGGCCGGGAAGCGCTTTATTTCAGCTTCTCCTTGATCTTCGACAGGAAGCCGCCTTCGTGGAAGGTGGACAGGGCGTCGGCGAACTCGAGCGCGGTGGTGTAGCGCGCCTCGGGGTTCGACTCCAGGGCGCGCCCCAGCGTCCGTTCGAGACCCTCGGGGAGGTCGGGCCGCAGCTGCCGCAGCTTCAGCGGGTGACCGCGCAGCCGCGCGATCATCATCTCCTGCGCGTTGCGGCCGTGGAACGGGAGCTTTCCGGTGAACATCTCGAACGCGACGATCCCGAGCGCATAGATGTCGGAGCGCGCGTCGAGCTGTTTGCCGCGAATCTGCTCCGGGCTCATGAACTCCGGCGTGCCGAGGATGATGCCCGTCGCGGTGAGCTTCGCGATCGCGGGGTCGGCGCGGCGCTCCTTGGCGAGCCCGAAATCCATGACGACCGCCCGATCGCCCGCCGGCTCCCCGGTCACGAGCATGATGTTCTCGGGCTTCAAGTCCCGGTGCACGATCTGCAGCTCGTGCGCGTGGTGCAGACCGGCGCACACCTGCCGCAGCACCGCGATCCCGGCCGCGACGGCCATCGGACCGCCCTTCACTTCGCGATCCGAGAGCAGCTCGCCCTTGAGGAACGGCATCACCAGGTAGATCAGGCCGTCCTCGGACTCGCCCAGGCGCAGGATGCGGCACACGTTGGGATGGTCGAGCCGCATGGCGAGGCCCGCCTCGCGCCGCAGCCGCTCGACCGAGCTCTTGTCGGTGGCGAGCTTGGGGGAGAGCACCTTGATCGCGACGTCGTGTCCGCTCGCCACCTCGCGGGCCAGGTACACGTACGACATGCCGCCCTCGCCCAGCTTCTTCTGGACCTGGTAGCGCGAGTCCAGGACCTGCCCCGAGAGCGAGGCGGCGCGGTCGAGCCCCGGCTTGGGTTTGGTCGGTGTGCGCACGGCGGTGCCGCTGCCGGCCGGCGGGGTGGGCGTCGCACCTTTCGACTGCACTTCCACGAGCATGTTGCCGTCGCGGGCGCAGAAGCGCGCGGCATCGGTGTACGCCGCGCCGCACTTGGGGCAACGTCGCTCGCTCATTGACGCACCAGGTTGCGGCCTTCGTTCTTGGCGCGGTAGAGGGCCTGGTCGGCCAGGGCGACGAAGCTGTCGGCGCTGCTCACGCGATCGTCGGGGAACGACGCCAGCCCGATCGAGATCGTCAGGTTGAGGGGATCCTCTCCCGGCTCGGCGAAGTCGTGGTGCATGACGCGGCGCCGCAGCCGCTCGGCGAAGATGGCGGCGCCGTGCAGCGCCGTCTCGGGCATGACGACCACGAATTCCTCCCCGCCGTACCGGGCGACCAGATCGACCGAGCGCGCCTCGCGGCGCAGGATCTCGCCAACCTGGCGCAGGACGGAGTCGCCCGCAATGTGGCCCCGCGTGTCGTTCACGAGTTTGAAGCGGTCGATGTCGGCGAGCAGGATGGTGAGCGCGAGGTTGTAGCGGCGGGCTCGATCGAGCTCGGCCTCGAGCTCTTCCGAGAGGGCGCGCCGGTTCATGCATCCCGTGAGCGCGTCGGTGGCCGCCAGCTTCTCGAGCCGCTTCTTGTCCGACACCGCGGTCTCGAAATCGTACGCCTTCTCGATCGCCGCCACCGCCGTGCGGATCACCGTCTCGGCGAACCCGGCGTCGGCGCGGGTGAGCGGCGGGTCCTCGCCCGTGGTGCGCAGAAAGAAGACGCCGAGCTGCTGGTCCTTCATGGAGAAGGGGAGCGCCACGGCGGAGCGCGTCGGCACGGTGATGCCCTCGCGCTGCCAGCGCACGCGCTCTCCCTCGTACAGCGGATCGGACGAGACGTCCTCCACCAGGACCGGGCGACTGCCCGTGAGCGCGCGTTGAATCTCGGGGTAGCGCGCCAGCTCGATCTCGAGGTTGCGGAGCATGGGGTTCTCGTACGCCGCCACCACCACGCCCAGCTCGTCCCCCGGCTTGGCGAGCACCATGGAGCACTTGGAGATCTGCAGCACGCGAGCGACGCGCCGCACCAGGATATGATAGATCTCGTCGGGCTTGAGGGAGTCGGTCACCTCGTGCAGGATGTCGACAATGGCGGCGCGGCTCTGCGCCTCGTCGCGGGCCCGCGCCAGCTCCTGCGCCGAGCGGATGTGCGCCTTCACGCGCGCCAACAGCTCGCGCACGCGGAATGGCTTGGAGATGAAATCGGCGGCGCCCAAGCCGAGCGCCTTCACCGTCGCCTCTTCGGGCGGCATCGACGAGAGCATCAGGACCGGGACGTCGCGAAACCGGTCGTCGGCCTTCATTTTCGCCAGCAGCTGCAGGCCGTCGACCTTCGGCATCATGATGTCGAGCAGCAGGAGATTGGGACGCTCCTCTTCCAGCTTGCCGATCAACCCCTCGCCACCCGGCGCGGTCACGACGTCGTACCCGTTCTCCTTCAGGATCCACGTGAGGGTGCGGACCAGGGACTGGTCGTCGTCGGCGACGAGGATCTTCGCGGCGGCTTCGGGGCTCACGGGCCTTCAATCCTCTAGCAGCGAGGGGTCGACGTTGCCGCCGCTCACCACCAGCACGGTGGGCGGGACGGAGCCAACGGCACCGGAGCGGAGCGCGGCGGTCGTCGCGGCGCCCGACGGCTCCACCGCGAGGTGGCACTGCCGCCAGAGAAACTGCACCGCCTCCCGCAGCGTGTCATCCTCCACCAGCACCACCCCCGCCAGCCGGTCGCGCTGCGCGGTGAGGTGAGCGAAGGGAACGGCCCCGACGCTCAGCGTGATCAGCCCATCGGCGAGGCTCGCCGTGCGCTCGAGCCGCACCGGCCGGCCCGCCTCGAGCGAGCGCGTGAGTTTGGGTGCGCCCGTGGGCTCCACCCCCCACACGCGCGCCTGGCTTCCCGCCGCCGCGAGGCCCGTCACCACGCCCGCGATGAGCCCGCCGCCGCCTACCGGCACCACCACCGTCCGCACGTCGGGCAGCTGCTCGGCGATCTCCAAGCCCACGGTTGCCTGCCCCGCGACGATGTCCGCGTGGTCGAACGGCGGCACGATCGCGAGCCCCTGGTCGGCCGCGATAGCCTCGGCCCGCTGCTGGCGGTCCTCCGACGTACGGCCGGCAAACACCACCTCCCCGCCCCAGCGCTTGACCCCCGCCACCTTGACGGCGGGCGCGGTCTCGGGCATCACGACCACCGCGTCCACGCCCACGAGCTGCGCCGCGTACGCGACGGCCTGACCGTGATTGCCGCTCGAGTAGGTGATGACCCCGTTGCGGCGTGCGGCTTGCGGCAGGCGCCTGATCGCATTGTACGCGCCCCGCAGCTTGAACGCCCCCACGGGCTGCAGGCTCTCGAGCTTGAGGTAGGCGTTCAAGGGCTCGACGAAGCGCAGCGGCGTACGCACCGCCACGCCGGCGAGTCCCGCGGCCGCCTCGCGGACCTCCTGGGCGGTGACCACGCTAGGACTTCTTTTTCTTCGTCTGCTTCGCCCTGGCCGGGGCGGCCGGCTTCTTGGCCTTGGCGGGCTTGCGCGGCGCGTCCTCGTCGTCCTCGCCGTCGCCGTTCTCCGCCTCGTCTTCCTTCACGACCCGGGCCACGTCCACCAACAGATCACCCGAGGTCAGGTTCATCACCTTCACGCCCTGCGTGTTGCGGCCCGAGATGCGGATCCCCTCGACCGGTACGCGGATCATGATGCCCTTCTTGGTGATCATCATCAGCTCGTCGTCTGGGAGCACCTCCTTGAGCGCGACGATGTCGCCGGTCTTGTCCGCCCGCTTCAAGGTGATGATGCCCCGTCCGCCGCGATGCTGCACGCGGTATTCGTCGAGCTCGGAGCGCTTGCCCATCCCCTTTTCCGTGACGGCGAGCAGCGTCGACTTGCGTCGCACCACGACCATGTCGATCACGTGGTCTTTCTTGTCGAGCTCGATCCCTTTCACCCCCGTCGCTGTGCGCCCCATGTCGCGCACGTCCTTCTCGTGGAACCGGATGCTCATGCCGTGGCGTGTGGCGAGCACGATGTCGTTCCGGCCATCGGTGACCTGCACGTCGATCAGCTCGTCGCCTTTCTCGATGTTGATGGCCCGGATGCCCACCGAGCGCGGATTGCCGAACTCCGAGAGGACGGTCTTCTTCACGACGCCTTGCTTCGTGGCGAACAGCAGGAACTGATCCTCGGAGAACTCGCGCACCGGTACGAGCGCGGCGAGGCGCTCGTCGGGCTTCATGGCGACGCACGAGATGATCGGCTTCCCGCGGGCGGCGCGCGCCGCCTGGGGAATCTCGTGGACCTTGAGCCAGTAGCACTGCCCCTGTTGCGTGAAGAACATGACGTAGTCGTGGGTCGAGGCGATGAACAGGTGCTCGACCCAGTCGTCTTCCTTGGTATGGGCGGAGATGACGCCCTTGCCGCCGCGGCGCTGGCGGCGGTACGCGGACACAGGGAGCCGCTTGATGTAGCCGGCATGGGACACGGTGATGACCATGTCCTCTTCGGCGATCAGGTCCTCGATTGAGAACTCGCCCTGGTCGGCGACGATCTCGGTGCGGCGCTCGTCCCCGAAGCCGTGCGCCAGCTCCGAGAGCTCCTCCTTGAGGATCTTCAGGCGCCGCGGCTTGGAGCCGAGGATCTCCTTGCATTCCTTGATGAACTTGCGCACTTCCTTCAGCTCCTCCTCGAGCTTGGTGATCTCGAGGGCGGTGAGCCGGGCGAGCCGCATGTTGAGGATTTCCGCCGCCTGCTTCTCGGACAACTTGAACCGCTTGCGCAGGGCCGCGTCGGCCGTGGGCACGTCCTTCGCCTTGCGAATGATCCTCACCACCTCGTCGATGTGGTCGACGGCGATCTTCAGACCTTCGAGAATGTGCTCGCGGTCCTGGGCCCGCCTGAGCTCGAACTCGGTGCGGCGCGTGATGACGGTGTGGCGGTGCTCGATGAAGTGCTCGAGCAGCTCCTTCAGGGTCATCTCCTTGGGCGCGCCGTCGACCAGCGCCAGCATGATCGCGCCGAAGGTCGTCTGCATCTGGGTGTGCTTGTAGAGCTGGTTCAGCACCACCGCGGGGACGGCGTCGCGCTTCAGATCGATGACGATCCGCATCCCCTCGCGGTCGGAGTAGTCCTGGATGTCCGCGATCCCGTCGAGCTTCTTGTCGTTGGCGAGCTGGGCGATCTGCGCGATGAGGTTCGCCTTGTTCACCTGATAGGGGATCTCGCTCACGACGATCTGCTGCTTACCCGTGGATTCTTTCTCTTCCACCACGGCGCGCGCCCGCAGCACGATCCGGCCGCGGCCCTTCTCGTAGCACTCCTTGATGCCTTCGCGACCGTACACGATCGCGCCGGTCGGGAAGTCCGGGCCCTTGATGAACTTCCTGAGATCCTTGATGGACGCGTCCGGGTGGTCCACCAGATGATTGATCGCTTCGACCGTCTCGGCGAGGTTGTGCGGCGGGATGTTCGTGGCCATCCCCACCGCGATGCCCGACGTGCCGTTCACGATCAGGTTGGGGAGCCGCGCCGGCAGCACCGTCGGCTCCTGCAGCCGGTCGTCGAAGTTGGGGACGAAATCGACGGTGTTCTTGTCGATGTCCTCGAGCATCGTCATCGCGATGCGCGTGAGGCGGGCTTCGGTGTAGCGGTACGCGGCGGGGGGGTCGCCGTCCACGGAGCCGAAGTTGCCCTGGCCGTCCACCAGCGGGTAGCGCAGCGAGAAGTCCTGCACCATGCGCACCAGCGAGTCGTAGACCGCCACGTCGCCGTGGGGGTGGTACTTGCCGAGCACATCGCCGACCACCGTAGCGCTCTTCTTGTAGGGGCGGCCGGGGACGAGCCCCAGCTCGTTCATCGCGTACAGGATGCGGCGGTGCACGGGCTTGAGCCCGTCGCGCACGTCGGGCAGCGCGCGCTGCACGATCACGCTCATCGAGTAGTCGAGGAACGACTCCCGCATCTCGTCTTCGATGAGACGCGGCAGGATGCGTTCGCGGGCGTTGGGTGCGGTCATGAAAGCAGGTGTCAGGCCTTAGGGGTCAGGGGTTGAAAAGGGCCTAAGTTGCCAAAAAATAATCACTTAGCCAGAGAAAGGCAACGCGAATGCGGACCCAACCGGCGCCCTGTAGGGCACGTACACGCGCGATTGACGATCGGTTGACCGAGCCTCGCTACGATAGGGCTGCGCTGAAGCCTGGGCTCGGCAGACGCTGTGCCGAAGGACAATGAGCGAAGCGGACCGGCAGGGAGCGGATGTCCTTCTGGACAGTGCCTCGCCGGGCCCACGCGCTTCAGGGATTGATTTCCACCACGATCTTCCCCAGCTGCTCCCCCCGCTCCAACCGCTCGAACGCGCCACGCGCCTCCGTGAACGGGAACACCCGGTCCACGATCGGTCGCAGCTGGCCCGCGCCCAACAGGCGCACGATCTCGCGGTACTCCGCGTCGTTCCCCATGGTCGAGCCCAGGAGGCTCCACTGGTGCCAGAACAGCCGGCGCAGGTCGAGCGAGACCTGGGGCCCGGTCGTGGACCCACACGTCACGAGTCGCCCGCCGCGGCCCAGTGATCTCAACGACTCGTCCCACGTCGCCTCGCCCACGTTCTCGATCACGACGTCGGCGCCGCGTTTCTCGGTGAGGGCGCGAATCTCCTGAGAGATCTTTTGCGTGGTGTGATTGAGCGTCGCGTCCGCACCGAGTTTCTCCGCCTCTTGCAACTTGGCGTCGCTGGAACTTGTAACGATCACTCTCGCCCCCTTGAGCTTGGCGATCCGCAACGCCGCGAGGGCCACGCCGCCGCCGATCCCCCAGATCAACAGCGTCTCGCCGGCGACGATCCGCGCCCGCGTCACGACCATGCGCCAGGCCGTGAGCGTCACGAGCGAGAACGCCGCCGCCTCGACCCAGGTGAGCGGTGTCGGAAGTGTCGGGATGGTGGCCACGTTCTGCTCGGGCACCACCACGTATTGCGCCATTGTCCCGGAGAGGTGCTCGCCCAGAATCCCGTAGCTGCGACACAGCGAATGCTCACCGGCGCGGCAATACTCGCACGCGTAGTCGGGGATTCCCGGATTGATCATAACCCGGTCGCCCGGTCGCACTGACCGGACCTCGGACCCGACGGCGTCCACGACGCCCGCGCCATCGGCGCCCACGACGTGGGGGAAGCGGTACTCGTGCGGCAGTCCGTGCACCACGAAGAGGTCGAGGTGGTTGAGCGCCGACGCTCGCAGCGCCACACGCACGTGACGCGGGCCCAGGGAGGAGGAGCTCGGACCCGGCGGGTCGGGGACGTCGCTCTGTTGCAGCTGCTCGAGGTCGCCGGTGGCGCGGATCACCCAGGCGCGCATGGCGTGGCCGCCCCCGCTACGGCATGAACGCGGGAGATAGCATCTGCTCGGCGCCGCTGGTCGGGATGGCCACGGGCGCGCCGCCGCCGCTCGCCCCGATCGGCTGGATGTACACCCGGAACACGTTTTTTTGCACGGCCACCACGAGACCCAGCAGGTCACCCACCCCCGAGACGGCGAAGTCCGTGACCATCAGATCCGTGCCCGCGAGCGGCGCGACCTTTCCGGTGGTCAAGTCCGCCTTTACCACTTGCGTCGAGGTGCGCCCCCCCTCTTTCTGCTCCACCAGATAGGCGAGCGTGCCGTCGCGCAGGAAATGGGGTACGCTTTCCTTGCCCTGCGGGCCTCGTGTAAACGGACGCTGGTTGGTGCCGTCTTTCGCCATCAGCCAGATGTGGTTGTTCCCGTCGCGGTTCGACACGAAAGCGATCACCTCGCCGTCGGGCGACATGCTCGGCTGCGAGTTGTCGGCGGGCTCCTGCGTGAGCGGCACCGCCACGGAGCTGGTGATCGGCTGGAGGTAGACCTGGCGATGACCGGTGCGCTGGGAGTGAAACACCACCGCCTGGCCGTCGGCGCTGAAGGACGGGTCGCCGTCCAGCCCCGGAGAGTTGGTGAGCCGGGCGGCGTTCGACCCGTCGGCATCCATGACGTACACCTCGGGCTGGCCGTCGCGGGTCGAGGTGAACGCGATGTGGGAGCCGTCCGGCGAGAACGCGGGCTCGGTCGCGGTCGCCGTGTCGTCCGTGATCTTGCGCAGCTGCGCCAGGTTGGCGCGCTCGGCCGCGTACAGCTGCAACCGTCCGGAGCGCGAGCTCGCCACCACGATCTCGCCCTGGACGAACACCTCGGCGACCGCGCGCCGCCCGCCCGGCGCCGTGGCGGTGATGCGGGCGTGCCCGTATGCGGCGGTCGTCACCGTCCCGTCTTCGGCGACGGTCGCGACCGCCGGATTGTCCGACGCCCACGACACCCCCGTGGCCGGCCCGATCACCGCGCCCGCTTCGTCGGCGAAGCTCGCCCGCAGCGGCACACGCCGGGCGAGCGGAACGCCCAGCCGGGCCGCTGACAACTTGAGGCCCGCCGCGATCACGCGAATCGGCCAGACGACCCGGAGCCCCAGACCCGGCCCATTCACCGCGAGCGTCGTCTTGCCGGCCCTCTTACCGGTGAGGACGCCCGTCGCGGGATCGAACGTGACGAGGCTGGTGTCGCCGACATTCCATCGAAACGGCGCTTCGGGCACCGGCATCCCGTCGGCCGCGAACCCTTGAACCGTGAACTTCGCCGTCCCCTGGATCGGGAGCGCGAGCTCGGTCTTTGAACTCGGGATAGCCGTCAGTTTTTCCACCGTTTTGTGCACCAGGATGTCGACGGTCTTGGTCTGCAGCAGCCCCGCGACCGTGAGCGTGGTGCGCCCGGGCGCCACGGCCGTGACCACGCCCGTGAGGTTGACTCGCGCGACGCTCGGGTCGGCCGCCGACCATTGCAGCGCGAGCGGGCTGACGACGCGGCCCCCCTGGGCGGGCACCAGTACGTGCAGCGTATCGATGTCTCCGGGCGAGAGGGTCAGCGGGTTGGGCTCCTGCACCGCGAGGTCGCTCTGCTGCACCACGACGGGCGCCGTGGCGGTGAGCCCGCCCGCGCTGGTCACTTGCACCGTGCCTTGTCCCGGCGCGAGCGCGACGATCACGCCGTTCTGGTCCACGCTCGCAATGTCGGGCCGGAGCGATTTCCACGTCACCACGACCGGCGCGGCGGGCGTGCCGTCGTCCTTCAAGGCCCGCGGCGCGACGCGCGTGTTCTCGGAGGGCAGCAAATAGATCGTGGGGGGCTCGATACGCAACACCGCGGCGGGACCGGTCCCAGCCGGCTGGCCCGCGAAGGCGTCCGGCGCCGGTGCCGCGGGCTCCCCGGTGGCGTGGGTGGGGGCCCCGGGTTGCCCCGCCTGGGGCGGCGGGGCCGCGGGGCTGCCGACGACCTGAACCGCCGCTTGTCCCTTGCGCGCGCCGACGCGCGCTTCGATGATCGCGACGCCGCCGCCCATCCCCGTAACGGTGCCGCTGTTGTCGACCTTGGCGACCGCGACGTTGTTGGACGACCAGATCACGCGCGCATTGGGAATCACGTTGCCGACGCGATCGAAGGCGGTGGCCAACAGCCCGCTCCTCTCCCCGACCTTGATGGTCACCGAGGGCGGAGCGACCTGGACTTCCGTGACGGCTTGCGCGAGCGCGACACCGGGCCACGCGAGTGCGGTGCTGACCAAGAGACAGCGAGCGATCATAGCGGCGCGAACGTAAGTGCTCGTAAGTGCCCTTGTCAAGCTAACTTGTCGCGACCGCTCCGCACCGGAGCCGCGCGCCGCGGCCCCGACGCGGCGCACTTGCGTGGCAGCATTCCCGCGGTAAGCTATAGGCCACGCGCCCACCGACAACCAGCAGAGGAGAGATCGTCCGATGCTCGAGGCAACCGATTTTTCGGAGAGCAGCTGGACCGGCCCAGGGATGATGGAGCCACTGTATCCGCCGGCCCCCCTGACGCCGCCCACCCCAGCGCCGATGATGGATGAGCCGATGGCGTCGCCGCGGCGGAAGCCAGCTGCCAAGCGGAAGGCGGCGCGACCCAAGGCGAAGAAGCGGGCCGCGAAGAAGCGGCCGCGCGCCAAGGCAAAGCGCGGCGGCAAGGCGAAACGGAGGAAGACGGCGAGACGGCGTCGCCGCTAGCAGACGTCGACGGCACAGCGCGGGAGCGTCTTTCGGATGGTCAGGCCCATCTCCGCGAGACGCTCCCGCGCTACGTTATGGAGCCCAGCAGCCCGGAGGTGACGCGGTGCGTGGTGCGTGGTGCGCGGTGATCCTGGCGGCCTGTGCGACCCCTGCACCTGGAGACCCGCGGGGCGAGATCGCGGCGATGCTCTCCCGCAGCGCGTCCGACTGGAATCGCGGCGACCTCGCGGGCTTCATGAGCGACTACGCGCACGACTCGCTCACGAGCTACGTCTCCGCCGGTCACGTGGTGTACGGCTGGCAGACGTTGTTCGATCGCTACCAGACGACCTACTTCGCCCGCGGCAAATCGCGTGACTCGTTGGCGTTCGAGGAGGTACGGGTGCGCCCGCTCGCACCCGATCTCGCGCTCTGCACCGCGCGCTTCAAGCTGTTGCGCCGGGACTCCGTGACGGCGAGCGGGCCGTTCACGCTCATCCTTCAGAAGCGCGGAGATCGCTGGCAGATTCTGCACGACCACACGTCTTCGGATCCGAAGTGACGCGTCGCGCATCCCGCATCCCGCATCCCGGCCTCCTCCTCATGTTCGTGCTGGCCGGCTGCAAGGGCTCCGGCGACGGTGTCATCGCGCTCGAGGGGGCGACGTTGATCGACGGCTCGGGCCGCGCTCCGGTGCAGGATGCCCTGGTCCTCGTGAAGAACGGCCACATCCAGGCCGTGGCCCGGGTGAACGAGGTCCCGGTGCCGCGCGGCGCGCGCACGGTGAGCCTGATCGGGAAGACGGTGATGCCGGGGCTGGTCGACGCGCACGCTCACGTGGAGCGCTGGGCGGTCGAGCGCTACCTCGCCTGGGGCGTCACCACGGTGCGGGACCTCGGCGCGTCGAGCACCGACTCCGCGATCGCCCTCAAGAACGACCTCGACCTCGGCTCGGTGCTGGGCCCGCGCATGTTCACCTCCGGGGCCATGATCGACGGCGCGCCGCCCACCTACCCCGCGGCCACCGCCGTCCGAAGCCGCGCCGACGTGCGCAAGGCGGTCGACCTGCGCGCCGTCGCCGGGGCGGACCTGGTCAAGATCTACACGAAGTTCACCGCCGACCTGCTGCCGGCGCTGGTGGACGAGGCGTCGACGCTGCGGTTTCCGGTGGCGGCGCACCTCGGCAAGATCGACGCGCTGACCGCGGCCCGGGCCGGGGTCGCGTCACTCGAGCACATGGCGGGCGTGGTGCAGGCGGCGAGTCGCGACCCGGGCCCCTACCTCCGGGCTCACGACCAGTTCCTGCGCGGCTGGACCCTGGAGGAGGCGGGGTGGGCGCTGCTCGACTCCGCCGCGCTCGAGCGCGTGGCCCGGGGGCTCGCCGCCACGCACGTGGCCCTCGTTCCGACGCTCGTGCTCCACGAGATGCTCTCCCGGCTCGACAACCCCACGCTGCTGTCGCGCCCCGGCATGGAGGACGTGCCCCCCGCGGCGACGAGCGTGCGCGACGTCGCGGGCCTGCTGCGGCGCAGCGGCTGGCGCGCGGGCGACCTGCAGGCGTTCCGCCGGTCGCGCGCGCGCCAGAACCAGTTCGTGCGCGAGTTCAAGCGGGCGGGGGGGCTCGTCGCCGCGGGCTCCGACGCCGCGAACCAGCTGCTCGTGCCGGGGCTGTCGTTGCACGAGGAAATGAGCCTGCTGGTCGGCGCCGGCCTCACCCCGGTCGAGGCCATCACCGCCGCCACGCGCAAGGGCGCCGAGGTGTTGC
>QHUT01000097.1 GCA_003222055.1 Gemmatimonadota bacterium
CGATACGGTGCAGGTCATCGGCTCCGCGTGGCGGCCCCATTTCAACAAGCCCATCGCGGAGGCGTTGCACGCCAATGCGGTGCGGGTGGGGATGCCCCCGTGGGACGACAAGGACCAGACGCTGGCGCGGGCGGTGCAGGTGATGATGGGCCGGCCCGACAGCGGACTCCACACGTCCGTGGCGCCGCTGCGCTCGCCCGAAGAGGCGGCCAAGGCCAGCACCGGCACCGGCAGCGACGACATCGGGGACGTGACGTGGACCGTGCCCTCCGTGACGCTCTACTACCCGGCCAACATTCCCGGTACGCCGGGGCACAACTGGGCCGACGCCATCGCGATGGCCACGCCGATTGCACACAAGGGCGTGATCGCCGGCGCCAAAGTGCAGGCGATGACGCTGCTCGACCTCATGCTGCGGCCCAAGCTGATGAGCGATGCGAAGGACTACTTCGCGAACGTGCAGACCAAGACGACGAAGTACCGCCCGCTCATGGCCCCGACCGATCAGCCGGCCACGTGGCTCAACGCGGAGAAGATGGCGAAGTACCGCGATCAGATGCGGACGTACTACTACGACCCCTCGAAGTACGAGACGTATCTCAAGCAGCTCGGGATCAGTTATCCCACCGTGCCGATGAGGGCGCCGTGACGCGTTACCCCGGCGGCCGCTCGCCCGTGGCGACGCGCCACACCTCGTCCGCCAGCCATTCGAGGCGCTGCTGCGCGTAGTCGAGCTCGGCGGGCGTCATGTCCTTGGCGCGCCGCACCAGCTCGCGCGTGTGCGCCAGCAGCTCGTCCAGCACCTCGCGCAGCGGCTGGTTGCGGCGCCGCTCCGCCCGCGGCCGCGGGCTCATGCGCTCTGAATGCCCAGCGCCCGCTCGTCGGCCTTGCGGAGCTCCGCCGTCGCGGCGCGCAGCGTCGACGCAATCCCCCGCTCGGCGAGATAGTTCTCCACCAGCCGCAGGCCGAGATAGTAGCCGGCGCGCTCCGGCAGCATCTTGCCGCTCATCATCCGGGCCGCCGGACTCATCCCCCCCGACAGAAAGCGCAGCCGCAGCCCCAGGCCCGACTCGTCCAAGAGCGGCGCGGCGGCGCGCCGCAGGAAGGCGTCGAGCTCGCGAATGCGCCGGTATTGGCGCCGCGTATAGCCGAAGTACTCCCACGGCTCGAACCCCGGGGCGACCGCCTGAGCCCCGGCCACCGCCACCCCCTCGTTCACGAGCAGCTCGCGCAGGCTCGCCCGGCTCCCGGTGTCCCAGTAGTCATAGTAGCCGCGCAGGTCCGCCACCAGGCGCCGCAGGTCGGCGCGGCTCGAGGGCGAGGTGTAGCGCACCGCGTGCGCCACCTCGTGCGCGATCCACAGCGGCAAGAGGTGCGGCGCCAGTCCCATGCCGTAGGTCTGCGGGTTGGCGCGCCCGGTGAAGTGCTCGAGACACACGAAGGCGATGCCGCGCCCGCCCACGACCAGCTCCCCCGCGTTGGCGGCCCCGACACCGACCATCAGGTACAGGTCGACAGGGCAGTCCGCCTCGAACTGCTCGAGCGCGCGGCGCAGCGCGTCGTCCGCGATCGCGGCGACGTCCACGTCCTCGAGCAGCCGCTCGAGATCGGCGCGCTCGGCACGCAGCGCCGCCGCAATCACCCGCTCCGCGTGCGGCGACGTCGGGTCGAGAACGTAGTTGTGCCAGTAGCCCTGCAGCACGGGCTTGTGCCGCTCGAGATAATCGTGATAGGCCGCGGGGGGATCGGGCGCGGCGAGCACCGCGAGGAACTCCGGCACGAGGTTGACGAGCATTGAGCGGCCGGCCCCAATTTGGGAATCGGCCCCCCTGGAGACAAGCGCGCGCCCGTCGCACACCGCCGGTCGGCGGGTGAAAGGCGTCTTGACTTCTCAGGGTGCGGCTCTAGCGGGCGCCGCTCACGTCCGGCCGCGCATCTTGCGGCTCATTTCGGTGAGAAAGCGCCGCTCCGCGGGTGTGAGGCTCTCGATCCCGCGCGCCGAGATCTTGTCGAGCACGCGGTCGATTTCCGCCTGCGCCGGATCGCGCTCCGCCCGGCGCGGCTTGGGGGCGGCGCTGGCGCGCGCCGCGCGGGCGGGATGCACCAGCACGCTCGGCTCCGTCGCGCGACGCAGGTGGCGCTCCGCGCGCGCCAAGCGCCAGTCCGCCACCTTCAGATACAGCAGCCCCGTCGCAAACCCGCCCAGGTGCGCGAGGTGCGCCACCCCGTCGCTCGCCGCGAACAGCGCGAGCAGCAGCGAAATCGCCACCGCGAACGTCACCAGCCATTTCGCGGCGATCGGCTCGGGGAGCGGGAACACGGAAATCGGCTGATCGGGCCATGCCCATGCGAACGCCAGCATCACGCCGTACACCGCCGCCGACGCACCCACCACGAGCTGCACCTGCTGAAACGTCATGGCCAGGGCGAAGGACAGGGCGGCGCCTCCCAGGGCGCACAGCCCGTAGTACGCGAGAAAAGACCCCCCGCCCATCCGCTCTTCCACGGGCGGCCCGAACACGAACAGCGCCAGCAGGTTGAACGCGAGATGCAGGAAATTGGCGTGGATGAACGCGTACGTGACGAACGTCCAGGGCCGCGCCAGCGCGTCCAGCGGGGCGAACCCGAACGTGGCCACGAACCACGGGTTGACGAAGATCGTCATCTGGAGCAGGAAGACGACCAGGTTGGCGACGATCAGCCGCCGCACCCATGGCGTCATACCGAACATCCGCTGCGGGACCATCTGTAACCCCTGTGCGTCTGTGCGCGTGCGCGCCTAGCCTATTATTCCCCCGCGCGCGCTCCCCGAGTTCCCCCCCCGCCGCCCGCCAGACGG
The DNA here is from genome assembly GCA_003222055.1 of Gemmatimonadota bacterium. GTDB lineage: Bacteria > Gemmatimonadota > Gemmatimonadetes > Gemmatimonadales > GWC2-71-9 > AG41. The sequence goes on from QHUT01000097.1 coordinate 2,840, forward strand.
CAGATCCGCTCGCACAGCTCCGGAAACTCGATCCCCGCCGCCCGGGCGGCCTGGGGCAGGAGGCTCGTCCGCGTCATGCCGGGAAGCGTGTTGGCCTCGAGACAAAAGATGTCGCCCTCGGGGCTCAACCGGAAGTCAACGCGCGAGTAGCCCCCGAGCTTGAGCGCCCGGTGCGCCGTCAGCGCCAGCTCCTGCAGCTGACGCGCCAGGGTCGTGTCGAGCTTGGCGGGGAAGATCTCTTCCGACATCCCGGGCGTGTACTTGCACTCGTAGTCGAACAGCTCGTGCTTCGGGATGATTTCCCCCACCGGGAGCGGCACGTCGCCCAGCACCCCGACGGTCAGCTCCCGCCCGGGGACGAACTGCTCTGCCATGACCTCCGCATCGTACGCGCGTGCCAGGGTGACCGCCGCGTCCAGCCCCTCCGCGTTGCGTACCAACGACATGCCCACCGACGAGCCCATTTTGGAGGGCTTCACGATCACGGGCCAGCCGAGGGCGGTGGTCACGTCCTCGGCGGCCACCGGGGGGGGCGCCATGAACCAGCCGGGCACTGGCACCCCCGCAGCCCGGAACAGCCGCTTCGCGAGGTCCTTGTCCATCGCGAGCGCGCTCGCGAGCGCGCCGCTGCCGGTATACGGAACGCCGATGACGTCGAGCACCGCCTGGAGAGTCCCGCCCTCTCCGCGGCCGGCGTGCAGGCAGAGAAACAACACGTCTGCGTCCCGCACGGCCGGCAGGGACGCGAGCCCGTTCGACAGCATGGCGCGCTCGCGCTCGTCGAGCTCCGCCACCGCGGGCGGCTCGCGTCCGACTGCCGTCGTGAGCAGGCGCCGCTCGTCGGCGGGGCCGAGCAGGCCGGTCACCGTGTCCACGACCGTCACGGCGTGGCCCCGGGCCCGCAACGCTTCGACGATCTGCGCCGCACCGGCGAACGCGACGGCGCGCTCGGCGGACGCGCCGCCCGTGAGCACGCCGACGCGCATCAGCGGATTCCAGCCAGCTGGTGCAGCACGTCGTACCGCGTGACGATCCCCGTGATCTTCCCCTCGCGCCGCACCAGCGCCGCGGGCGTTTCGCGCGAGAGCAGCGTGGTGAGCCGCTCCACGGGGAGATCTGCGTCGACCACCGGGTACGGCGCGTCCATCACTTCCTGCACCGGCCGGTCGAGCGTGGCGGGCTCCTCGAGCGCGCGCGCCATCAGCACCGGCTCTGCGACGGCGCCCACGCCGTCGCCGCCGTCCAGCACCGGGAGCTGCGACACGTTATAGGTGCTCATGAGGTTCAGCGCCTGGCGCACCGTCGCGGTCGGCGGGACGGAGATCAACGGGGGGGCGCCGGAGTTCCGCGCCTCGAGCAGCTGCGCCACCGACACGCGCTCGGCGTCGAGAATCTGGTTCTCGCGCAGCCACTCGTCGTTGAACACCTTGGAGAGATAGCGCTCTCCCGTGTCCGCGAGGACCGTGACCACGAGCGCCTCCGGATCGTTCACCCGCCGCGCCACCTCCAACGCCGCCACCACGTTCACGCCGGTCGAGCCGCCGGCGAACAGGCCTTCCTCCTTGGCCAGGCGTCGCACCAGGAGCATTGCATCCTTGTCGGACACCGTGATCCATTCGTCGATCACGTCCCAATGCAGCGAGGTCGGAATCTTGTCGCCGCCGATGCCTTCCACCTTGTAGGGACTGCCTTCGGACTTGCAGCGCGTGCGGGCGTAGTCCGAATAGATCGAGCCGACGGGGTCGCCGCCGATCACGCGGATGGTCGGGCGCTGTTCCTTGAGAAAGCGCCCGGCCCCGCTCACGGTGCCCCCCGTGCCCGGAGCGCACACGAAGTGCGTGATCCTGCCTGCGGTCTGCTCCCAGATCTCAGGGCCGGTCGTGCGGTAGTGCACGTCGGGGTTGACCGGGTTGTAGTGCTGGTCGGCGAAGATCGCGTTCGGGTGCGCCGCCGCGATGGCGCGGCCCTTCATGATGTAGTTGTCCGGGTGGTCCGGCGGGACCGCGGTCGGCGTGATGATCACCTCGGCCCCGAGGGCGCGGAGCAGACGCGCCTTTTCCTGCGACATCTTGTCCGGCATCGTGAAGATGCAGCGGTAGCCCTTCACCGCGGCGGCCAACGCCAGTCCCACGCCGGTATTGCCCGACGTCGCTTCGACCACCAGTCCGCCCGGCTTGAGTCGCCCCTCGCGCTCCGCGGCCTCGATCATCGCGAGCCCGATGCGGTCCTTCACCGAGCCCCCGGGGTTGAAGAATTCCGCCTTGGCGTAGACCGGCGTGCGGACGCCCTGCGTGACCCGGTTCAGCCGGACCAGCGGCGTCCAGCCGATCGTCTCGAGAATGTTCCCATACGGCTTAGTGTGGGGTGGCATTCGTATCCGGCTTCGCACCCGTGCTGTCCGGAACGGCGCGCGTCGTGTCGGCGGGAGGCGGGGACGTGTCGCGCCGCACCGCCGTGGTGTCGCGTCGCGGTGCCCGCACCGGCGCGAGGGGAGGGGTCGGGGTCGGAGCACGCACCGGCGCGGGTCGCGGTCTCACCGTGTCGGGCTCGCCGTTGCGCACCGATCCGCCGGCCTGGGGGTGGTGGAACTCGATCGGCTGGAGGAACGCCGTCGCGATCGGCAAGCCGTGGCGCCGGGCCGGGGTGAACCGCAGCCGGCGCGAGCCGGAGAGCGCCGCCGAGTCGAGCGCCGGGTAGCCGCTCGATTCGGCCACGCGACTCGAATCGGTGGCGAGTCGCCCGGTGGAGTCGACGAACAACCGGAGCACCACATCGCCTTCCACCTTCTGGTCGTACAGCCGGGGGGGATACTGGATGGGCGAGTCGCCGTTGACCGCCACGGGAGGCTCGTGATCGGGCGGGCCGCTCGCCGGCTCCCCGCCCCCGGTCTGGTCCCCCGACCGCGGCTTGCTGCACGCCGCTACCCCCAGCGCCACCACGCCGGCGAGCGCGCCGCGCCACGCCCTCACGCTCCCTCCTCCTCCCGCCGCTTCTTCCACTCCGCGAGGCGGTTCAACGCCTCGAGCGGCGACAACGCGTCCAGGTTCAGGCGGTCCAGCTCCTGCAGCAGGGGGTGCGGGGGGGCCGGGGCGAACAGGCCGAGCTGCGTCGCGTCGGGCGGCGCGGGAGACGCCTGCCGCGCCACGTGATGACCGGCCTCGAGCAGCTTCAACACCTGCCACGCCCGCCCCACCACGGGCGCCGGGAGTCCCGCGAGCTGTCCTACGTGAATGCCGTACGACCGATCGGCGCCGCCCGGCTCGAGCCGGTGGAGGAACACGATCTCGTCGCCCGCCTCCCGCACCGCGACATTGAAGTTGCACGCGTGGGCCAGCTCCTCGGTGAGCTGCGTCAACTCGTGATAGTGCGTGGCGAAGACGGTCTTGCAGCCGATCGTGTTGTGGAGAAACTCCGTCACCGCCCAGGCGATGGCCACGCCGTCGTAGGTGGAGGTCCCCCGTCCGATCTCGTCGAGCAGCACCAGGCTACGCGCGCTGGCGCCGTGCAGGATCGCGCTCGTCTCGCTCATCTCCACCATGAAGGTCGACTGGCCGCGCACCAGATTGTCCGACGCTCCCACACGCGTGAACAGCCGGTCCACCACGCCCACCACCGCGCGTCGCGCCGGCACGAACGCCCCCATCTGCGCGAGCAGCACGCACAGCCCGACCTGGCGCAACAGCGTGGACTTCCCGGCCATGTTCGGACCGGTGAGCACGATCACCCGGCCTCGGGCGTCGAGGAGCACGTCGTTCGGGATGAACGCCTCGCGCGCCATCATGCGCTCGACCACCGGATGGCGGCTGCCCTCCAGGGCGATCGTGAATCCGTCGTTCACCTCCGGCCGCACGTACCCCTCGCGGTGCGCCACGTCGGCGAGCGCGCTCCACACATCGAGTCCCGCCAGCACATTGGCCGTGGCCTGCACACGCGCGATGGCTTCGGCGACGCGGTGTCGCAGCGCGGCGACCAGCTCCGCCTCGCGGCTCGCGATCCGCTCCTCGGCGCCAAGCACCTTTGCCTCGTACTGCTTCAGCTCGGGCGTGACGTAGCGCTCCGCGCCGGTCAGCGTCTGACGCCGCTCGTAATCGGGGGGCACGCGATCGCGGTGCGGATTCGTCACCTCGATGTAGTAGCCGAACACCTTGTTGAACCCGACCTTGAGCGAGGCGATCCCCGTGCGCTCGCGCTCGCGCGCCTGCAGGCCCGCGATGTAGTGCTTGCCGCCGTCGCGGGCGTCCTTGAGCTCGTCGAGCTCGCGATCGTAGCCGGCGCGGACCGCATCCCCGTCGGATGCCTGGGCCGGCGGACGCTCCACCAGGGCGCGGCCGAGCTCCTCGCGCAGGTCCTGGAGCAGGTCGAAGCCGTCCGCCGCTTGCTCGAGCAGCGCGGCCCGCCCCCGGCCTTCGAGGCCGTCCAGCGCGCCCCGCGTGTCCGGGAGGCGCAGCAGCGAGTCGCGCAGGGCGCCCAGCTCGCGCGGCGTGGCCCGCCCGAGCGCGGCCCGACTCGCCAGGCGCTCGAGGTCGCGCACGCCGTCGAGCGCCTCCCGCAGGCGGTCGCGCCCGCGCACGTCGCCGGCGAGCACCTCCACGGCATCGAGCCTCGCGTTGATCCTCGCCGGCTCGACCAGCGGGGCCAGGAGCCAGCGCCGCAGCAGGCGTGCACCCATCGGCGTCATGGTCCGGTCGAGCACGTCGAGCAGCGTCGTCCCCTTTCTTCCCGGCTCGACGCGCAGCGGCTCCACCAGCTCCAGGTTGCGGCGGGTCATCTCGTCGAGCGGCAGCAGGTCGCCGCGCCGCACGATGCGGGGGCGGGCGACGTGTGGCAGGCCGCCGGGCTTGAGCTCACGGGCGTAGCGCAACAGGGCGCCGGCCGCCCCGAGGGCGGGGCGGTCTTCCGGCTCGACCCCCAGCCCGTCGAGCGACGCCACGCGGAAGGCGCGCGTCAGATCCTCGCGCGCCAGCTCGGGATCGAACTCCCAGGCCTCGCGCTCGGTCCGCGCGGCGCCCGCCAGCGCGAGCACCGCCCCCGCCGGGACCACGACTTCGGGAGCTTCGTAGCGTGCCAGCACGGCCGGCAGCTCCTCCGCCGCGGCGGTCTCGAGCAGCAGCTCCCCGGTGGTCAGATCGAGCGCGGCCAGGCCGGCCGGAGTGCCGCGCGCATCGACCGCGAGGAGAAAGTTGTTGCGGCGTCGCTCCAGCCATTCGTCGGCGAGCACCGTGCCGGGCGTGACGGTTTCCACCACTTCGCGCCGCACCAGGCCCTTGGCGAGCTTGGGGTCCTCCACCTGCTCGCAGATCGCCACGCGATGCCCCTGGGCGATGAGACGGCGCAGGTAGTCGGCGGCGGCCTTGACCGGAACGCCGGCCAGCGGCACGTCGGCGGCGCCCCCGTTGTTGCGGGAGGTGAGCGTGAGGCCGAGCTCGCGGGCCGCGAGCTGGGCGTCGTCCTCGAACATCTCGTAGAAGTCGCCCATCCGGAAGAACAGAATCGCGTCGGGGTGGCGCGCCTTGATCTCGCGGTACTGCTGCATCAGCGGCGTGTCGGCGTCGACCCGCGGAGGCGTCACGGCTCCTCCACCACGAACGGCTGCCCTCCCAGCCGGGTCTTGAGGCGCCGCTGCACCTGCGCCGCCTCGTCGTGCGTCGGGTAGCGGCCAACGCGGACCTTGAAAAGACCGCTCGTGTCCCGCACCACGCGGGCGTCGAAGCCCATAACCTTGAGGCGGGTGAGCATTTGGTCGACTTGCGACGCGCTCTTGACGGCGAGGACTTGCACGGCGTAGGTCGTCGCGGGCGCCGCGGGCTTCGCCTGGCTGTCGCCGGCCGTCGCGGGTGTAGCGGCCGCCGGCAGCGCGGCGCACCGTGGAGCGTAGAAGGACACCTGGTTCTGAAACTCCACGTCCGCGCCGGCCCCGTCCAAGGCTTCGCGGATGAGCGCACAGCCGTGCGCGTCGTCCTTCATGTCGAAGTAGGCGCGCGCGCCCGTGAAATCGGCGCGGGGCCTGAGCGGCGAGTCCGGATAGTCGCGCCGCAGCCGCTCCGCCGCCTGCGTCGTCGCGGTCATGTCCCCTTGGGCGAAGTACAGCTTGGCGAGCGCCACGAGGGCCGAGTCCGCCCACACCGACTGTCCGTACTCGACCACCACACGCTGCAGGTTCGTGGCGATCAGGCCGGCGTCCGGCGCCAGCATCCCCGCCGTGAAGAGCGCGCCGGGGTACAGCGAATCCCGCGGCGACAGGCTCGCCAGCAGGCGTCGCATCATGGCCCGTCCCGAATCGGGCCGGGTTTGCGCGACCCGGAGCGCGACGGCGCGGAGGGTGTCGGTCTGGGCGGGCAGGCGGACGGCGGGTCCGGCGATCAGCAGCGCCACGATGACACCGACCCCCGCCCTCACGCCACCTCCCGCTCGAGCACGGCGAACGACAAGACCAGCTGCACCATCGTTCCCGCCTCGTCGCTCAGCGTGCTCGACTTGAGGGCCCGGTCCGCGTCGACTGCGAGCTGCAGGGCGCGCTCGAGCTCGCGCGCGCTCCACTGTTCGGCCCAACGGGCCCAGCGCGCCGCCGTCCCCTCCCAACTGCCCAGACCGTACGGTCGAGCGGCACGCAGGTGCGACAACAGCCGCGCCTCCAGGCGGCCGAGCGGGGACCCCTGATCGAGCTCGGCGCGCGCCAGCGCCGTGCCCACGAGGTGCGTGCCGAGCGCCGCCAGCATGCGGACGCCGCTCATGCCCGCCTGCTCGAGAATCGGCGCGACCAGCTGCGCGGCGTCCGCCGCCCGCCGCTCGAGCGTCGCGTCCACCAGGTCCTGGAGCGTTTCGCCCCGGCGCACGCCGACCAGCGCCGCGACGTCCTCTCGGGTCGCCGGCCGCGACCCGCCGCCTGCCAGCGCTGCGAGCTTCTCGAGCTCGCGCGCGAGAGCGGCGAGATCGCTCCCGACGGCGTCGAGCAGCAGCGCTCCCGCCTCCGGCGCGAGTGTGAGGGCCAGTTGCCGGGCCCGATGCGCCATCCAGCGCTCCACCCGCGCCGGCGGCAGCGACTCGACCGTCACGGCCGTCGTCCGTCGCACCAGCTCGGCGTCGGGTGGCTCGCCGGCCGCCTGTACCAGGACCAGCAGCGTGGTGGGGTTGGGCGATTCGAGGTAGCGCAGCAACTCCTGGCGCACCTTCGCGGTCTTCTTGAGCTGCTCGAGCCCGCGGACCACCACGGCCCGGGTCGCGGCGAGCATGGGCGGCGTGTTCACGAGGGCGTGGAACGCCTCGGCGTCGAGCTCTGGAGCGCTTCGCTGATCGAGGTTGAAATCGCGCAGGGCGGGATCCACGGCGCGCTCGACCAGTGCGCGCACCGCTTCGTCTTTCAGCACATCCTCGTCGCCGTGGAGATAGTAGACAGGATCAACCACGCCCTGCTTCAGGCTCCGGAGCAGCGCGTCGAAGGTGAGAGCCCCCATACGGGGCGGAAGTTACCGCCGGCTCGGGGCGAGAGAAAGCCTACCGCCCCGCCGACGCGGGCTCGACCAGCGCCGAGCCGTCCGGGGCCGGATTACCCGCGAACACACTCGCGCGGGGGTCCTGGAAGGAGACGAACGGGACACCGGCCTGCACGACCGGCCTGGGGAAGGGGACGCGTGGGAGTACGGGTGCCTGTGCGACGTGCGGCCGGCGTACGCCTTCGAGCGCGACCATGGCCAGAGCGGCGGCCACGAACAGGGCCGCCGCGACGCCGGCCCGTGCGGGAACCTGGCGATGCGCGCCCGCCTGGCGCTCCCGCGCCAGGCGCGCGTCGAGCCGACGCCGGAAGGCGGGGGAGGGCTCGATGGTTTGCGCGGCCTGCAGCGCCAGCACCCCGCGTCGCAGGGCCGCCTCGTAGCGCCGGCAGGCGGCGCACTGCGCCAAATGGCGGGTGAAACGGCGCAACTCGCGCGGCGCGGTGATCAGGCCGTCGCGAAAATCGGTGTAGTGCTCCAGGAATTCGGCGCACGTCATGGCGAGAATCTACTACCATCGGGACCCGGGCGGGTTCCCGGGCCCCTATTCCAGCAGCGGCTCGATCAGTTGCGCGAAGCTGTTCCGTGCCCGGTTGAGACGGCTCTTGACGGTCCCCAGGTTACAGCCCGTGATCTCGGCGATCTCGGCATAGCTCTTGCCCTCGAGCTCGCGCAGCACGAACACCGCCCGGTGGTGCGTGGGGAGCTGGTCCACGCACTGGTCCACCGCCTCCTTGAGGTAGCGCTTGCGGTACAGATCGTCGGGCCGCGCCGTCGCGTCCTCGAACTGCAGCGGACGGTGGTCCGCCTCCCAGTGCTTCTTGATCGTCTGGAACAGCACCAGCGGATTGCGGGAACGGTTCCGCAGCTCGTTCTTCGCGAGGTTCGAGGCGATCGTGTAGATCCAGGTCGAGAACTTCTTCGTCTGGTCGAACCGGTGCAGGTGCCTGAACACCCGGATGAACACTTCCTGCACCAAGTCTTCGGCCCGTTCCCGGTCCCCGATGGTCCGATTGATGAAATTCAGCAGGCGAGTCTGGTAGCGGTCGACCAGGGTGCCGAACGCTTGCGGGTCGCCCGCCAAGTGCTCGAGCACCAACCGCCCGTCGTCGAACTCGTGCAGCGCCCGACGCTCCAGCGCGCGCGGCGTGACGACAGCGTCGGTCTTCCGCTTGTTGAGGGTCGCTCGCATGAACCGCTCCCAGGCTGAGGCATCGAATATACGGAACAGCGCGAGACTTGCCGCACACTCAGATGCCGCAGGAACCGTACCCGTCGCGCCTCCCAACGTAACGCGGCGCGCGAGCGTGGCTTGCTGCCTCGCGGCGCCGGGTCGGCGCGACAGTCCCGTCCTCCTCGGGGGACAGGGTGTGTCTACAGCTTCAAGACGAAGCCCGCCATATAAAGGATAGCCGCAACGGTCTTTGCATCACGGATTTCGCCGCCTCGGATCAGCTCGAGGACGCGTGACAACGGTTGTGGCTCCACATCGATAAACTCGTCGCGCTCACGCGACGGTTCCCCCGTCGTGAGACCCGTCGCCAGGTAGAGGTGGATCACCTCGGTGGTGAAGCCCGGCGTGGTCCAGATAGATGTGAGGCGCTCGAGCCGCGCCGCTGTGACGCCCGTCTCTTCCAGCAGCTCGCGGCGGGCGCACGCCTCCGGATCCTCCCCCGGGTCCAGCGTACCCGCCGGAATCTCCCACAGCTGCCCGCCGGTCGCGTAGCGGTACTGCCGGATGAGCAGGATCGTGGGATCCGCCCCGGGGGGATCGGACACGCACGGCACGATCGCGGCCGCGCCGGGATGGCGGATGAGCTCGAGTTGGCCCGTCGAGCCGTCGGGGAATCGCACCGTGTCGACGTCGAGCCGCACCACGCGGCCCGTATAGATACGGCGGCTGTCGAGCTGCATGGCGACACTCAGTGGTTGAAGAGCCAGGTGACGGGGACCTTGAGCCCCTCGGCCAGGAAGTAGGCCGCATTGCGTCGGGGATTGGAGCGGATTGGTGAGCCGGGTGCGGGTGACGTGAAGGGCACGAGGCCCAACCGGGTGGCGAGGATTTTGAGGCGCAACATGTGGAACCCGTCCGAGACGAGCAGCACGCGACGGCTGTCTTGGGCTCCGAACCAGCGGGCGACGCTCGCGACCGAGGAGGCGGTGCTGGCGCCCGCCGCCAGGGCAATGACGGCGCTTTCGGGGAGTCCGGCCTTGGTGAGATAGCGCCGTCCCACTTCCGATTCGCTCACGGTGTCGCCCGTTCCCACGCCGCCGGTCACCAGCACCACAGGTGCGAGACCGCGCTGGTACAGGGCGGCGGCGTGGTCCAGCCGCGCCCGGAACACGGGGGATGGGCGGCCGTTGTACTGGGCCGCGCCCAAGACGGCGATCGCATCCGCGGTGGTCGCCTGGTCGTGTGCGCCCGCGAGCGCCACCGCGACGACCACCGCCGCCCACCCGAAGGCAAGCAGCAACACCGCCACCCCTGCGGCGGCGAGCTTGCGGCGCAGAGTCCAGAAGGGCATGCGAGGAATATACGGCCGAGGTTTTGGAGGTTGGTGACCCTCGACAACCTCCACCTACCTTCTCGTGAGGATCTCCTCAAACAACGCCAGCGCCCGCGGGTCGTCCGACTGACCGAGCCAGAACAGGGCCTTCTTGCGTACGCTCGGACTGGCGTGTGTGCGGGCGATGCGGATCAAGGCTGGCACACCTTCGTCCCGCCGCAGCTGGGACAAGGCGAACACGGCGCTCTCCTTCACCGCGAGCTCGACGCTCGAGTCGTCCACCAGCTCGGTGAGCCCGCGCGTCGCGGCCTCGCCCGCCGCCTGACCGAGCCAGAAGACCGCCGAGCGCTGGGTCTGGCGCGGCACCGCGGTGCTGCGGGCGAGGCGCAGCAGGTCCGGCCACGGCGTGACGCTGTCCGCGAGGACGGCCGGGAAAACGGCGTCATGCCCGGCGTCGCCCGGGCTCCGCGCGGCGAGGTCGAGGAGATAGCGGGCGGCCGTGATGGCCGGTACGGCGCCGAGATCCGTGAGGCGAGCGTCCCCGGCGGATCGCCAGGCGCCGCCGACGTAGGTCCGCACCCGGGTGATCTGCCCGCCGCGCTTCTGCAGTGCGACGCGCGCGGGCCCCGGCTCGCACGGGCAGCCCACCTCTTCGTCGTCGTTGTAGTTGCCGAACGACATCCGATGCCGGCCGCAGCTGCCGTCGTCACACTCGAACGAGATCACGTTGCGGCCATTGCCGCACACACCGGCTCGGGTGGCGAAGGAGAAGCGCACCTCGCCGTCGGGCGCGGCCGCTACGCGGCCGGCCAGGCCGCCCTGCAGCGCGAGTGCCAGGACGAGTGAGGCGATCACTGGTTGATAATCTCCAGCAGGACCTGCGCGGCACGCGGGTCGTGTGATTGGCCCAGCCAGAAGATCGCTTTCTTGCGGAGCTCCTTGTCCTGCTCCGTCTTGGCGATCTGAATCAGCCGGTCGACCGCGGCCGGCTCATGCCGCTGCGAGTACACGAAGATCAGCTGCTCCTTCATCTCCCGGTTCTGCATCCGGTCGTACAGACCGGAGAGCTGCGTCAGATCCCCGCCCGTCTGACCCGCCCAGAAGAGCGCCTTCTTGCGCATCTCGATCGCCTCGCGCTCGTTCAGGACGATGTCCATGAGCCAGCGGCTGTTGTCCGCGTCGTGCATCTGCGACAGTGAGAAGATCACCTTCTCCTTGAGCTCTTGGTCCGTCAGCTGCGCGTACAAGCCGCGCAGGAAGGCGGCGTTCTCGGACGAGTGCTGCTGCCCGAGCCAGAAGATCGCCTTTTCCCGGGCGTCGGAGGGTGCGTTCGCGTTCTGGGCGTAGTCGCGGAGGATCTGCCCGGCCCGCGGGCTGCGCTGCTGCGACAGGGCGAACAGCGCTTTCTCGCGGAGCTCCTGGTCGTCGGTCGTCCGCAAGATCGAGTCGAGCATGCCCACCGCCCGCTCGGTCGGGACCTGTGAGAGCCAGAACACCGCCTGCTGGCGCACTTCGGAGTCGGGGTCGTGCTGGGCGACATCGAGCAGGAGGCTCTCCGTCTCGCCTGTGTGCTTCTGCGAGACGAGGAACACCGCCTTGCGGCGCAACCCGGCCGAGCAGGCGTCGCGGCGCGCCAGGACCTTCTTGAGGATGGGGACCGCGTTGGTCGCGTCCATTTGCAGCAGGCCGTTGAGGGCTGCGATGCGGAGATCCTCGTCGTCGTCCTCGCTCGGGCATGTCTGGCCACGCGGGGCCGTATCCGCGCCCGGCTGCGCGTGCGCCGCGATCCAGGCGGCGGCCTCGGCGTCCCCCTGCTTGGCGAGCGCGGCCTGCACGCGCGCGAGCAGGGCGGAAGCGTCCCGCAATGTGGCGGCCTTGCCATACTGGCGTTGCTGAGTGACGAGCAGGCTGCGGGCGCGGCTGAGGTCGTCGTTCTTGTACAGCGCGAACGCCGCCCAGTATAGCGCGTCGGCCGCGCGGGCCGTGTTGGGGTAGCGGCGGGCCACATCGCCGTACAGGTTCGCGGCGCTGGCGTAGTCCCCGCGGTTGAGCGCTTGTCGCGCCGCCTGCCAAAGCGAGTCGGTTGGCTCCTGCGCGTCCTGGGAGGCCTCCGGAGGCACGAGGTCGACGGCCTCGAGGACGTCGAGACCCTCCAGCCCCTCCAACCCTTGCAAACCCTGAAGTCCCTCAAACGCTTCCATTCCCGCGAGCCCTGCGAGTCCCTCGAGGCCCTGCAGCGCGTCGGACGCGACCGTAAGAGCGTCGATCTGCGGGGCGACGAGGATCGGGAACCGGCTCGGCAGCGGAGGCAAAGGCGGCACCGGCTGCTTCATTCCCATGACGGCGGCCACCACGAGCTGCATCGTGTGCATCACAGTGCTCCTTGCGTGCGGACCGGGCCGGGGCCGGCAGGATTCGCCGTCCGGAGCCGCAGCAGCACGCTGCGCTGTTCCAGTCCCTGGTTGATCAGCTGCACTTCTGCCGTGTCGCCGCGGGGCGGGAGCTGAGCGATCTGCGCCAGCACCAGCTCAAGGTCCTCGAGCAACCCTTTGAGTCGACCGTCCTGCGCCGCCGGTGAGTCGAGCATCAAACGCGTTGTGCCGAGTAAGTCGCGGGCCTGCCGCGCGAACTGCGCGTCTGCCTGGCTCGATCGAGCTTCGGAGCGGAAGCCCGTGAGCAGCACCTCGGTGCGGGTGAGGTACTGGGCCGCGGCCAGCTGATAGACGAATGCCGAGGAACGGTCCGTCGCGGGTGCGATCGCGGCGATACGCGGGCTGCCGGTCGCCGTCCAGCGCCCGATAGCGACTCCGACGGCGAGCACCGCCGCGATTCCCACACCCCAGGCCAGCCGAGGACGGAGCATCACCCGGCGGCGGCGCCGCGCATCGCGCGCCGCGATGATCTGCAGCCACATCTCCTCGCGCGGCGTCGCCGGGGGACGGTGGTAGTCCTGCGCCGCCTCCCGTAACACCCGCTCGAACCGTTCGTCCGTCATGAGACCCACTCTCCCGCGAAATCCGCGAGCGCTTCCCGCAGCCGGGCGCGCGCTCGCGACAGTTGCGCCTTGGATGTTCCCGTCTCGACGCCCAGCGTCGCGCCGATCTCCTCGTGCGTGTAGCCCTCGACGTCGTGCATCACGAACACCGTCCGGTAGCCGTGCGGCAGGTCGTCGATCGCCTGCGCCAGGCGCCGCTTCAAGTCCGGCTCCGCCGCCCGTCGGCCGCCCGCGACTCCGGCGGCGTCCTCCAGGTCCGTCTCGCGTCTGCGAAACCGCTTCACCTTGCGCAGGCCGTTGAGCACCACCGAAGTGGCGATGGCGTGCAGCCAGGTGGAGAGCTTCGCCTCGCCGCGAAACGAGGCCAGCCGCTCGAACGCCCGGACGAACGTGTCCTGCGTGAACTCCCGCGCCAGACCGTCGTCCCCTGCGAGCCGGTAGGCGAGGCGGTACACCCGATCCACGTGGGCGTCGTACAGGGTGCGCTCCGCGGCGCCGTCCCCGGCGCGGACCCTGGCAATCAGCTCGCGTTCGTCCACCGGGCTCCGGGGCGGCGGTTAAACCTCTGACACAGCCGGACCTGGGAGAGTTGCTTCGGGGGGATGGGGGACGAGGGAGGAGGGACGGGTCAGCCGCGATTGAGCAGGATGCGCAGCCCCACGCCGGCGAGCACGGCGAGCAGGAACGACGCGAGCGTGCCGATCAGGAAGTACTCGGCGAACTCGCGCTCCTCGAGGGCCTTGAAGCGCGCGAGCGACTTGGCCGCGATGATCCAGCCCACCGCGCCATACTCGCCCAGCAGCACGAGGGTGAGGGCGAGGGCGCGCTCCAGCGCGCCGATCGCCCGGCCGCGCGCGACGTCGATGGCGCCCGCCGGGCGGTCCTCGTCGCGGCGCATCTGGAGCGACGACAGCTCGAGCACGCTCCGGATCAGCACGACGCCGCGGCCCGACACATAGAGGTAGCCGGTCGCGAGCAGGGCCGCCCGCCCCCACCACAGCTCCGCGTGGTTCGGGGTCGCGAGCGGCGCCAGCAGCGTGCCCACGACGAGGGCCGCCACCACGAGCAGCGCCTCGACGACGAGGAGGGTGCGGGCGCGGCGGCGACCGTCCACCTGGGCGGGCCACAGGGTGGCGGCGAGCGTGTACGCGAGCAGCGGGACCACGAACAACGGGTTCACGCGGTCTCCAGCAGGGTCCGAAACATCTTATCGCCGGCCGCGACGAGGGGCCAGGCCATACGGCGGGCGAGATGTGAAACGGCGCTGCGGTCGACGTCCAGCGCGGCCGCGGCCGCCGCCGGGTCGCCCAGGCGCAACAGCGTCGCGGCGCGTCGCTGCCGCGGGGTCCAGCTCCAGTAGAGGCCGGCGTAGTAGCTCGCGAGCGGCTCGATCGCCGGGGGGAAGCCGCCGAACGTAAAGATCAGGCGCAGCCGCTTGGCGCGGTCCAGGGCGGCGCGGGCTTCGTGAAAGCAGGGTCCGTCGATCTCGGGCGCGGTGGGGGCGAGAGGTGTGCTGATGGCGCCGAGGCCGCAGGCGACGATCCAATCGACCGCGGGGAGGCGGGCACGGATCTGGTGCGCAATCTCCCACAGCGGCTCGGGGCTCGTGAGCAAGCATTGCAGCTCGTCGCCCAGCGTGATGGCGAAGCGGGCGGCGAGGACGCGGGCGTAGCGCCGGTTGAGCTGCTGCGCGGCGGCACGGGCGTCCGCCTGCAGCCGGGCGCGGCGGGCGGGTGGGAGCAGACGCGAGGCCGTGGCGTCGGCGATGAGGGCGGCGTAGCGCTTGGACATTTTATGTCACATTTTCAATATATGACGCATTACGTCATAAACTACAAAAGTGACGTTAAATGTCAACTGGAGTATCGCGGCCCCTAGCGCGTCCCGAACAACCGGTCCCCGGCATCCCCCAGCCCCGGGAGGATGTAGCCGTGCTCGTTCAGCTCGCGGTCCAGCGCCGCGGCGAAGATCGGCACGTCGGGGTGGTGCTCGAGCATGCGGCGCGTACCCTCGGGTGCCGCGACGAGACAGAGAAACCGGATGCGCTGCGCGCCGGCGTGCTTGAGCGCGCTCACGGCGTCCACGGCCGAGCCCCCCGTGGCGAGCATCGGGTCGAGCACGAAGAAGTCGCGCGCGTCGCGCCCTTCGGGGATCTTGAAGTAGTAGTCCACGGGCTGGAGCGTGTCGTGCTCGCGGTAGATGCCGATGTGCCCCACGCGCGCCGACGGGATCAGCTGCGCGATCCCTTCCACCATGCCGAGTCCGGCGCGCAGGATCGGCACGAGGGCGAGCTTCTTCCCCGCCACCCGCACACCCCGCGTGTGCTCGAGCGGCGTGTCCACGTCCGTGGGCTCGAGCGGCAGGTCCTTGGTCACCTCGTACGCCATCAGCATGGCGATCTCGTTCACGAGCTGCTTGAAGTCCTTGGTCGTGGTGTTCTTGTCCCGCAGGATGGCGAGCTTGTGCTGGATGAGCGGATGGGTGAGCACCGTGAGGTTGGGGAATTGACCATGGGACATGGGCGGGAAGCTACCTACTTCGTCGCCGTCTCGAAGCCGCGACGCGTCATGTCGCCCCACACGTGCTTGCGCGCGCCGGTCGCGAAGAACGCCCGCAGACGCCACCACACGCCGCACTGGCGGTAGCCGAAGGTCTCGAGCGTGGCGAACACCACCAGCCGCACCAGATCCCCGACGCGGCGGTAGCGGCGGAAGCTCACCTCTTCGAGCACCACCGCCCACAGCGAGAGTAGCATACCGTAGCCCCACGCCACCAGGAGAAACAACAGCGCGAACGAGACGTTCACAACGCCGAGCGCGAGCCCGGCCACGGTGATGCCGTAGCCGAACACCTCGACGAGGGGAGCGAGCATCTCGCCGAACGCGTAGAACGGGACCGCGATGAACCCGACGCGTCCGTACCGGGGGTTGAAGAGCATGCCCCGGTACTGCCACATGGCCGCCACCAGGCCGCGCTGCCATCGCTCGCGTTGGCGGGCGAGGACGCGCAGGCTCTCGGGCACCTCGGTCCAGGCGACCGGGTCGGGGATGAACGGGATCTCATAGCGGACCTTGCCGCTCCGCAGGTAGCGGTGCAGCCGCACGACGAGGTCCAGGTCTTCGACGATGCTCGTGGCGTGATAGCCCCCGACCGCCAACAAATGATCCTTGCGGAACAGGCCGAACGCGCCGGAGATGATCAGGTTGCCGCCCAGTCGATTCCAGCCGAGCCGGCCGAACAGGAACGCGCGCAGGTACTCGACCACCTGGATGCCCGGGAGCAGGCGGCGGGGGACGCGCGCGTCCGTCACCTGCCCGTGTTTCACGACGCACCCGTTCGCCACCCGGACCGTGCCGCCCACCGCGGCGATCCGGCGGCCCAGCAGAAAGGGACGGGTAAGCCGCAGCAGCGCATCGGGCTCGATCAATGTGTCGGCGTCCACGGCGATGACCAGCGGGAAGCGGCTCGCGTTGATCGCCGCATTGAGCGAGTCCGCCTTGCCGCCGTTCTCCTTGTCGATCACGACCAGCTTGGTACGCGTGCGGGAGCGGTACAGGGCGCGCAGCGGCTTGGTGGGGATGGTCTCGGGGTAGGTGCGCGGGATCTCGTACAGGTCGAAGGCGTGGCGCAGCGCCTCCAGCGTTTCGTCCTTCGATCCGTCGTTGACGACCACCACCTCGTAGTTGCGGTAATTGAGCGCCAGGATCGCCGTCACGCTGGCCTCGATCGTCTTCTGCTCGTTGTACGCGGGCACCAGGATCGTGATGGGCGGCAAGGCATCGCTCTGCATCAGCCGCTGGAAGTCCTCGTCCTCGGCGAGCCGGGTCTGCTCCCAGATCTCCGGGATCGAGAGCACCAGCAGCAGCGCGTAGAACGAGTTCAGCGCCAGGAAGTAGAACAGGATCACGAAATTCGCATCGCGGATGATCTCGCTCACGCGGCGAACTCCGCGAGCGCCTGGGAGGAGAGCCCGAGCACCAGGCGGGCCATGTCGCGGGCGCTCGGGTCCGCGCCCACTTCAGCCTCGAGCAGGGCGTTCCGTCCCGACGGGCCAAAGCGGGTGAGCGCGAGGCCGGTGCGCATGCGGACCCACCAGTTCTCGTCTCGCAGCGCTGTGCGCAACAGCGGCAGGGTCGCGGGGTCGGCCAGCATGCCGAGCGAACGCGCCGCCTGGGCGCGCACCGGCCACGGCGCGTCCTCTACGAGCCGGGTCAGGGCGGCGATCGACGCGGTGTGTGGGAAGGCGCCGAGCGCCCGCGCCACCTGGGTGCGCACTTCGGCGTCCGGGTGGCCGGCGAGCGCCGTCAGCGACTCGCGCAACGCGGGTTCCTGCAGCCGCGCGGCGAACTCCGTGAGGCGCGCGAGCCCGGCGTCGTCGCTGCGGGAGAGCCGGGTGAGCAGCAGCTGCACCACCACGGCGCGCGAGCGGCGCAGCATCCCGGCGTAGTACGCGCCCACGGTCGGCGCGAGCTGCGGCAGCCGCTCGAGCGCGGCGGTGACGAGGGCGGCGCTCTCCACCCGCTCGAGCGTGGCCACGGCGGCGATGTGCACCGCGGGATGCGGATCGCGCAGCAGCTTGAGGACGCGCGGCGTGTCGGCCGGCGTGGCGGCAACGGACAGGAAGCGTGCGGCTTCGAGGCGCTTCCACCAGCGGGCCGACCGGCTGTTGGTGCGCACCATCCGCGCCCACCACTCACCCTCGAGCGCCGTGGCGAGCCGGCGCCAGCGGTCGCCCGGCACCCGCGCCGACCAGCTCACGAGGGCGTCCACGGCGAGCGGCACGGGCAGCCGGGCCAGCTGCGCCAGCACCACCCGCACGTCCGCCTGTCCGAGGGCCCAGCGCTGCATGACCCCCTCGACCGCCAGCCGGCGGGGGTGGACGCGGGCGCGGCGGCGCAGCCGAAACCAGCGATTGAGCACGATGAGGATCAGGAGGGCGGCGAGCAGCACGCCCTGCACCAGCGCGACGACGGCGAGGAAGTGGCGAGTCGTCACCGCCCGACCCAACGGCGGATTTTCTCGAGGGCGACCCGCAGGCTGATCGGCTTCACCAGGTAGTCGAGCGCCCCGGCCTCGAGCCCGCGCAGCTGCTCCGACTCGTCGCCGTGCACCGTCGTGAACACGACGCGGTATTGCCCCGGACGCTCCCGCGTGAGCGTCTCGAGGATGGAGTATCCATCGAGCGCCGGGAGGTCCACGTCGAGCAGCAGCAGCGGCTGCATGCCGGCCACGTCCAGGGCGAGCAGGGCGTCCAGCGCGTCCCGTCCGTTGCGGAAACTCACGAACCGGTAGCCACGGGCGCGAAGGCCGTACTCGAGCAGCCCCGCCAGTGCCGGGTCGTCTTCCACAACGATCACTTCGGGCGCGCCCGGCCCCGTACCGGCTGGGGGGGGAGCGGGCGGAGTCGGCCGGGCCGGTGGCGCGTCGGCCGGTCGAGAGGAACGCTCCTCCGCGGGCGGAGGCTCGAGCTGCAGCGCCTCGGCGAGCTGCACCACGAACCATTGGGCGACCGAGCCGCGGTTCAAGTCCTCGTCGTTGGGCCGGGCCACCCAGTCCTTGGCGGTCTCCTCCATCCCGGCCGCGAGACGGGACGCCTCCCAGAACCCGTACGACCCCGCCGAGCCGCGGATCTTGTGCGTCTCCTGGCGCAGCCGATCCAGTGCCTTGGCGTCGTTGCCCGCCACCGCCAGGCGGTCCGCCAGCTCGGCCAGTACCCGCAACTGAGTGGCGGCGCTCTCCAGGTACTCGGCCAGGAGCCCCGGCGGCAGCTCGGCGGGCGTGTGGTCCACCGACATGATGACAAGATTGGAAAGGCGGGGCGCGAATGCCATAGCGCCGCACGACTTTCATTATGATGTTGTCCGACCGTCATGCTCACCCTGCTCGTGGCCCTGCGCGCGCAGCACCCTCCGGCCGCGGTCTGTCCGTACGCGGCGGGATTCCGCTTCGCGGTCCCGGCGGTGGCTCGCGGCGACGGCGCGGTACGCGCCTGGCTGCCCGCGCGCACGACCTACGCCTGGGCGCCGTGGGAGGAGCCGCTGTGGCACGAGCGTCTCAAGTCGGTCTACGCCGCGTTGCGCGACGTGTGGGGGAGCTGGTGAGGGCGGCCGGCGGCGTGCTGCTCTTCCTCGTCGCCGCGGTGGCATGGCTCGTCCGTCCGCTGGCGGCGCAGCTGCCCGACGCCGAGGCGGCGTTTCAGCGCGGGGACTATCGCGCGGCGCGCGCGGCGTACGAGCGCGTGCTGGCGGCCGACTCGACCAACGTGCGGGCGCTCTATCGGCTCGCGATCCTGGATAGTTGGGACGGCAAGCTGGGCCGCGCGCTGGACCGCTTCGCCCGGCTGCGCCGGCTCGAGCCGCGCGATGGCGACATCATGGTGGCCCATGCGCGGGTGCTCGCGTGGGCGGATCGCTCGGCGGCCGCGGGCGCACTGTACGACTCGGTTCTGTCGCGCGCGCCCGACCGTACGGATGCGCTGGCCGGCCGGGCGCGCACGGTGGCGTGGAGCGGCGACCTGGACCGGGCGGAGCGTCTGTGGCGCGAGGCGCTGGCCCGGCACGCGGACGACGCCGAGCTGTTGATCGGCCTCGCCCAGACGCTCTACTGGAAGGGACAGCCGGCGCTCGCCGAAGGGTACGCCGCGCGGGCGCGTGCGCTCGCGCCGCAGGATCGCACGGTGCTCGAGCTAGAGCGGGAGCTCCGTGCCGCGGTGCGGCCCCAGGTGCGGACGACGGTCGACGGCGCGGGCGACTCCGACGGCAACACGTTCGTGGCGCAGGAAGCGTACTACGAGGCGTCGCTCGGCACGGCCGTGCGGGGCACACTCCGGGCGGGTTGGCGTCATGCTTCCCTGGGTACGGCCGCCGCTGCGAGCTACGGTGCCGGGGGCCAGGTCTCCGCGCCGCTGGGTGCGAAGGCCGCCGTGCAGGCGGGCCTGGGCGTGCGGCGGCTCGAACCCGACGGCGGCGGCGGGACCACGCCGCTGACGGCGGCTGTCGGGCTGCGGCTGCGGCCGGGTCGCTACGTGGCGGGTGGCATCGGTTACAGTCATGCGCCGTTCGACGAGACCGCCGCACTCATCGCGCGTGGGCTGGTAGTCGACGCGCTGGATTGGAGCGTCGATATCTCGCCGTCGCCGCGCTGGTCGGTGTCTGCCGGCGGCGGCGGCGCCTGGCTGTCGGACTCGAACAGCCGCTACTCGGCCGTGGTGGCGGTGCTGGCACGGGTGGCGTCTGGGGTTCAGGTGGGCCCGTTCGCGCGGGTGATGGGGTACCGCCTGTCGGGGGCCCGCGGCTACTTCGCGCCCAATCGGTTCTCGGTGCTCGAAGGGCGAGTGACCGTCGACTGGCGCCGGGCGCGCTGGGGTGCGCGGGTGGACGGAGGCGCCGGGTCGCAGCAAGTGTCCGACACTGCCGCCCACCAGCTGGAGTGGCACCTGGGCCTCACGCTCACGCGCGGGTGGGGGGCGAGCAATGAGATCGCCTTGGTCGGGTTGCTCACCAACAGCGCGGTGGCGATTTCGACCGGCGCGGCGCGGACCGAGGGGTTCCGCTATCGCACGCTGGGCGTGCGGTTCCAGCAGGGGCTGTAGGGTCTCAGCGGGCAGGAGTCAGGACGATGTTGCGATACTCCACCGGCCCGTGATCTCCCTGTAAGAAGATCGGCCCCGGCGCGCCTTCATTGCTGTCGAGCGCCCCACCCGTCGGCCCCGGGATGTTCTGCTCACAAATAATCCGGTGCCCGTTAAGCACCACTGTCAGCAGGCGCCCCACCAGCGTGATGTCGTACGTCTGCCACTCCCCGGGCTTCTTTCCGACTGACTCGTTGGGCGCGATGAACCCGTAGATCGCGCCGAGCGTCTCGGAGGGCGTCGTGCCCACATCGGGATCCTCGATCTGCACCTCGTGACGACCGCGCAGGTAAATGCCGCTGTTGCCGTGCGCGGGATAACGGAACTCGACGTGCAGCTTGAAATCGGTGACCGTCCGATCGGTCACGAGATTGGCGCCGCCCTTCTGATTCGACAGCACGCC
>QHUT01000123.1 GCA_003222055.1 Gemmatimonadota bacterium
AGAATGACTCCGATACCGCTCCTACGTGCGTAGACGAAGCTTGTGGTCTCGCCACCGCGGCGCCTCGCCGGCCACGGCAGCGACGAGCCCTTAGAAACTCTTACGCGACCCGTTCGGGCCCCAGGTCACGCCAGCCCGATTTTGCGATACGTGAGCGCCGCCTCAGGCGGGCTGCCACTCACGCAGGTGCGTGAAGCCGAAGCTTACGCAGCCAGTGCCAGGTTTGAATTGGCAGTTATGAAAGTTGCCAGTGGTTTTACCAGGTGACTGACGACCTGGGCACGCAGCGATATCCTCGTCAAACCCGTCGAAGCCTGTCGCCCCCTCGAGGCTAACCTAGCCGCGGCCCCCGGCTTTTTCAACGGTTCACGCACGGTTCCCCGCGACGTGCAGACGCTCGGAGACGCACCGGCCCTCGGTGGACATGGCGATCGAGCCGGCGCCGGCGGCGTCGCCGTCGTGAATCCGGCTTACGGCTCGTCGCGTCCTAGGATCCGCCCATTTTCAACTTCGGTTCCAGACCCGGGAGGATTTTGCACGGCGACACCGTGCAGCACGAGACCCTCAAAGTCACCGGTACCCTCTCGCTTGATCTTGGCTGCGCCGAAGCGGACCTTATCCAAACTGCCGTTGAACGGCCCTTCGAACGTTCCCGTGAGATCGGTTCTGCCGAAGAACTTGGTCACGAGAAAGGTGGTCTCGCCGAAGACGCGCCCCTCGACTTGGGGCGTCCCGACGTTTCTGAGGGTGAGATTCAGGACGACGCGGGCGACGCCTTCGATATCGCCGGTGAGGGGACAATCGAAGACGGTGCCACGCTGAATCAACATGCCCGCGACGTTTGTCACGCTGCCGGGATCGATCACGGTCGCCCGGGCGCAGTCCCCGATCACGCTGTAGGACGCCCCCGCAGCGGGTGCGGGTTCGCTGCTTAACCGTGCAACGGGCGTCGCAAGTGGGGCCGGCCCCTCGCACCCCGTCGCGAACATGGCTACCGAGACGAGCGTGAGAGCGGCGATCTTGGAAAGGGTGTTGATGTCGCGCATGAAACACCTCCAGCAATGGCGAGAGCGCTGGGGCGCGCTGCAACATGGCCCGTCAGGCGGGACGTGCCGGTGACCCCCGTCACCCGCGCCCTGTGGCGGACGCATGGTCGCCCATGCTTGGTCCCTGAACCGATCCGAACCTTTTGCCGCGCCGGGCGGTTTAACCCTGTGATATGACCCCAGACCCGAACGACCTCGTCCGGCGGATGTCGGTCGCCGACGCGAGCGCGCTGGTCGACGCGGGGCGTGCGGTGCTCGTGGATGCGCGCGACCGCCGCCTGTACGACAACGCCCACGCGACGGGCGCGCTCTCCCTCCCCGTATCGGACATCGAAGCGGCCAACGGACGAATCGCAGCTGGCTCGGTACCGCCGGATCGGATCCTCGTCTTCTACTGTGCGTGAAAGGATGAAGCCACAAGCGCCCGGGCGGCGCGAGCGTTGATCGCTGGCGGCTTCGAGGGCGAGCGGGTGGCGGTGCTGGTCGGCGGGATCCGTGCATGGCACGAGGCGGGCTATGGGCTCGAGAGGTGGAACGACCCGTCCTGACCGCCGCGGTCGCCAGGTGCGGAGCGACGCGATACCTTGCACGCCGTGATCGACATCCTGGGCGCCCTGCGCGAGGGGCTGGCTCCCCACTACACGGTGGAGCGCGAGATCGGCGCCGGCGGCATGGCGCGCGTGTACCTGGCGCAAGAGCGACATCCGCCGCGCCAGGTGGCGATCAAGGTCATGAACCCCGAAGTGTCCACACCGACGTTCCGCGAGCGGTTCATCCGCGAAGTCGAGGTCACCTCCAAGCTCACCCACCCCAATATCGTGCCGATCCTGGCGGCCGACGAATGCCTTTTCGTCCCCGACGGACCCGACGGGCTGTGTTACTACGTGATGCCGTACGTCGAGGGGGAATCGCTGCGCGCTCGGCTCTGGCGGGATAAGACGCTGCCGCTCCAGGACGCGCTCCACATCACATTCCAGGTGGCGGAAGGGCTCAGCTACGCGCACGCGCACGGGGTGATCCACCGTGACGTCAAGCCGGAGAACGTCCTGCTTTCGGGGAACAGCGCCTTGGTCGCGGACTTCGGGATCGCGCGGGCGGTCAGCGCGGCTGGCGTCCCGACCCTGACCGACGTCGGTCAACCGGTCGGCTCGCCCGCGTACATGAGCCCGGAACAGCTCGCCGGCAGCCGGGCGATCGACGGCCGGACGGACGTCTACAGCCTAGCGTGCGTGCTGTACGAGATGCTCGTCGGCGAGCCGCCGCTGCTGGATGTCGCGGAAGGGTCCGCACCGGGACGGGCGGCGCTCGAGACCGGCCTGCGCGCCCAAGGCGCCAGCCCGCGCACCGCCCGACTGATCAAGGAAGCCATGTCCCGGGCGCTTGCCGCGCAGCCGGCGGATCGCTTCGCGAGCGTGGACGACTTTGTCGCCCGTTTGCAGAGCGCCGTGACCCGGCCGCTCGGGAAGAGCGCTTTGATCCCGCGGATACGTGTCAAAACGGCACTCCTCGCGGCCGCCGCGGGCGTCGTGCTGGTCGTCGCAGGGTTCGCGTTCTTCGCGACCCGGCGGGTCATCGATCCCCGGCGGGTCGTCGTCACCAGGTTCGAGGACCTCACGGGCGATCCGGCGCTTGCGTCGCTCGGTCACCTCGCGGCCGATTGGGTCACCGAGGAGCTCGCCCGCCGCGGCGTCGTGGAGGTGGTGCCGGCGACCGAGACCGGGCATCTCGACGTGGCAGCGGTCGAAGCACTGGCAAAGAAGACCGGCGCCGGGACGATCGTCGCGGGCTCCTACTACAAGCATGGTGACTCGGTCCGGTTTCAGGTCCAGATCATCGACGTGGCACGGGGGACGGTGCGGCGCGCGCTCGAGCCGGTGGGCGCGGTGCTCCGGGCACCCAGCGATGCCGCGGATGTCGTGCGCCGCCGCGTGGCGGCTGCATTCGATACCCTCTTCGCACAGGCCGCGGGGCGTTCCCATCTTTAAGGCAGCGCCCGCTGGTGCGTCGCCCACCACTCCCGCGCCCGGTCTTGGGTCCAGGCGTTCGCGCCCTCCACCTCGGCCAGCCGCAGCGACAGTTCTCTGGCGGACTGCGGTCGATCCGCGGGGTTCTTGGCCAGGCAGGATAGCACCAGTTCATCGAGCGCCCGGGGGATCGGTCTGTCGGTCCGGGCCGATGGGGGCGTCGGCGGCGTCTGGGCGTGCTGCAGCAGGAGTGCCATGGCGGTCTCCGCGGTGAACACGAATTCCCCGGTCAGGAGCCAGTAGGCTACACAGCCGGTCGCATAAATGTCGGCGCGCCCGTCCAAATCCGTTCCCATCGCCTGCTCGGGAGCAATGAACGCCGGCGTCCCTTGGACTGCGTTCTCCCGCGTGTGCACCGGGCTCGGCTCCGCGGAGTCGCGCACGGCCTTCACGATGCCGAAATCCAGCACCTTCACGAAGTCGTACTCTTCACCGTACCGGCACAGGAAAATGTTCGCCGGTTTGATGTCGCGATGCACCAGGCCGCATGACTGGGCCTCTGACAGCGAGTGACAGACCTGGCGAAGCAGGTAGATCGCCCGTTCGGGCGGGGTCGGCCCGAAGCGCCGGAGTAGCGAGTCGGCATCGAGGCCGTCGAGCAGTTCCATCACGTAGTAGAAGGCACCGTCGGCGGCTATCCCGAAATCGAAGAGCTCCACGGTGTGGGGCGAGCGGAGACGGGCGATCACCTGCGCTTCGCGCTCGAACCGTCGGACCGCCTCCTCCGACACTCCGGCACGCGCATCCCCGGCGAAGGAGGGCCGAATCAGCTTGATGGCGGCAGGCCGTGCCAGCATGCGATGCCGAGCTCGCCAGACCTCGCCCATCCCCCCCTCGCCGAGCTTCTCCTCCAGGCTGTAGCTCCCGAGCTCTCGGGCGCGCTTGACCTCGGTGCCCAGATAGTAGACCACGCGGGCTCCGACATAGGCCATGCCCACCACGAGGAGGTACGGGAACACGAGACCGAAGAAGAACTGTCCGGGGTCTAGCCTCAAGGCGGTGGCGCCGGACGCGATCATGAGCCCGACGGTGACGGAGACCGAGCTGACCGATGCCAGGGCGGCCAGCACCGCCCGGCGCGGTGCGGTTGGCACAACGACCGTGAACAGCACCACCCATACGGCAACCCACGAGAGCCCGATCATGCCACGGCTCATCTCGAGTGCCATCGGATCGGCGAACTCGGCCGCGGCGATGGCGTAGCTACTGGCGATCTCGAATGCCAGACCGAGGTTCATCGCCGTGGGAAGGGGAAGGCGCGGGCTCCGGATCACCGCCGCGACGAGCAGCGCGACCCCGATCCCGATGACGCTGGGGCCCCACTGTAAGAAGCTCCCGAGGAATCGGGCTCGATCGCCCGGGAACAGCAGCGCGGGAAAGATTCCGGCCATGAAGAAGACGAAGGCGTACAGCAGGGCAAGAACGCGGAGGCGGCCGGCGGACTGGCTGAGCAGATCGACCGGGAATCCCGACGAGATCCCTCGAGCGGTCCGGTCAGGCGCGTCCGGGCGCATGAGGGTGACGTGCTCGTTCATGCCGAGGCTAGGCTCCGCTCGCCCCTCGTTGACCTGGCGTACGCTTGTTAGGCGGCACCCGCCAAACGCTGTCCGAAGCAGAGAGTGTGCCCGTCATTGTCCTGGACCCAGAACTCCCTCGTGCCCCATTCGGTGTCGGCAACGTCTGCGCGAAACGTCACCCCGTTGCCCCGGAGTCTCTGAGCCTCGGCGTCGACGTCGCTCGTTGAAAAGTACAAGTGGAGGTGGCCTCCCTCTGACACGAAGGCGATAGACGGATCCTGCGAGTCAACGAGCTTCAGATGGAAGGATTGCTGACCCACCTTGATGCCCGCATAGAAGTCGCTGTACTGGAACTCGAGGGCGAAGCCCAGCTTGGACACGTAGAAGTCGATCGAGTCGGTGAGGTTGGTCGTCCGGAGCTGCGGAATCACGCCATAAACCGGCATTGAGGCTCCTTATGCGTCGACGCGCTGTGTGCTGGTCAACTCACCGTCGCGGGCATCGCACCCCGCGCTAACACCGCCGCTGGTCGCCCTACTCCTTCGGCGTCAGGAGCTCTTGAAACGCTGCGTCGTCGCGCAGCGACGCGAGCGACGGATAGAGGTGCATCACCCCTCCGCGCGGATACCCCTGTGCGAACGCCTCCTGCAGCAGCTCAACGGCGGCATCGCGTTCGCGGAGCACGGCGTTGATCCGAGCTCGCCACATGGTGTGCCGGCCGTAGAGGTACCGCGGGCTCACCCCCTGCAGGGCCCGCTCGATGCGGAGCGCTGCTTCGCGCTGCCCCTCGCGCGCCGTAACCACCCCGAGAAAGCCCAGGAACGTCAAATGATCGGGCAGGTCACCCGTGATGGCGGAGAACCATCGCAGACTGGCCGTGTCACGGGCCTCGACGGTCCGCTCCGCCACGAGTCCCTCGAGCAGCTGGCGCGTCGTATCGAGCTGCCCGCTGAGGTAGTGTCCGATGGCCAGGCGGAACCGGTTTGCCACCGCCCGCCGCTCGCTGGGTGGCCGTCCCTCCAGCCAGCGCACCGCCCAGCGACTGGCAGCGGGTGCGTCTGCTCGGTGATCGTGCGCCGCCAGCTCGAACGCGGCGAGCAGCGCGATGTCGGCGGGGGACCAGCCCGGCTGTGGCGGCAGGCTCGGCGCCTCGATCAGCCGCTCACTCACGTCGGCGGTCCGGCCCAGCGCGGCCAGCGCCCGTACCTCCGCCGCGAGCACGGTGAGCTCGTCGGGATGGCGGCGCCGGCCTTCGAGGGCGTCCTTGAGCTCGCGGCCGTAATCGCCCATCAGGTGGTGAGCGAACGACAGGTAAAACCAGTAGACCGACCACCCGCGGAACAGACCGCGGTCGGGCCCGAGCGCGGTGAGGGCGTTCGCCATCTCACGCGGGCGATTGAGCGCCAGGGCGCACTGCGCCACGAGCCACAGGGTCTCGGAGTTCGGTGCGATGGCGGCCATCTCCCGTGCCGTCTCCAGCGCGCGCTGCCGGTCACCACGCGTCTGGGCGAGCACCCAAGTCAGATAGTGCTGGTCGAGCGGTGACAGTGGACCCGGAGAGCGCTCCACCGCCTGGGCGATCGAGTCCGCCGTGGCGAACTCGCCCAGGTCCATGTGCTCGTGCGCGGCGAAGATCAGCGGCAGCTTGAACGTTGTGTCGGCGACTGCGGCGCGCCGGAAGTGGCCGATGGCGCCGCGCGAGTCCCACTGCACCATGCGATCGAGGCCCTGGATGAATTCCTGGTACGCCGCGAAGCTGGGAGGCTGGCCCGCGGCTCGCGCCCACAAGCTCAGGCGCGAGTCGAACAGCGTCGCCAGCGCGGACATCACCCGCTGCCGCAACGCTTCCACGGCGGTGAGAGGCTGCGCGATCGGTCCCGCCACCGGATCGAGCGCGCGCAGCACGGTGCCATCGCTCGCGGTCGAGATCTGGACCTGAAACCGGATGCTGTCCGCCTGCCGATAGTACGCGCCCGAGACCACCGTGCCCGCGCCCGTCTCGCGCCCCAACGATCTCAGGCCCACCGCGTCGAGGTGGCTCCGGCTGTGCCCCGCTGGAGTGCGCGACGAACTCATCACCGACACGGACGGCACGACCTCCACGAGACCCGTCTGGGCCAGCCCCTGCGTCACCCAATCGGCCGCCATGTGCCCGATGTTGTCGAGCGCCGAGTCTCCGGTATGGTTTTCGATCACAGCCACGACCACACGCCGTTCGTTGAGTCGCGGGCCGTGGGCCCGAAGCAGGTGCACCGCGACTCCGATGCCGACCAGCGCCACCACGGCGCCGAGGAGGAACGCAGCTCGCCGGCCCCGCCGGCCTGCGAATACCCCGCGAGCGGGAGTACTGATGCGATGCGGCGGCCCGCCCAGCGCCGCCGCGAATTCCGCGACCGTGGGGAAGCGGTCGTCGGGCAGGGGTGCGAGGGCCCGGGAGATGGCATGTTTCACCGCACGGGCGACGCCGGGCTCCACATCGTGAATGCCCCGAGCCCTCTCCAGGGCCGCCCAGTTGTGCACCCGCCGCTCGGTCATGCTGGCCACTGGCGGCTCTCCGGCCAGCATCTCGAACAGCACGCAGCCGAGACTGTAGATGTCAGTCCGCGCGTCGAGGTCGCTCAGGGCCATCGCTTGCTCGGGGCTCATGTAGCCGGGGGAGCCGATCGGTTGTCCCGCTTGCGTCAGGGTCAGGCTGCCGGCGGCGCTGATGGCGCGCGCGATCCCGAAATCGGCGACGATCGCGTGATCGCCCGACAGGAGGATGTTCTCGGGCTTGATGTCGCGGTGGATAATACCCTGCCCGTGCGCGAAGCCCAGGGCATCGGCGACGTCCCGCGCAAAATGCAGCGCGTCCTCGAGCGGCAGCCGCTTCTCCCGCAGCAGACGATGCCGCAAGGACTCGCCTTCGACGTACGGCATGACATAGTAGAACAGCCCGCCCGCAACGCCGGCCGAGAAGATCGGGACGATGTGCGGATGGCTGAGGTTCGACGAGAGGTCCACCTCTCGAATGAACCGCTCACGCAGGAGACGGGTGCTTACCTCGGGATCGAGCACTTTGATCGCCACCCGGCGATGCGGATGCTGCTCCACCGCCAGGAACACCCGTGCCATGCCACCGGCGCCGATCTCGCGTTCGACGTCGTAGCTCGGAGCGAGAGCCGAGCGAAGGGAGTCGAGGACGTCGAGCATCTGCGCAAGCTACTGGTCAGCGGCCGACCAGGCGAGTAGGCGCGTGCGCCTACTGGCCGATTTCCGCCGGCGCGCTACAATTGCCGAGTGAACAGCGGAGGTGCGGTGCGGAGCTCTCCCTACCTGCGGCTGGCGGCGTATTACGCGCTGCTCGGCCTCGCCGCGTGGCTGGTCGTCAGGTTCGTGCCCAGCATCCCCCAGCTGTTGGACCGGTTTCGGGAGGTCTCGCTCCTGCAGACCGTCGCCAGTCGTAACCGCCTGGTGGAGGAAGCGACGGCGGCGGCGGGAACCCTGTCTCAGGGTCAGTGGGCGCTCGTCACCTTCCTGTCGATGCTCACGGCCCTGCTGCTCGTGCTTCCGGTCTCGTGGGTGTACATGCTCACCAAGCAGCGCTCGGGATACGACCAGTCGGTCGTGCAGACCGTCATCATCCTGCCCATGACGGTCGCGGCTACGGTGATCCTGGTGCAGAACAGCCTCGCGCTGGCGTTCACGCTCGCGGCGATCGTCGCGGCGGTGCGGTTCCGCAACACGCTCAAGGACACCAAGGACGCGGTCTATATCTTCCTCGCCCTCGCGGTCGGTGTCGCCGCCGGCGTGTTCGCTCCAACGGTCGCCGCGGTGATGTCCCTGATGTTCAACGTCGTGGTGCTCGCGCTGTGGAAGCTCAACGTGGGCAACATCTACGCCGACCAGCGGGGGCGCATGCCGGCTCTGTCGCCCGCCGAGGGGCTGCTTGGCCCGCGGCGGCGGTCGTCGGCTGCGTTGGCCGTCGGAGATCCCGACCTGCTGGCGGCGCTCGCGCCCCATGAGCTCGAGGAAGTCGCGGACCGGGCGGCTCGGCTGCAAGCCTACGTGCTGGCCCGGGAGGGCGACACCAAGGAGAAGCGCTTCAACGGCGTGCTGTTGGTGCACACGACCCAACCGGAAGCGGCCCAGCGATTCGTCGAAGAGCTCCTTGACGTGCAAGCCCGGCGCTCGCGGCTGGCCGAAATCGTGCCCGCGGAGCGCGGCCGGTCGACGCTCGAGTACCTGGTCCGGCTGCGGGACGAATTCCTGCCCGCGACCCTGCTGGAAGCCTTGAAGGCGCGCGGCAGCCCCCCGGTGGACGCCGTCGAGTATCGCTCGCTCCGCGGCATGAAGAAACGCAAGGAGGAGTGATGTCTCCGGCATGGCGGTTGGCGGCCCTGGCGACACTGTGGATCGGGGTACCGGGGTGCGGTCCCGCGCGTGGAGTGAACGCCGCTCCCACACCCTTCCCCGCCGTGCCGGCCGTGCAAGTCGACGTGACGCTCTTTTTCATCGGCGACGCGGGCGCGCCGGCCGCGCCACCCGACTCGGAGCCGGTCCTCATGGCGCTGCGCGCTGCCGCTGGTAGCGCTCCCCGTTCCGTGGTCGTATTCCTCGGTGACAACGTCTACCCGCGCGGACTGCCGGATTCGGCCGACGGCGGTCGCCCCGAGGCGGAGCGCCGGCTCGGCGCGCAACTCGCCGTACTGCGAGCCACCGGCGCGCGGGGAGTGTTCGTGCCCGGGAACCACGACTGGGACCGGCAAGGGCCCGGGGGATGGGACGCCGTGCGGCGGCAGGAACGGTTCATCGGGGCAGCTGGCGGCGGTGCGGTGCTCCTGCCCGGTGGGGGCTGTCCGGGGCCAGCCGTGCTGGACCTGGGACAATCTGTGCGAGTCGTCGCGCTGGACACGCAGTGGTGGCTGCAGGACGGGCCGAAACCGCGGCATCCCGACTCCGTATGCGCCGCGGACTCGGAGCACGAGGTGATCGATTCCCTTCGCGCGGCGCTGGGAACCGCCGGCGAGCGCCGTGTCGTCGTCGTCGCGCACCATCCGCTGTCGAGCGGCGGTCCACACGGTGGGCATTTCGGCTGGCAGGACCACCTCTTTCCCTTGCGGGACGTGAAGTCGTGGCTCTGGCTTCCCCTGCCCCTGATTGGCTCCGTCTATCCGATCGCCCGGGAAAGCGGGGTCTCGAGCCAGGACATGCCCAGTCGGGCGTACCGGCGGATGCGGGCCGACTTGGACAGCGCATTCGCAGGGTCCGCGCCGCTCGTCTACGCGGCGGGGCACGACCACACGCTGCAGGTGATCGGCGGGACGAGCGCCCACTACGAGCTCGTGAGCGGCGCGGGCTTTTTCGGACATCACGACCGGGTCGTCGCGCTCGACCGCACCCGCTTCGCGCGGAGCGCCAGCGGGTTCATACGGATCGATTTCCTGCGCGACGGCCGCGCCCGGCTGGGGGTGATAATCGTCGCGCGGGACGGATCCGCCGCGGAGGCCTTCGGACTATGGATCACCTGAGCGGGGCACGCCGGGCGTTCCTGAGCCTGGGGCTCGCGACGGCGCTGGCGCCGCCCGCCCTCCTCGGACAAACGGCCGGGCCACCGGTGCCGCCGGAGCGACGCACCGTCGTCGCCGGGGCACATTACCGCGCGGGGTGGCTGCATCGCGTCTTTTTGGGTGCGCATTACCGCGACCTCTGGGACACGCCCATCGAGATCCCGGTACTCGACTTGTCGCGCTTCGGCGGCGGGCTGACTCCCGCCAGCTGCGGTGGCCGGCGTCAGACCAAGTCGCTGCGCTTCCTGGGCGGGGACGGTCGGCAGTATGTGTTTCGCTCGGTCGACAAGGACCCGACGCTGGCACTGCCACCCGAGCTGCGAGCCACGTTCGCCCGGGACGTGATCCAGGACCAGATCAGCTCCGCGCATCCCGGCGGCCCGTTGGTGGTGGCGCCGCTGCTCGACGCGGCGGGCATCTTGCACGCGGCGCCCCAGATCGCGCTGCTGCCCGACGACCCGCGTTTGCGGGGCTTCGACTGCGTGCGCCCCGGCTTCATGATCGGGATGATCGAGGAGCGCCCCACGGAGCCGCCCGACAACGAGGTGGCATTCGCGGGGGCGGTGGAGCTGGCCGGGACGAAGCGCCTGTTCGAGCATCTCGAACACGACGCGCGCAACCGCGTTGACTCCCGCGCGTTCCTCGCCGCGCGGCTCATGGACGTGTTCATCGGCGA
>QHUT01000098.1 GCA_003222055.1 Gemmatimonadota bacterium
TGCAACCGCATCGGGGCCGACGGGCTGCTCGGGCGCGTGGGGTGCTACTATCACGACATCGGGAAGATCAAGAACCCGCAGTACTTTGTCGAGAACCAGACGCGCGGCAACAACCCGCACGACCGCCTCAAGGCCTACCAGTCGGCGCAGATCATCAAGGCGCACGTCGCCGACGGTCTCGAGCTCGCGCACGAGGCGAGGCTCCCCGACGCCGTGGCCGCGTTCATTCCCGAGCACCACGGAACCACGGAGATCACGTATTTCCTCGACCGCGCCAAGAAGAGCGGCGACGGCGGGTCGCCCAAGGCGACCGACTACACGTATCCCGGGCCCAAACCGCACTCCAGCGAGACGGCGATCACGATGCTCGCCGACTCGGTCGAGGCCGCCCTGCGGGTGCTCGAGGACCTGACGCCGCGGAAAATCGAAGAAGTCATCGACTATATCGTGCGCACCAAGCTCAACGCCGGCCAGCTGGACGAGGCGCCGATGACGCTGCAGCAGATCGATGAGGTGAAGCGGGAGTTCGTGCGCATCATCAGCGGGATGTATCACAATCGCATCG
The DNA here is from genome assembly GCA_003222055.1 of Gemmatimonadota bacterium. Classification (GTDB taxonomy): domain Bacteria; phylum Gemmatimonadota; class Gemmatimonadetes; order Gemmatimonadales; family GWC2-71-9; genus AG41. The sequence continues at coordinate 566 of QHUT01000098.1, forward strand.
ACTACCCGGAGTCCAGTGGCGGCATCACGGCGACGTGGCAGCCTAAGGCCTTGGCTTGAGCGCGCCGCGCGGCGGGTCCTGGCCTGGGAGGGCGTCCGGGACGCGCGCGTCGACCTCACCCTGCTCGACGCCGGCGCGATGCGCCGGCTCAACCGCCGCGTCACCGGGCGACGGCGGCTCACCGATGTACTGGCCTTCGCACTGCCGCAACCCGACGGCCGCGTCCTCGGCGATGTCTACATCTGTCCCGCGGCCGCGCAGCGCTGGGTGAGCAACGGGGGACGAGGGACGAGGGACGAGGGACGGGTGGAGGAGGAGCTCATCCGGCTCGCCGTGCACGGGACGTTGCACGTCCTGGGGTACAACCACCCGGACGGACCCGGACGCACGCGCTCGCCCATGTGGCGGCGGCAGGAGCGCTACGTGCGCCGCCTGCTCCGGCGTCCGCCGTGACGCTCGCCGGCACGGCGGTCACGCTCGTCGGCGCCGCGGTGGCCGGGGCGGCCGCGCTCTGGTCCGGACTCCTCGCGCTCGGCGAGGAAGCCGCCGTGGGCGAGGCCCTCCACACCCTGGGCGACGCACCGCCGGTCGCCGTCGGCGGGCACGTGCCGTTGCATCGCGCCCTCCACGTCACGCGGCTCGCCCTGTTGGTGCTCGGCGCCGTGGCCGCGGGCGAGGCGGTCGATTGGTGGGACCGGCCCTGGGCCGCAGCCCTCGGCGCCTGGGGCGTGGCGGTGGGGTTTCTGTTCATCCTCGGCGACGCGCTGCCGCGCAGCGTGGCCCGCCTCGCCCCCGAACTCGCCGGCGCCGCCCTGCCGCTGGCGCGCCGCACCCTCGCTCCCTTCGGCTTGCTGTTGTGGCTGCTCGCCTGGTTCGACAAGGGCCTGCATGCCCTCGTCGCGACCCCGCGGCCGCTCGAGCCCGACCTGGGCGTCGCCCAACGCGACATGCTGCTCGGGGTGTTCACCCTCGCCGACACGCGCGTGGACGAGGTCATGACCCCACGCCTCGACATGGTGGCGGTCGACGTCGCCGCGTCCGCCGACGATGTGATCGAGGCCGTTCGTCAGAGCGAGCACTCGCGCGTTCCCGTGTACGACGGCACGCACGACAACATCGTCGGCGTCGTGTTCGCGAAAGATCTCGTCCCCATGGCCATGGGCCTGGGAGAGGGGGACCCCGCGCCCCGTGTCCGCTGGCAGGATCTCATCCGGCCCGCCGCCTACGTGCCGGAGACCAAGACGCTCGACAGCCAGCTGCGCGACTTCCAGCGCGCACCCGCGCACCTGGCGATCGTGGTGGACGAGTTCGGCGGCACCTCGGGACTCATCACGCTGGAAGACATCCTGGAGGAGATCGTCGGTGAGATTCACGATGAGCACGATGTGGGGGAGCCACCGGCGATCCGGCAGGACGGCGACCGCTACTGGGTGGACGGGCGGGTCACTTTGGACGACCTGTCGCAGGCACTCGGCCGCCCGTTCGAGCATCCCGAGGTCTCGACCGTGGGAGGCCTGGTGTATTTCGTGCTGGGACGGGTGCCCCGCGCCGGCGACGAGCTGACCCTCGACGGATACAAGGTGGTGGTCGAGCGCGTCGATCGGCGCCGCGTCACTCGCGTCGTCGTCCAGAGGCAGCGGTGACCCTGCCCGTGCTGGTGCTGCTCGGCGGGCTGGTGCTGGCGGCCATGTCGGCGGCGGTAGGCGTGGCCGCCGCGGCGGTGAGCCAGCTGGAGCTGACGCGCTGGGTGTCGTACAAGCTGCGCGGGGCGAGCGGCGCGGCGGGCGTGCTCGAGAATCCGGGACGCGTGCTCGCGACCGCGAACGCGCTCACGACCATCGGCACGATCTGCGCCGCGGCGGCGATCCCCGCGCTGCTGGCACGTACCACGCCCACCGTGCTCGGCATCGTCACCCTGGCCCTGGGCGTCCCGCTGCTCGTGAGCGCGGCCTACTTGGTCCCGCGCGTCGTGGGGCGGCGCTGGGCCGAGCCGATCGTGGCGCACGCGGTGCCCCGGCTGCAACAGCTCGGAACCATCCTGGCGCCGTTCGTGGCGTGGCGCGACCCGTCCAAGCGCACGGCGCTCGCCGCCGTGCTTTCCAACGCCGACACCGAGGCGCTCGCCTCCGCCGACGAGATGGCGGTCGTCTCGGGCGTGCTCGCGTTCGCGGACCGTCCCGTCAAGGAGTTGATGACCCCGCGCACGGCCATCGTGGCGATCCCCGAGGGGCTGCTCGCCGCCGAGGCCGCACACGTGTGCATGCAGTCGGGCTACAGCCGGTATCCCGTGTACCGCACCTCGCTCGACGAGGTGGTGGGGGTGACGCATGCTTTCGACCTGCTGCGAATCGCGGCCGATGCGCCGGTGCCCGTCCGGCCCACGCTGGTCGTGCCCGGCACGACTCGTGCGGCGGATCTCATGCTGGAAATGCAGCGCGGCCGGGGGCACCTCGCCGTGGTGCTGGACGAATTCGGAGGCACGGCGGGGCTCGTAACGTTCGAGGATCTGTTGCGGGACCTGGTGTCGGAGATCTTCGAGCCGGGGGCGCCCCCCGCGACCAGCGAGGCGCCGGCGCGGATCGTCGAGCTCGACGGCAACGCCCCGGCGAGCCGACTCGAGGAGGGCCTGGGCATCGCGCTCGAGCCGCGAGGCGCGCAAACCGTGGGCGGCTTGCTGCTCCAGGCGCTGGGACGCATTCCCCGCGCGGGAGAGCGCTTCACGCTGCAGGGGCTGGAATTCGACATCCTTGCCGCCACCCCTACGCGGGTGGAGCGCGTCGCGGTGCGGCCGGGCCCGGTGCGGGCCGTGCCGCTCGACCGCGTGGAGGAGCGGACGTGAAGGCGCCTCATGCGTCTGGTTACCTTGCATGAGCGTGGAGCGCATCCTCGAGGGACTCGACCGGCACGAGCCCGCGGCCCTGGCCCGCGCGATCACGCTCGTCGAGAACCAGCGCGACGGCTTCGAGCAGGTGCTGAGCCATGCGCACGCGCGCCTCGGTCGCGGGACGGGGCGGCGCATCGGCATCACGGGACCCCCCGGCGCCGGAAAGAGCACGCTCACCGAACGGCTCATCCAGCATTATCGCGTCCAGGGACTCTCGGTAGGTGTCGTGGCGGTCGACCCCACGAGCCCGTTCACGGGCGGCGCCCTGCTCGGGGACCGCATCCGGATGGAATCGGCGAGCCTCGATCCGCAGGTGTTCATCCGCTCGATGGCCACACGGGGCGCGCACGGCGGCCTGGCCACGACCACCGAAGAAGTCGCCGATCTGCTCGAGGCGTTCGGGTTCGCGCGCATCCTGGTGGAAACGGTGGGCGTCGGCCAGACGGAGCTCGACATCGCCCGCAGCGCGGAGACGACGGTGCTCGTGCTCGTGCCCGAGTCGGGCGACGGCATCCAAACGCTCAAAGCGGGCGTGATGGAAATCGCGGACGTGTACGTCGTCAACAAGAGCGATCGTCCCGGTGCCGACAAGTTGCGCCAGGAGGTCGAGGTGATGCTCGGGATTCGTCGGGGGAACGCGTTTCGGCACGTCTCGCCCCACCACACCACCCAGCCCCGGATGGAAGAGGACGGCGGAGGACGGGGGAGGACGGGGGAGGGTGGCACCGATGCGCAGTGGGAACCCCCGGTGCTCGCGACCGTGGCGTCGCGCGGCGAGGGAGTCGCGGAGCTCGCGGCTGCCCTGGATCGCCACTACGCCTATCTTGAGGCGAGCGGTCGGTTGGTCGAGCGGCGACGCCAGCGTCTGGCCGCGCGCACGCGCGCCGTGTTGGAGCGCGCGGTGCGGCGCTGGCTGGTCGAAGCCACCCGGGCCGAGGAGCTGCTGGCCCAGCGGCTCGATGAGGTGATGGAAGGCCGCCGCAGCCCGTACGACGTCGCGGCGGAGATCCTGGATCAGGTAAAGGCGGGAGCAGCCCGATGAGCGGCAGCAGGAAACCGATGTACGGCCCGGCCGACCTGAGCGGCTTCGATCCCCGCCAGCGGCTGGGAGCCCCAGGGGATTTTCCGTTCACCCGCGGCATCCACCCGACGATGTACCGGGGGAGGCTGTGGACGATGCGGCAGTTCGCCGGGTTCGGCAGCGCCGAGGACACGAACCGCCGCTACCACTTCCTGCTGGAGCATGGGCAAACGGGGCTGTCGGTGGCATTCGACTTCCCGACGCTGATGGGCTACGACTCCGATCACCCGCGCGCCGAGGGCGAGGTCGGGCGCTGCGGCGTCGCGATCTCGTCGCTCGCCGATATGGAGGACCTGTTCCGCGGCATCCCGCTCGATCAGGTGTCGACGTCGATGACGATCAACGGTCCGGCCGCGATCCTGTTCTGCTTCTACGTCGCCGCGGCCGAGCGTCAGGGCGTGTCGAGCGACAAGCTGCGGGGCACCGTGCAGAACGACATCCTCAAGGAGTACATGGCGCAGCATGCCTGGGTGTATCCCGTGGAGCCGGCCCTCAAGATCATCGTGGACATGTTCGAGTGGTGCGCCGAGCACGCGCCTCTCTGGAACACCATCTCGATCTCGGGCTATCACATCCGCGAGGCCGGAGCGACCGCGGCGCAGGAGCTCGCGTTCACGCTCGCCAACGGGTTCACGTATGTGGAGCGCGGGGTGGCGCGGGGGCTGGACGTCGACGCGTTCGCGCCGCGCCTCTCGTTCTTCTGGGACATTCACAACGACTTCTTCGAGGAGATCGCCAAGCTGCGGGCAGCGCGGCGCATCTGGGCGCGGCACCTGCGGGAGCGCTTCCGAGCCCGCAACCCCCGGTCGTGGATGATGCGGTTCCACTCCCAGACCGCCGGCGTCACCCTCACCGCGCAGCAGCCGATGAACAACGTCGTGCGGGTGGCCTACCAGGCGCTGGCGGCGGTGCTCGGCGGTACGCAGTCGCTGCATACCAACTCGCTCGACGAGACGCTCGCGCTGCCTACCGAAGAAGCGGTGCGGCTGGCGCTGCGCACCCAGCAAATCATCGCCCACGAGACCGGCGTGGCGGACGTGATCGACCCGCTGGGCGGCTCGTATTACCTCGAGTCGCTCACCGAGCAGCTCGAGCGCGAAGCCGAAGCTCTGTTCGCGGAAATCCAGTCCGTGGGCGGCGTCGTGAAGGGGATCGAAAGCGGCTGGTTCCAGCGCCAGATCGCCAGCTCGGCGGCGGAGTTCCAGCGCGACGTCGAAGCGGGCCGCCGCGTGATCGTGGGCATGAACGATTACGTCAGCGAGGACGACCACCCGGTCGAGATCCTCAAGGTCTCCACCGACGCCGAGGCCCTCCAGCGGCGGCGCCTGGCGCGGCTGCGCGCCGAGCGCGACGAGACACTGGTGGGCGAGCGCCTCGAAGGGCTGCGCCAGGCGGCGCTCGAGGAGCACAACGTGATTGGACCGATGCTGGACTGCGCCCGTGCCTACTGCACCCTGTACGAGATCCGCCACGCCCTCGAGCGGGTGTACGGCGCCTACCACGAGCCGGTGTTCTTCTAGCCCGTGACCGCCCTTCCCGTGTCCGCCAGCGAGAGCGCCGTACGCGGCGCCGTCGAGCGTCTCTCGCGCCTCGAGCCCGGTCCGTTCCGGGTCGTCTCCTGCTATCTGAAGCTCGAGCCGCGCGACAAGGCGCGCGCCAAGTACCTCATCAAGATCAAGAACCGCATCAAGCAGATCGCCTCCGACCTCGGGCGCCGCCCGCTAGACCACGCGCAGCGGGAGCGCGTCGCGGCCGATCTGGACCGCCTGCGGCGCTACTTCGAGGAGCCGAGCCGCCTGCCGTCGGCCCGCGGGATCGCGCTGTTCGTGAGCGGTGCCCTCGACCTGTTCGAGGTGCTCCCGCTGCCCCAGGTGCACCGGTCGCGCCTGGCGGTGGCCCCCGTTCCCCTGGTGCGCGAGCTGGTCGCCCTCGAGGAAGAGTTCGGCACGATCCTCGTGGTCGCGTGCGACCGCACGAGCGCGCGCTTTTTCGCGGTGACAGCCTACGACGTCGCCGAGCTCCCCAGTCTCACGGCGCTGGCCACGCGCTCCGGGAAGTTCCACGGCGAACGGCAGGCCAAGAGGGGCAGCGTGCTCGCGGGCGGCTTCGGCGAGCACAATCATCACATGCGCATCCGCGAGGAGAAGCAGCGCCACTACGCGCAGGCGGCCGACCTGATCTTCCAGATCCACACCCAGCGCCCCCTCGCGGGGCTGGTCGCCGCGGGCATCGGGGTGGACGCGGCGGCGCTGCTGCCGCACCTGCACACGTACGTCCACGACCTCGTGCTCGGCGTCGTGCGCTTGAATCCCAAGCGCGTGGCCGCGGCCGAGGTGCGGGAGGCGGCCCTGGCGCTGCGCGAGGAGCGCGAGCGCGCCTGGGAGCGCGCGCACGCGGAGGCGGTGCGCGACGGCGTCGGCAGCGGCTGGGCCGTGAACGGCATCGAGCCGACGCTCAAAGCGCTCGAGCGCGGCCAGGTGCGCACGCTGGTCGCGGACGGCCGGGACGACGACCTGCGCATCGACGATGCCATCGAAGACGCCCTCGCCCAGCGCGTCCAGGTGGACGTCATTTACGACGAGCGGGCGCGCCGTGTCGTGGACGGGCTCGCCGGCCTGCTGCGGTTCCGCCGCTGATGGCGAGCGCGAGGCGCCCGATCCGGGTACTGGTGGCAAAGCCCGGGTTGGACGGGCACGACCGCGGCGCCAAGGTCGTGGCCGCCGCGCTGCGCGACGCCGGGATGGAGGTCATTTACACCGGACTGCACCAGACGCCCGAAATGATCGTGCAGGCGGCCGTGCAGGAAGACGTGGACGTGGTGGGCCTGTCGATCCTCTCGGGCGCGCATCTCACCCTGTTTCCGCGCGTGAAGCAGCTGCTCCTCCAGGCCGGGCGCGACGACGTCCTGGTGACCGGCGGCGGAATCATTCCGCCGGAGGACATGGAGACGCTGCAGCAACGGGGGATCGGCAGGCTGTTCGGCCCCGGCACACCGACGTCGGACCTGGTGCGATACATCGAAGAATGGGCAGCCGAGCATGTGTCGGCCTAGCGCATGCCGCGTGCCGCGTGCCGCGGTCCGCGTTCCGAGATGACCCGCCTCAAGACGCTGACCGCGGAGTATCGCGAGCTCAAGGCGCGCCTCGAGCAGGGCGGCGGCCCGGACAAGGTGCGCCGCCAGCACGAGCAGGGGAAGCTCACCGCGCGCGAGCGGGTCGCGGCGCTGCTCGACCAGGGCGCCGATTGGTTCGAGGTCGGACTGCTCGTGGCGTGCGACCAGTACGAGGGTCAGGCGCCCGCCGCCGGCGTGGTCACGGGGCTGGGACGGATCTCGGGGCGGCCGGTGGTCGTCGTCGCAAACGACGCGACCGTGAAAGCGGGATCGTGGTGGCCCGAGACCATCAGGAAGATCCTCCGCGCCCAGGAGATCGCCATGCGCCAGCGGGTGCCGATCGTCTACCTGGTGGATTCCGCGGGCGTGAACCTGCCCTACCAGGGCGGCGTGTTCCCCGGACAGTACGGCGCGGCGCGCATCTTCTATTACAACTCGATCATGCGCCATTATCTCCGCGTGCCGCAGGTCGCCGCCGTGATGGGTCCGTGCATCGCGGGCGGCGCGTACCTGCCCGCGCTGTCGGACGTGATCTTCATGGTCGACGGGACATCGTTTATGGGACTGGGCGGACCCAATCTCGTGAAGGGCGCCACGGGGCAGGTGGTGGACGCGGAATCGCTCGGCGGCGCGCGCACGCATACCAGCGTCAGCGCCGTGGCACACTACCGCACCCGCGACGACAAGCACTGCCTCGAGCGCATCCGCGAGTATGTGTCCCGGCTGCCCCGGCCGTCGCGCCCGCCGGCGCCCGGCGGCAAGCCGAAGCGCAGCCCCAAGGACCTGTACGACCTGCTCCCCTCCGACCACCGCATGAGTTACGACATGCGTGCCGTGATCGAATGTGTGCTGGACGGCGGGGCGTTGGACGAGTTCCAGGCCGAAGTGGCCCCGGAGATGATCTGTGGGCACGGGGCCATCGCGGGACGCCCGGTGGCGCTCATCGCCAACTCCCGCGGCGTCATCAAAGGCAAAGCGGGCGAGGCCCCGAAAATCGGCGGCATCATCTACACCGAGAGCGCCGAGAAGGTGGCGTACTTCATCGCGAACGCGGACCGCGAGCGCATCCCCCTGCTCTTCGTGCAGGACGTCTCGGGCTTCATGGTCGGCACGGAAGCCGAGCACTCGGGGATCATCCGCGCCGGCGCACGCTTCGTCGAAGCGATGGCGACCGCCACGGTGCCCAAGCTCGTGCTGACGGTCAATCACGCTTCGGGAGCGGGCTACTACGCCATGGCGGGGCAGGGCTTCGACCCCGATTTCATCGTTTCGTGGCCGACCGGCCGGATGGGCGTGATGGAGGGTGAGTCGGCCGTCCAAGCCGTCTTCGCGAACGGCGCGGCCAAGACGGAGAACGTCCCGGCGGTAGAGGCGATGCGCGCCGACTACGAGCGGCAGCTCGACGCCCGCTTCGCGGGTGCGCGGGGCTTCGTCGACGCCATCGTGCCGCCGGAAGAGACGCACGACGTCCTCGGCTTCCTGCTCGAGGCGACCACGGAATTCCCCGGCCCACACCTCGGGGCCTTCGTCCTACCGAGCGCTTCATGACCCGCCATCGCTGCAGCATCGCCCTGGCCGTTCTGGTCGCCGCCTGCGGCGGCACCGCGGCCCGCCCCACCACCACCGCCGTCCCGGCACACCCACCCCCGGCCGCGACCGCCGCACCGCCGGCGGCGGCCGACGCCACCGCGGCGCCCGCGCGCGAGCCCGCCCTGCCCCCGGCGATCGCGTTCATGACCGGGCTCATGCCCCTCAAGGACACGGGCGTGGATCAGTTCCGCGTCCAGCATCCTACGTACGACGGGCGTGGAGTCCTGATCGCGATCCTCGACACCGGCGTCGACCCCGGCGTGGACGGCCTCATCACCACCAGCACCGGGGCGCCCAAGATCGTCGACCTGCGCGATTTCTCAAGCGAGGGTCGCGTCGCCCTCGCCCCCGTCACCCCCGCCGCCGACGGGACCGTCGCCGTCGGCGGGCACACGCTGGCGGGCGCACGGCGCATCGGGCGTCTCACCACCGCCACGACGTGGTACGCCGGGATGCTGCGGGAACTGCCCCTCGGTAAGGCCCCCGCCGGCGACTTGAACGGCAACGGAGCCAACACCGACGCGTTCCCCGTCATTGTGGTCAAGGCGAGCGACGGCTGGGTGGCGTTCCTCGACTCGAACTTGAACGGCTCGTTCGAAGACGAGATGCCGCTGCACGACTACCGTGACGGGCGTGAGACCATCGCCCTGGGGTCCAAGCCGATCACCCTCGCCGCCAATTTCAGCGAGGCCGACGCTGCCCCGCAGCTCGACCTGTTCTTCGACAACGGCGGGCACGGCACGCACGTGGCCGGCATCGCCGCGGGTCACAGCCTGTTCAACGTGTCCGGGTTCGACGGCGTCGCACCAGGCGCGCAGCTCCTGGGCCTGAAGATCGCGAACGCCGCACGTGGCGGCATCTCGGTCACCGGGAGCATGCAGCGCGCCATGGCCTACGCGGCCCGCTACGCCGAGCAGCGCGGCATGCCGCTGGTGCTGAACCTGAGCTTCGGCGTGGGCAACGAGCGCGAGGGACACGCGGTCATCGACTCCCTCGTGAACGCGTTCCTCGTGGCCCATCCCGCCGTGGTGTTCACGATCAGCGCGGGCAACGACGGCCCCGGGCTCTCGACGCTCGGGTTCCCCGGCTCGGCGGACCTCGCGCTGTCGGTGGGCGCGTCGTACCCCGGGGCCTTCGCCCGTCCGGTGCAGCCGGGGACCGCACCGGCGCCCGACGTGATGGGGTGGTGGAGCTCGCGCGGCGGCGAGCTCGCGAAGCCGGACCTGGTGGCGCCGGGCGTGGCGTTCTCGTCGGTGCCGCGCTGGAACACGGGCGACGAGATCAAGGGCGGGACGAGCATGGCCGCGCCGCACGCCGCCGGCCTCGCGGCATGTCTTCTCTCCGCCATGGCGCAGGAAGGGCGCAAGGTGAGCGCGGCGGAGATCGCACAAGCGCTGCGCGCCACGGCGGTCCCGTTCCGGGGCGAAAGCCCGATCGACGAGGGCGCCGGCCAGCCACGACTCGATGCGGCATACCGCTGGCTGTTGGGCGGACATCAGGGCTCGGCGTACGTGGTGCGCGTGCCGGCCGGCGTCTCGGCGGCGTTCCACCGGGACGGTCTCGGCGACCCGGGTGACACCCTGCAATCGTTCCAGGTACGCCACGTGGCCGGGCTGCGGGCCGCGCAATTCCTGCTCAGGAGCAGCGTGCCGTGGCTCTCGGTGCCCGCCACCGTCGCTGCGGGGGCGCGGGAAACGGAGATCCCGGTCGTCTACCAGCGGTCGGCCTTTGCCGCGCCGGGCGTCTACGTCGGCACGGTGAGCGCCTGGAATCCGAGCGATACGCTCGCCGGGGCACTCTTCACTTTGCCCAACACGGTCGTGGTGCCGTATGACCTGGTCGCGAAGCCGCTGTTCGACGAGCGACGGGCCATCGGCCCGGCGCGCGTCCAGCGCTACTTCTTGAAGGCCCCCACGACGGGCGCGACGCTCTCCGCCGCCGTGACCCTGCCCGATTCCGCGGCGCAAACGGCGACCGCCTACCTGTTCGAGCCGAACGGCGCACCGTTCCGCGGCATCGGTCACGACTCCGTGGTCGCGCTTGGCGGTACGCTGCCCGGCACGGCCCGCTTTGTCGTGTCCGCGGAGGACCTCGTTCCCGGTGCATACGAGCTCGACGTGGTCGCGCCACCCCTCTCGGGCGTCACGGTGACCGTACGCGCCGCCCTGGCGCCCTGGGCGATCGGCGCGGCGGCGCCGGGCATCGAAGCCTCCACGACGGGCCCCGAAACGGCCGTCGGACACGCGACCACAACGCTCATCGGCGCCGAGCGCTCCGTCGCCGTCACCGGCCGCGGCGCACCAGCCGAGAGCGTGACGGTGCGGGTCCCCGACTGGGCGGGTCAGGCGACCGTGGACGTCGAGATGGCGCGCGAGCAGTGGGACGACTTCACGGATTTCGGCGTCACCGATTTCGACTCGAGCGGGCAACAGGTCGGGCAGGGTGCGCTCAACTATGCCTTCGGGCGACACGCCGTAGATACGCGGGCGCTGGCCGCCCTCAAGGGCCACCCGCTCACCGTGGAGCTGTTCCCCGCGTTCGCGCGCTACAACGGTGCTCATCCGTGGCACGCGACGGTGCGCGTACGGTTCCTGCTCGCCCTACCGCGGTCCCCGGGTGGCGGCACGGACGTGCGCGTGGTCCCGGGCGGACGCGCGGTCCTCCCCCTCGCGCGGCCGCCGGAGCTCACCCTTCCCGACGGATTCGCGCCGCTCATCGAGGTGCGCATCCACGCATCCGACGGCATCGGCGTGGACGCGGTGCGGCGACTCCCGCCGCCATGACGCCGGCGCGGGGCCCGCGCGCCGTGCGTATCGCCGCCGGCCAGGGGTTTTGGGGCGATTGGCTAGAGGCGCCGTACCGCCAGGTGACAGGCGGGCCGGTCGACTACCTGATGATGGACTACCTGGCCGAAGTGACCATGTCCATCCTGCAGAAGCAGAAGTCGCGGGACCCGTCGCTCGGGTACGCCAAGGACTTTGTGTCGTCGATGGAGCGCATCCTGCCGATCGTCGCCGAGCGGGGCATCAAGGTGACGGCCAACGCCGGTGGCGTGAACCCCCGAGCCTGCGCACAGGCCGTCGCCGATGTCGCGCGCCGCCTCACGCTCGGAGGCAAGCTGCGCATCGGCGTGGTGACCGGAGACGACCTGCTGGGCCGGCTGGACGGGCTCTTGGCCCGCGGGCACGAGCTCAGAAACCTCGACACGGGCCGGCCGCTCTCCGACGTACGCGATCGGGTGCTCGCGGCGAACGCCTACCTCGGTGCCCGGCCCATCGTGGAGGCGCTGCGTCAGGGTGCGGACGTCGTGATCACGGGCCGCGTCACTGATACCGGCCTCACACTCGCGCCGATGATCCACGCCTTCGACTGGCCGCCCGACGCCTGGGACCTGCTCGCCGCCGGCACCGTCGCGGGCCACACGATCGAGTGTGGCGCGCAATGCAGTGGGGGCAACTGTCTCGTAGACTGGGAGCGGATCCCCGATCTCGCCAACGTGGGCTACCCGATCGTCGAAGCCCGCGCCGATGGCACGTTCGAGATCTCGAAGCATCCGGGCACGGGCGGGCGCATCAGCGTCGCCGGCGTGACCGAGCAGCTCGTGTACGAGATGGGCGACCCCGCGGCGTACATCACGCCCGACTGCATCGCGGACTTCACCACCATCCGACTCGAGCAAGCGGGGAAGGACAGGGTTCGGGTGTCAGGAGTGAGGGGCAAGCCCGCGACCGACAAGCTCAAGGTGTCGGTGGCGTATTTCTACGGTTACAAGGCCGTTGGAACGCTGGTGTATTCCTGGCCTGACGCCTACGCGAAGGCGCGAGCCGCGGACCGCGTGCTGCGCCGACGCCTCGAGAGTCTGGGACTCCGGTTCGAGGCGATCCACACCGAGCTCGTGGGAGCCGACGCGACGCACGGCCGTCTGGCGCTCGAGGACCTGGCGGTGGAGGGCCTCCCCGAAGTACAGCTGCGGGTCGGCGTGCGCTCGCCCGACAGGGCCGCCGTGGAGCGTTTCACCCGTGAGATCGCTCCCCTGATCCTGAACGGTCCTCCCAGCGTCACGGGATTCGCCGGGGGGCGCCCCAAGCCGGAAGAGATCGTGGCCTACTGGCCCGCGCTGCTCGACAAGACCATGGTGGAGCCGTGCGTGGAGATCGTCGAAGCATGAAACGGCGGTCGAGCAAGCGCCGCGTGCGGCTGGTGGAGCTCGCGCATGCCCGGTCCGGAGACAAGGGTGACACGGCGAACGTCGGCCTGATCGCCCGCAAGCCGGAGTACTACCCTTTGCTCGTGAACCAGGTGACCGTGGCGCGCGTCGCGCGCCACTTCAAGGACATGATCACGGGCCATGTCGAGCGGTTCGAGCTGCCCAATTTGCATGCGCTGAATTTCTTGCTCCACGGCGCTTTGGACGGCGGCGGGACCATCTCGCTCAAGACCGACGCCCAGGGCAAGGTGCTCTCGACCGCGCTGCTGCGTCTCGTGGTGGAGCTGCCCCGGTGACGGATCGCGTGCTCGCGACGGTCGACTCGGGGATCCTCACGGCCACGCTCAACCGGCCGGACAAGAAGAACGCCATCGATGCCCCCATGATCGACGCGCTGCTGGCCGTGCTCGAACGCGCCGACTTGGACGCCGCCGTGCGCGTGGTCGCGCTGCGTGGTGCCGGCGGCGATTTCTGCGCTGGAATGGACCTCCACGAGCTGCTCGCCTCCGCGGACAAGAGCGTGGATGAGAACCGACGGGCCGCGCTCCGGTTCGCCGAAATCTTCCTGAGCATGCGACGTCTCCCCAAGCCGGTCGTCGCCCTGGTCCGGGGGCGGGCCCTCGCCGGGGGCTGCGGGCTCGCCACGGCGTGTGACCTGGTCCTGGCGGCGGAATCCGCCCAGTTCGGGTATCCGGAGGTGCAGCGTGGGTTCGTGCCCGCGATCGTGATGACCCTCCTGAAGCGCACGGCCGGGGAGAAAATCGCATTCGATCTCGCGGCGACGGGGCGCATCCTCGGCGCCCCCGAGGCGGCCGGACTGGGACTGGTGTCGCGCGTATACGAGGACTCGGATTTCGACGATCAGGTGGGTGAGGTGCTACGCGCCCTCGCCGCCGCGAGTCCGTCCGCGTTGGCGCTCACCAAGCAGCAATTCTACCAGCTCGACGGGATGCGGTTCGAAGAGGGCGTCCGTCTGGGCGCGGATGTGAACGCCGTGAGTCGGACGACGCCCGACTTCCGGGCCGCGTTGCAAGCCTTCCTCAAGAAGTGAAATGTCTAGTCCGGCAGCTCGCGCCGGAGCAGCAGCGTCCACTGCACGAGCGCCTCGAGCATCTGCCGGATCCCCTCGCGGGTGGGATCGTGGATCAGGTTGCCGTTCTGGTCGAACTTCTCCTGCGCATCGCCAATCATCACCTCGGGCCGGGCGAGCGCGGGCATGTTGAGAAACACCAGCATCTGCCGGAGGTGGTGCTGAGCCCGGGCCGTCGCGATCGGGCCGCCCGACGCACCCATGATCGCCGCGGGCTTTCCGTCCCAGGCGCTGTCCCCGGAGGGACGCGACGCCCAGTCGATCGCGTTCTTGAGCACGCCCGGAACCGAATAGTTGTATTCGGGTGTGACGAACAGCACGGCGTCCGCTCCGCGGATGCGACGCTTGAAGTCGGCGACCGTGCCCGGGGGCTCGGCCTCGAGATCCTGATTGTACAGCGGCAGCTGGCCGATCTCGGCGACCTCGAGCCTCGCGCGCGAAGGCACGAGCTGCTGCGCCACTCGCAGCGCGGAGCGGTTGTACGAGCCCCGTCGCAAGCTGCCCGGGATGCCGAGAATGGTGACGGGGGTATGCGTAGTCACGTGGACCTCGGTGTAGTTTCCTTGTACGAACATCATGCCTGAATCGCCGGTTCCTCCGGTCGGCGCGCTGCGCGCGCCGGGAGCGATCCTCGTCGTGTCCTGTTACGAGCTCGGTCACCAGCCGCTCGGTCTCGCGTGGCCGATGGCGTTTCTCGAGCGCGCGGGATACGCTCCGCGGGCCCTCGACCTCGCGCTCGAAGCCCTGGACGACGCGATGGTGCGCCGGGCGCGCCTCGCCGCCATCATGGCCCCGATGCACACGGCCCTGCGCCTCGGCGTACCCGCAGCCCAGCGGCTCCGGCGCCTCAACCCGAGCTGCCGGATCGTGTTTTGCGGCTTGTACGCACTGCTGTGCGCCGAGTTCCTGCTCGACGGCGTCGCGGATGACGTGATGGGTGGGGAATTCGAAGGCGAGCTTGTGGCGCTGGCGCAGCGTCTCGAGGCCGGTGAAGCGCCCAGGCGCCGCATTGCGACGCGCGAGCGGCTCGCCTTCCCGCTGCCGAGCCGCGAGTCGCTTCCGCCGCTGGCGCGATACGTGCGGCTCGCGCGCGGCGGCCGGTTCGTGCCGGCCGGATACGTCGAGGCGAGTCGCGGTTGTCTGCATGCGTGTCTCCATTGCCCCATCCCGCCGGTCTACGAGGGGCGCTTCTTCGCGGTGCCGCGCCCCGTGGTGCTGGAGGACGTCCGTCGCCTGGTCGCCGCCGGGGCGGGGCACATCACGTTCGGCGATCCCGACTTCCTGAACGGCCCGGGACACGCCCTCAAGCTGGTACGGGACCTGCACGTCGAGTTCCCGCGCGTGAGCTACGACTTCACCGCCAAGATCGAGCACGTGCTGCGTCACCAGGAGTTGTTCCCCGAGTTCGCCGCCACCGGGTGCGCCTTCGTCGTGTCGGCGGTGGAGGCGCTTTCGGATGTCGTGCTCGCCAATCTCGAAAAGGGGCACACCAGGGCCGATGTGCCCGGGGCGATCGACGTGCTGCGCCGCGCCGGCATCGCCCCCCGGCCGACCTTCGTGCCGTTCACGCCGTGGAGCACGCTGGACGACTACATCGAGTTGTTGGATTTCCTCGAGGCGCAGGACCTCGTGGATCACGTCGACCCGGTTCAGCTCACCATCCGGCTGCTCGTGCCCCCGGGCTCGCTGTTGCTCACCCGGCCCACGCTGCGTCTCGCGCTCGGCCAGCTCGACGCGCCCGGCCTCAGCTATCGCTGGACCCATCCGGACCCGCGGATGGACGAGCTGCAGCGCGACGCCAGCGCCCTCGTGGCCGACGCGGCGCGTGCCGAAGAAGATCCCGGGGTCACGTTCTACCGTCTCCGCGAGCTCGCCGCCCGGCGTGCCGGCCGCCCGGCCCCCCGGGCGCCGTTCCGGCGGCCGCCGCCCGAGCGACCCGTCGCGCCACGCCTCACCGAGCCGTGGTTTTGCTGAGCGGAGCCGACCGAGAGCCAGTTGGGCTCTGTGGAGCGCGCGGCGGGCGGATGGCGCTGACCCTGTCAGCTTGCTGACAGGTTCGACAAGTAGGTTTCCCCGCACGTCAACATGGCTCTTCGAGCGTCTCTTCCGCTGTGCATCGCCTTGTGCGGCGCGGCCGGATCGCCTCCGCTCCTCGCGCAACGAGCGGTCACGCGCCCCCAAGCGGTGGAGGCCGCCCTGGCGCGCGGCGCCCGCGCCGCGTTCGGCCGTGCCGACGTCGCAGCGGCGGCGGGGGCGCTGCACGGGGCGCGGCTCTATCCCAATCCGTCGCTGGGAGCGACCTACACCAAGGATCTCCCCCACTACCACGTGATCGCCGATCTGCCGCTCGACCTGCCATGGATCCGCGCGGCTCGCATCGGTACCGCGGCCTCGGCGCGGGACGCTGTGCGCTACGGCGTCGCGTTCGAGCGCGCCGCGATTCGGTTCGACATGGACACCGCCTATACCCGGGCGCTCGCGGCGGCCGCGGGGGCCCGGCTGTCGCGCCGCAACGCGCTCGCCGCCGACAGCCTGCGCAGGATGGCGCAGCTGCGGCGTGAGGTGGGAGATGTGAGCGAGCTCGACGTGCACCTGGCCGCGGTGAACGCGGGACAGATCGAGAACGCGGCGGCGGACGATTCCGTTGCGGCCGTCGAGGCCCTCCTCTCCGTGCAGCTCGCGATGGGCCTCCCCGGCGACGACGTGTCGATCACCCTCGCCGACTCTCTCGCCCCACCCCCGCCGCCCGCGTCTCCCGACAGCGGGCCCGCCGCTCGAGCCCTGTCGCTCCCCGTCGCGGCCGCTGCGGCGAATCTGCGCTCCGCAGAGCGCGCGCTCGCCCTGGCGCATCGCAGCGTGCTGGCGGCGCCCAGCCTGCAGGTGGGCGTCGAACGTGGCGATCCGACCGGGCCGGGAGGGGACCTGCCGACCGTCGGGCTGTCGCTGCCGCTGCCGCTCTTCAACTGGAACGGGGGCGAGGTGGCGCAGGCGGCGGCGGCGCGCGACCGGGCACAAGCAAACTTGGATCTCGTCCGGCGCGAGGCGGAGGCCGACCTGGCGCGGGCGCGGCGCGCGCTGGCGCTGGCGCTGGCCCGGCTCGAGCGCGACCGGCTGCTGCTCGCCAGCGCCGACCGGGTGGCGGCGATGTCGCTGCAGGCGTACGCCGAAGGCGCGATCGCCCTCGCCAACGTGCTCGAGGCGCAACGCAACGCCCGCGAGGCGCTCGCCCGCTACATCGACGACGTCGCCGCCGCCAACAACGCCGCGGCAGCGGTGCGCCTGTTCACCGCATCCGAGCCGTCGTGACGCGCGCTCTGGCTCTGCTCGTCACCACCGTGGCGGCGCTCGCGGGGTGTCGCGGCGAGCGCCAGGGGAGCGCGGCGGCCGAGCCGCCCGCCGACGCGGGCGGCGCCCGAGTCGGGACGGCGCGCGTCGCGACGCAAGGGTTCGCGCAGGTCGTGACCGCGATCGGGACCGTGACCCCGCGGCCCGGTCACTTCGCGGAGTTGGCGGCGCCCGCGCCCACCCGCGTGGCGCGCATCCGCGTCGCCGTCGGCGACCGCGTGGCCCAAGGCGACACGCTGCTCGAGTTCGAGCGCGAGCCCTTCGACGCGGCGGCGCAGAGCGCGGCGACGGCGCTCGAGAATGCCCAGCGCGCCTACGCCCGTGCGGTACGCCTGGTGCAGGCCGGCATCCTGCCGCAGAAGGACTCGGACCAGGCGGCCGCCGATCTCGCGCAGGCCCAGGTGGGCGCCGTGACGGCCCGGCGCGCCCAGCAGCTCGCCACGCTGCGGACGCCGATCGCCGGGGTCGTCACCCGCATGAGCGCCGTGCTCGGCGCCTCCGCCGATCAGAGCCAACCGCTGGTCGAGGTGGCCGACCCGACGGCGCTGGACATTCTGTTCGGCGTGTCTCCCACCGACGCGGCCCAGATCCACGACGGCGACACCGTGGCCGTGGCGGGGGGCGGAGGGGACGCACCGCTGGGGCAGGGGCGCGTGACGGGCATCGCCGTCGCGCTCGATTCCGCGTCCCGCGCGGTGATGGTCCGCGCCGAGCTGCGCCGCCCCAGCCGTCCGCTTCGCATCGGCGAGTCGGTCGTCGGCCGGATCGTGACGGCGGTGCACGCGCAGGCCGTCACGGTGCCGCTCGCCGCCCTGGTCCCGAACGGGGACGGGTTTCAGGTCTTCGTGGTGGACTCGGGCGGCGTGGCCCACGCACGCGCCGTGCGGGTCAGCGCCCGGAGCGACTCCGTGGCGGAGATCGCGTCGGGCCTCGCGCCCGGCGAGACCGTCGTGACCGCCGGGGCCTACGGCATCCAGGACGGCGCCAAGATCTCGCGGACCGTGCGGACGCCCGAGTGACGCTGTTCGACGTCGTCAGTCGCCAGCGGCGGCTGGTGCTGTTGCTGGTGGGGCTCGTGAGCATCGCCGGGATCTGGGCCGGCTTCGAGCTGCCGTCCGCCATCTATCCCGAGCTGAACTTCTCACGCATCAAGATCGTCGCCCAAGGGTCGAGCCTGGGCGCCCGGCAGGTGGTGTTCAGCGTGACGCGCCCGCTGGAAGAAGCGGTCAGCGTGGTGCCGGGCGTGACGCGCGTCCAGTCGCATTCCATCAGAGGTGCGAGCGAGCTGTCGATCAACTTCTCGCCCACCACGGACATGGCGTACGCGCTCCAGCTGGTGCGCGCACGCGTGAACCAGATTCAGGGCTCGCTCCCTGCCGACCTGGACATCGAGATCGAGCGGCTCACGCCCTCGCTTTTTCCCATCCTCTCGTACAACCTCCAGGGCGGCGACCCCGCCACGTTGTACGACATCGCGCGCTACGAGATCAAGCCGCTGCTCTCGCGCGTCCCGGGAGTGGGCCGCGTGGAGGTGCAGGGGTCCGACGTGCGGGAGATCGAAGTCATGGTGGATCCCGCGCGGCTCGCCGCCGTCGGGATGTCGTATGCCGATCTGGCCGACGCCATCCGGCGGGCGGTGACCGTGCAGGCCGTGGGGCGGGTCGCCCAGAACTACCGCCAGTACCTCATCGTGACCGATCAGGAAGCCCACAGCGCCGACGACGTCGGCGCCGTCGTCCTGGGGAGCGGCCTGCACGTGCGTGACGTGGCGAGCGTGCAGGTGGGCACGGAGGATCACGTCCGGATCGTGGCGGGCGACGGCAAGCCCGCCGCGCTCATCAACGTCGCCCGCCAAATCGGTGGCAACACGGTGGCGATCGCGGACAGCGTGGCCGTGGTCATGGCGGGCCTGGCCCGGAGGCTGCCGCCGGGCGTCCGCCTCAAGCCGGTGTACGACCAGGCGGCGCTGGTGCGCGACGCGGTCCGCTCCGTGCGCGACGCGATGCTGGGCGGGGCCGCGCTCGCGGTGGTCGTCCTGCTCGTGTTTCTGCGGCATGGCCGCATCACGGCCGTCAGCGCGACGTCGATCCCGGTCACGCTCGCGGTGACCATCTTCGTCATGAGCGTGATCGGCCAGACGTTCAACCTGATGACCCTGGGCGCGATGGCGATCGCGATCGGGTTGGTGATCGACGACGCGGTCGTCATCACGGAAAACATCGCGCGACATCTCCTGCTCGGGGGCGGGCGAGTCCTGGCGATCCGCGCCGCAGTCCAGGAGCTGATCTGGCCGGTGACCACCTCGACCATCACCACGGTGGTCGTTTTCCTCCCCCTCGGTCTGCTCCAGGGCGTGGTGGGGCAGTTCTTCGCCGCGCTCGCTACGACTCTCACCGTCGCCGTCCTGGTGTCGCTCGCCCTCGCCCTCACGCTCATTCCCCTGCTCGCCGAGCAGTTCGTCACGGCGCACGAGGTGGACGCGAGCGTCACCGGCATCCTCGCCCGCGTCCAGCGCGCGCTCGAGGAGCTCGGGCCGCGCTACGAACGTTCGCTGGCGGGGGTCCTGGATCATCCCCGGCGGCTTGCCGCCGCGCTGCTCGTCCTCGTCGTCGCCGGTCTCGGATTATCGCGCCTCGTCGGCACCGGGTTCCTGCCGGAAATCGACGAGGGGGCGTTCGTGCTCGATTACTTCACGCCCGGGGGCACCGCGCTGGCGGAAACGGACCGCGAGGTGGGCATCGCGGAAAGCATTCTCGCCGCGACGCCGGAAATCACGGGGACCTCACGACGGACCGGCGCCGAGCTGGGCTTTTTCGCGACGGCGCAGAACTCCGGCGACATCGTGGCGCGGCTCACGCCCCGCAACCGCCGCTCTCGCGATGTCTTCGCCGTCATGGATCACGTCCGGGACGAGGCCGCGACCGCGGTCCCGCGCCTGCACATCGAGTTCATGCAGATCCTCGCGGACGTCATTAACGACCTCGCCGGCGCGGCGCGCCCGGTCGAGGTGAAACTGTTCGGCGAATCGCTCGACACGCTCGAAGCGTACGCGCGGCGGCTGGCACCGGACCTGGAGCAGGTCGGCGGGGTCGAGGACCTGTACAACGGCGTGAGCGAGCCGTCGGCGGAGCTGCTGATGCGGGTGAACGAGGCGGAGGCCGGCCGGATCGGCCTGACCCCGGTGGACGTGGGGAGCGCGGTGAGCGCCGCCCTGCTCGGCATGCCCGCCGGCGAGATCCGGACCGGGGATCGACCCGTCGCCGTGCGCGTGCGGGCGCCCGACTCGGTGCGCTTCGATCCGTTGCGGCTGCGCGCCCTCCCGCTGCTGGGCGGTCCGGCGCGCCGGGTAACCCCGCTCGGCAGCCTGGCCACCTTCGAGTCGACCGAGTCGCGGCTGAGCCTCGAGCGCGAAAATCAACAGCAGATGATCGTGATGACGGCGGACGTGAGCGGCCGATCGCTGGGCGGCGTCATGACGGACGTGCGGCGCGTACTGGCGGCGCATCCCGCGCCGCCGGGCGTGCGGGTGGCGCTCGGGGGCCAGTACGCCGGCCAGCAGGAGGCATTCCGGGCGTTGCTGCTCGTGCTCGCGCTCGCCGCCGTCAGTGTCTGCGCGGTGATGGTGGTGCAGTTTGAGTCCTTCGTGGAGCCCCTTGTCGTATTGCTCGTCGCACCGGTCTCGTTCGTCGGCGCCCTCGCGCTGCTGTTCCTCACGGGCACCCCGCTCAACGTCTCCTCGTTCATGGGCCTGATCCTGCTCGTCGGGCTGATCGTCAAGAACGGCATCATCCTGTTGGACTTCACCCGGCTGCGGATGCGGGCGGAAGGCACGGCGCTCGAGGCCGCGATCCGTGAAGCCGCCCGGGTCCGGCTCCGCCCCATCCTGATGACCACGCTGTGCACCCTGTTCGGCCTGCTGCCGCTCGCGCTCGGGATCGGCGCCGGGAGCGAGATGCAGCGCCCGCTCGCGCTCGCCGTGATCGGCGGGTTGGCGCTGTCGACGCCGATCACGCTGTTCGCCGTCCCGATCCTGCTCGTCGCCATTCGGGGCCGGACCTTCACGCTGCCGCCAGGGGGAAGCTGATCGCGACACGGGTGCCGTGCCCCGGCTCGGAGGCGATCGCGATGTCCGCACCGTGCACGTCGGCGATCCACCGCGCGATGGCGAGACCGAGCCCGGCCCCCTCCGCCTCGTGGCGCGCCCGCTCACCCCGGTAAAACCGCTCGAACACATGGGGCAGCTGCTCGGCCGGGATGCCGAGCCCCGTGTCGGTGACGACGACCGCCGCGCGCCCGTTCTGGGCGGACACGTCGAGCCGCACACGACCGCCCGCCGGCGTGAACTTGAGCGCGTTGTCGAGCACGATGAGCAGCAGCTGGCGCACCAGCGCCGCATCGCCGGTGATCCTCGCCTCCTCGAACGCCCCGACCTCCACGAACACCTGTCGCTGGCCGGCGCGGGCGCGCGCCGCATCGACGGCGCCGGCGACGGCGTCGTCGAGATACAGCGCCTCCCGCACGACCGGCCACTCGCCGGCGTCGGCACGCGCCAGCGTGAGCAGCTCCCCCGTGATCTCCCCGAGGCGCGCGGCCTCGCGCTCGATCGCCTGAAACGCGGCGGCGTCGCCGGCCGGCTCCCGCTCCTGGCCCGCCGCGACCTCGGCGCGGGTCCGCAGCAAGGTGATCGGCGTGCGCAGCTCGTGCGCCGCGTCGGCCATGAAGCGGCGCATCTGCTCCATCGAGCGTTGCACCGGCGCGGTGGACTTCCGTACCAACAGCGAGCCGCCACCCGCCACCAGCAGCATCGCGGCAAGCGCCGCGGCGGCGAAGGCTTCGATCAGCGACGCGTACTCGTCCTCGAGCTCCAGCCGGTCCGCCACCACCGCCGCCACGTACGGCGTGCCGGTGGTGCCGCTGAACCGCTCGACATACACCCGCAGCTCGTGACCGTCCGGGGCATCGACGTCGCTGTAGCCGTGCTTCGCCTGGGCCGCGTGGCGGAACGCGTCCCGGATCCAATCGGGGACCACCGCGGGCTTGATTGGATGGAAGTCGTCGTCGAGCAGATAGAGCGACCGGTCGGGGATGTGGAGCTCGTCGACCGCGTCGACCACGGCGCCACGCGCCCCGGCGCGCTCGCTCTCCCGAATCCGGGCCGCCTGCTCGAGTGCCGCGGCCGCGGCGCTCACCGACGCGTCCAGGTGCCGCGCCATCTGGCGGCGGACCGTCAGGAACAGTCCGCTCCCCAACAGCACGAGCACGAGCACCAGCACGCCGGCGTACCACGCCGTCAACTGGAGCCGGAGACGGGCGAGCGGGTCCATCAGCGATCGCTCACGGGCCGAACCGGTACCCCGCGCCCCGCAGCGTCGTGATCAGCTTGGGCTCGAACCCGTCGTCGAGCTTGCGGCGCAGGCGCCGCACCAGCACCTCGAGCACGTTGGTGAAGGGGTCGTGATTGTCGTCCCACACGTGCGCCGTGATGGTGGCGCGATCGAGCACCTGTCCCGGATGGGTGACGAACAGCTCCAGCAAAGCGAATTCCTTCGCGCTCAAGGTGAGAGGGCTGCCGCCGCGGCTGACCCGCCGGGCGGCGAGATCGACCTCCAGGTCCGCGATGCGGTGCACGGCGGGCGTGAGCGCGGGACGCCGTCGT
Organism: Gemmatimonadota bacterium; assembly: GCA_003222055.1. Lineage (GTDB taxonomy): Bacteria > Gemmatimonadota > Gemmatimonadetes > Gemmatimonadales > GWC2-71-9 > AG41. The sequence continues at coordinate 23,531 of QHUT01000098.1, forward strand.
GCCAACGCCTTGAGCCGCGCCACGAGCTCGCGGAACGCGAACGGCTTGGTGAGGTAGTCGTCCGCCCCGACTTCGAGTCCCCGCACCCGGTCGTCCACCGCATCGAGCGCCGTCAGCATGAGCACCGGCGTGGTCACACCCTGGCGCCGCAGCTCGCCGCACAGCTCGAACCCGGTGCCGCCGGGCAGGCGCACGTCGAGGATGATCACGTCGTACGTGGCCTGCCCGGCGCGCTCCCGCCCCTCGGCGAACGTCGTGGCCAACGTGGGGTCGATGCGCTGCGCGCGCAGCCCGTCGCGCAGCAGCGCGGCGAGCTCGGGGTCGTCCTCGACGATCAGCACCCGCATGGCAGAAGGATTGCGCCTGCCGGTATGCGCGCGCCAGAGGGTGTGCGGCGCCTTAGCGGGCTCCTTCTTCTACGTAGATGATTCCCGCCATCCCGAACCCCTCGTGTGGGGTGCACACATAGACGTACTTCCCCGGTAGGAATCCGCCGTCGATCACGATGTCGTACGTCTGCCCGATCGAGACGAGCATCGGCCCGACGCGCCGCTCTCCCAGGTCGACGGCCGCGGGGATGCTGCGAAACTCTACGTTGTGAGGCATCCCGCCTGCTTGGACGAACCGGACCGTGTCTCCTGGCTGAGCACTGACCCGAGCCGGCTCGAATGCGATGCCGTACGGCACCCGCTCCACCATCCGCACGACGATCACGCGCGGAGGCGTGCTGGGCGGGGGCGCCGGGGGCGCCGACTGCGCGCCCACCGGCGAGCCGAAGCAGGCAATCAGCAGCGCAACCAGCGGCGAGCGTGCCATGTGTGAATGGCCAGGCTAGCGCGACGCCATCACCGGCTCGATTTGGAGCGTGCCGGCCGCGTCCAAGTCGGCGAACCGCCCATCAACGACGGCCTCGTACCCCTTGAGGCATCCCTCGGTCACCACGCCCGAAAGCCGCATCCTGCCGGTCTTCCAATTCACGGTGCCGTACAGGTCCGCCACGAGCGAACCCTCACTGGCGCCGGCCGGGACGATCCAGCGCGTCTTGACCTGCCAGATCGGGTTGGCGGTCTCCATCAGGCTGCCGAGCGGCTCGAGGGCCACCACGAGATTGCCGATCATGGAGCCGGTCACGCGACCAGACCACACATTGCTCCGGTGGTCGTCCTGACTGACGCCGCCGAACTGGGCGGCGAAGTCGAGCACCACGCCGTTGGCCGCACCCGCGCAAACCGAGCGGCCGGCGGAGCTGACCCGGGCCGGCGCGGCGGTCGTTCCCTGGGGAGTCGCCGACGGAGTCACGAGCAGGGCGGCG